>QMMC01000443.1 GCA_003647065.1 Deltaproteobacteria bacterium | reverse complement strand
CTCGATTTCCCTCACGGCCATCTTCGCGAGCCAGGGCACCGCCATCAAGGTGGCCCACCGCGCCCGGAAGACCACCGTCGCGGCGCTCCTCGCACGCTGCAAGATGGGCGAGATCGAAGAGCGCATCATCGAGGACGGGAGCTTCCCGGCGATCGAGCTCACCGAGGTGGACGAGTGCTGCGAAGACGGTGAAGTCGAGGGCTTCGAGTGCGAGTGGATAGTCGAGCTCGTGGAGCTCCCGCAGGAGCAGCTCGAGGGCGATGGCGCCGGGATGAACGACGGCGACGAAGGTGGCGACGAGAGCGCGACGAGCGCCATCGACGACCTCGCAAGCGGCGAAGGCAAGGTCGATGACATGCTCTCGGGCATGGGTGGCGGCGGCGGCGACATGATCACCGAGCTCGCGATGACCTACGCCTACCCCATCCTCCAGCCCGCCATCGAGGCGCAGATCCGACGGGCGAAGGTCACTGTCCGCTGGAGTGAAGGCGGCCGCCAGCACGAGTTCGACGTCGTCCAGTACCTGGTAGCCGAACCCGGCATCGGAGGGACCGACATCTGATGCGAACTCGGCGCCACAGTTCGGGATCGCGGAGCCAGCACGGCTTCACCCTCATCGAGGCGATGGTCTCCATCGCCATCCTGTCGATGATCTCCGTCATGATTTGGCAGGGCTTCACCCAGACGGCCCGGAACAAACGGATCGTCGAAGAAGAGGCCGATCGCTACCACGTCATCCGCATGGCGCTCGAGCGCATGGCGCGCGAAATCTCGATGGCCTACGTCTCGGCACAGGTAAACGACAACCCCGGCCTCATCACCGTGCGTACCGCGTTCATCGGCCACGACCGCAGCAACGGCGATCGCCTCGACTTCACCTCATTTTCGCACCAACGCCTCTTCCGAGACGCCCACGAATCCGACCAGAACGAGCTGAGCTACTTCGTCACCCGGCACCCCGACGACAGCTCGATCAAGGTCCTCGCGCGCCGCGAGCAAAACCGCGTCGACGACGACCCCCTCCAAGGAGGGCGGGTGCAAATCATGGTCGAAGACATCGAGGACTTTCAGCTCGAGTTCTACGACATCGAGACCAAGGAGTGGACGCGGCACTGGGATACGACGCAGATCAGCGCTCAGCCAAACCGCCTCCCGTACCAGGTGAAGATCATGCTGACGGTCCCGGACCTCCGGAACCCACGGCGCGAGAGGGTCTTCGCAACGCGCACCAACATCCCCATCACCTGGGCCCTGAACCACGCGATCTACAACCCATGACCCGCCTCGCCCAGATACGCGGAATCGAGCTCGCGGCGTCGGGTGACTCCGGGCGACGTCGTCGAAGGAGTCGACGTCCAGGGCAACCCCGCGACGAGCGAGAGCGCGGTGTGGCCCTGATCATGGTGCTGAGCGCGGTCGCCATCCTGGCGGTCTTCGTGGCCGACATGCACGAAAACACGAGCACCGCCTTCGCGGTCGCGACCAGCCAGCGAGACCGGCTCCAGGCCGAGTACATGGCCAAGAGCGCAGTGAATCTCACCCGTCTCCTGGTCGGCGTCGAGCCGCAGATCCGCCAGACCCTCGCTCCGATGTTTCAGATGATGGTCGGGCGCGCGCCGCCCCAGATCCCGGTTTGGCAGATGGCGACCGAGATATTGATGCCGTTCTGCAACATGGAACGCGCAAACGACGCCGGCACGTCGATGGGCATGGACTTCGGCACCGCCCAGGGCTTCGAAGACAACCCGGCAACCTGCGAGATCCAAGCGATCGCCGAAAACTCGATGATCAACGTCAACGACCCCCTCGCCCGCGACGGCGACCAGGCCCGGCGGGGCAACGCGATGCAGCTCTTTGCGCTGATGGGGGGATATGCCTCGCCGAGCCCTTACGACCCGCTCTTCGAGCGTCCCGACGCCGACGGGAGGACCACCTCGCGTCTCGACGTGGTGAGCGCGGTCATCGACTGGTGGGACCAGGACTCGCAGCGCACCATCTTCGACCCCGGGGCCGCCACCGTCGACGTCGCCGGGGCCGAGGACGACGTCTACAGCTCCTTCCCCGACCCCTATCGGATCAAGAACGCCCCCTACGACTCCATCGAAGAGCTGCGCCTGATCCGCGGCGTCGGCGACGACTTCTGGTCCACCTTCATTCAACTGAGGCCCGACGACCCCACGGCGCGAACGGTGACCATCTACGGCTCGGGAGCGGTCAACGCGAACTCTGCTCCCCCGGAGGTCCTCCTCGCCCGGCTCTGCTCCTTCATCGAAGGGGTGAGCCTCTGCTCGAATCCCCTCGAGGCCGCAAAGTTCGTACAGCTGATCACGACCATCCGGTCGCTCATTCCGATTCCTCTCTTTACGCGCTCCGCGGACTTCCTCACCTTCCTCGAGGGCGGAGGCGGCGCTCGGGACCTCTACCCGAGCATCCTGGCGATGCTCGGCCCAGACAACCCGCTGCTCTTCACGCCGATCGCGATCCCCCAGGACCAGCGCCGCGAGATCACGCGCAGCTTCCTGACCGGCGCCTCCATCCTGTACATCGAGGCCACGGGCTTCGCGGGGCGAAGCCAGGTTCGTATCAAGACCATCGTCAACTTCCACAACCGCTGGACACCACCCCCGCCGAACGCGGGTTCGATGCCCACGCTGGGCATTCTTCACCACTACCGGGTCGACTGAGTCATGGCACGCATACTGGGCATCGACATATCAAACTCCGCGGCGCGAGGAACCCTCCTCCGCACCGGGTTCAAGCGCGTCGAGTTGGAGGGCTACTTCGAGGTGCCCATCGCCGCGGCCACCGAAGAGGAGGGACAGGTCGAGGCCCAGCGCGAAGCCGTGGCGACGCTCCTCGCTGCCATCGGGCGGCCCCCGGATCGTATCGTGGCTTCCCTGGACGGGCGCCATGCGTCACTGCGAGTAGTGTCCTTGCCCGCGGGTGCGGCGAAGCGGGCCGCCGAGGTCCTGCCCTTCGAACTCGAGACACTCCTGCCCTTCGCGCCGGAAGACGCGGTCATCGACCACCAGCCGATCGACATGGTCGACGGTGAGGTGCGGCTGCTCGCGGCGGCGGTGCCCTCGGAGAAAGTCCGAGAGCGCCTCGACGCCCTCCAAGCCATCGGAATCGACCCGCGAGAGCTCGCCGTGGGCGCGGCCGCCCTCGATGGCCTCGCCGAGCTCATCCCCTCACTCTCCACGGGAGAGTCTTTGCTCATCGTCGAGGTGGGCACGACGGAGACCAACCTCTGCATGCTTCGCAACGGTCGCTGCGAAATGGCACGCACCCTTTCTCGGGGTGTCAGCCACGCCGCGAGCGGCCAACTCGAAGCGGAACTCAACCGCACGATGATCAGCCACCGTGCGAGCGGAGGCCCCGAGCCCTCTCGAATCCTCCTCGCCGGCGAGGTCGCGACGGACGAGAACGCCGCGGCGTGGCTCGCCGAGCGCCTGCACGCCGAGGTCTCTCAAGTCCCCCTCCCGCCAGGGCCCGGAGCCGGAGAAGGCGGCATCGGGCGCTTTGCCCGGTCGGCGGCCCTCGCGGCCCGAATGGCCTCTCGAAGCAAGCGAATCGACCTCCGCCAGGGGGAGTTCGCGCCGAGTCAGACCGGCGGAATCATCGCAAAACACGCCC
Organism: Deltaproteobacteria bacterium; assembly: GCA_003647065.1. GTDB lineage: Bacteria > Myxococcota_A > Polyangia > Polyangiales > B10-G4 > B10-G4. The sequence continues at coordinate 3,195 of QMMC01000443.1, read as the reverse complement.
GCCTCCTCGGCGTCTGCGCGGCCATCGTGCTCTCGTCCTTCATGTTCTCGACCTGGGCTCGATGGCAGGTCCTCGACGACGAACGCACAGCCCTATCCACCGAACTCGAGCGGGTAACCGAGGAGTCCTTCGGTGAAGGCACGACCAGCGCTTCGGAAGCAGAGCAGCTGCTCCTGAGCGGGCCACGCACCCGCGACCCCCTCCCGCGCTTCGACGCCTATGACGTCCTGGACCTCGTGAGCCAGAGCGTGCCCATAGAGATCGTTCACAATACCAGGCGCCTGCACATCGAGCTCGACGACGACGGACACGGGGGCCGGTTCGAACTGCAGGGACGCGTCGCGAGCGTCGCCGAGCGCGACAGCATCGCCGAGGTGCTCGAGTCCCACGAATGCGTGCACGACCTCGAGAAGGGTCGCACCAGTCCGGGGCCCGGCAACGAGGGTCTCAACTATCAAATCGAGGCGACGCTGAGGTGCCCGGGGGCGCCGGCGCCCGAAGAGAGAGGCCGCCGGCGTCGGCGCAGGACGGACGGATGATTCTATCCATCTTCGATTCGATGCGGGGTTCGCTCGACAACCTCAACGACCGAGAGCGCAAGCTCGTCGGCCTCCTCGGGTCCATCGCGGCGGCGATGGTCGTTTTCCTGCCCCTGTGGTTCACGACCAGCGCCATCTCTGACGTCGAGACCGAAAACGGCGAGCTGCGGTCGGCGCTGCGTTCGATCTCCCTCGCCCAAACCGAACTGGCCCAGAGGCGGCAGGAGCGGGAAGAGGCTCAGCGGCGTTACGACAATCAGGCCCCACCCCTCGGTAGCTTCCTCGAAGCGAAGGCCAACGAGGCCGGCTTCCAGCGCCCCCTCGAGCTAACCGACCAGCCTGAGAAGGTCACCGACGCTTTCACGCGGCGCCACGTCCGGGCCAATCTCCCGGGCATTGGCTTGCGCACCGTCGTCGACATGATCACCGAAATCGAAAACAGCCCCTACCCCGTCGCCGTCGAGCGCTTGCAGATCGAGCATTTCCAGGCTGGCGACCGCTACAACGTCGAGGTCGGCGTCATCACCTTCGACCGCAACTCTCGCAGCGACGACGACGACGACGACGACGACGACGACGACGACGACGACGACGGCCCGAGCACCATGAGGCGCCGCGACATGAGGTCCGGCCCCCCGGCGCCCTGAGGATGACCCGATGATCAAGAACCTCCTCGAAAAGCTGTCGTCCCGAGAGCGCGTCATCGTGCTCGCGGCGGGAGGGCTCTTTGCGCTGCTTCTGCTGCTCTTCATGTTGGACTTCGTGGGCGGGATGATCTTCGCCTTGGTCACGATGGCGATCCTCGCCGGGGCCGGGCTGGTCGTCTTTCGCGCCCTGAAGCGGGACGGCGCGCCGGTCTCCCGCACGAGCCGGGCGCCGACTGGGCCCACCCTCCCCTTGGGCAAACGCATCCTGCGCGTCGTCGGCTACGCGGGCTTCTTCAGTCTCTGCTTCTTCTTTTTCGCCTACTGGACCTTCCCCTACGACCGCGTGAAGGACTTCATCATCCAGGAGGTCGAGCGCCCCGTGGGTCCGGGAGGACGGCGCGTCGCGAGCGGTGCGCTGCTCTCAATCGAAGAGCTCTCGCCATCGTTCGTGACCGGAGTAGACGTCACGGGGGTCCGGTACACCATTCAGCCCGATGACCCGGAAGAGGACCCCACGATCGTCATGATCGAAGAGGCCTCGGCCCGGGTATCCCTGCTGTCGCTGATCACCGGGGGCCTCGGCCTCACCTTCGACCTCGGCCTCACCGGTGGGGGCACGGTCGAAGGGCAGTACGAGAAGAGCGATACGACCCAACACATCGAACTGGCCATCGCGGACGTCAACCTGTTGACCATCGGGGTCATCCGCGACCTCGTTGGCCTGCCGATTCGCGGCAAGCTCGGTGGCACCGTGGACCTCACCCTAGCGGAGGAGGCCACGGAGACCACGGGCGCCATCGATTTGAAGATCGAGGGTCTGACCATCGGGGACAGCGAAGCGAAGTTCCCCATCGGGGGCATGTCCGAAGGCATCACCATCGAGGAGATCGATGCCGGGGACCTGCAGCTGACCGTGGCGGTAGAAGAGGGCGTTGCCGAGATCGAAGAGATGTCGACGAACGGGCCGGACCTCCACCTCGCGGCGAGCGGAAGCGTGCGCTTGGGCCAACCCGTCACGCGGTCCCGCCTCGACCTCCTGCTCCGGGTGAAGTTCACCGAGGCCTACCAGGAGAAGAGCAACCAAACGCGAAACATGTTCTCGCTCCTCGAGCTCTCCCCGCAAATCCGCCCCGCCCAGACGACCGACGGTGCCCTTCAGTACCGAGTGCGCGGCGCCATTGGCGGACGCATGTCCACGGACCCCGCCGGGCGAGAGCCAGCCCCGGGCGACTGAGCCGCGCGGCGCTTCGCATGAGCGGTGGGGTGTGATCTGGATTGACGGCGCGCTTGGGGGTGCCTCCCGCTCCAGGGGCTTTGTTACGCGAGGGCCGGAGTTGACGCTGTGAGGGGCGGGGTTGGTGTCGCGGGTACCGGGTCTTGCTCGGTTGCCGGACGCTTTGACTGTCGCGGGAGGCACCCCCAAGCACGCCTGATATTCCTGAGCAGAGCCAACTGTCGATGAACCGGTGGTCTCCGGTGGACCTTGTTGGTGGGGGTACTAAACGGGGATGATTCCGGCCCCGGCGGGACGCGTCTGCTCCGCTCCTAACATTCGCAGTCGCCGGAGGATGGTCGTGACGGCGGTGGATTCATTCCCTACCGCATGGTGTACGTGGCCGCGCACGGGCCTGCGCATCCACCCCACCGCCGGAACCTCCCAGTCGCACTGGACGTACCGCCTTTGATTTGGGGATGGGGCAGATGGGCTCGTTGTTGGCAACGGCATGGAGGACGCTCATTGCCGATTTGAAGAGAAACGGGTGCGGAGGGCCTAGCGCACCTGGACGAAAATTCGCTTCACAACAGGCCAGGTGAGCCCATCGAGAAACCTCACCAGTGAGCCCGCTTCGCGAATGGAAAGGCGTCTCACTCAGCTAGCGTCACGAGGTCCCGGTGGTGGGGTGGATGCGCAGGCCCGTGCGCCCCCGCGCCCGACATGCCGAGCGGTCACCGCAGCCGTCCCCGCGACCATCCTCCGGGAACACCGAACGCTAGGAGCGGAGCAGACG
>QMMC01000442.1 GCA_003647065.1 Deltaproteobacteria bacterium | reverse complement strand
GGGGTCTTTCTCTTCGTGACCGAGCCCATCCGCCACGGCGGGGAGGTACGCGGCGTCGTCTACATCACCCGGTCGACGCGCCCGGTGATGGTCGAGCTCTATCGCATCCGCTCGGGCCTCATTCGGGTCCTCCTGGTGGCTCTCTTCATCAGCCTCCTGAGCACCCTGGTCCTCGCCTGGACCATTTCGCGCCCGCTCTCGCGCTTGTCCCGGGCGGCCCGGCGCATCACCGCCGGCGAGCGCGGGGTGATCGTGCCCGTCGAGGGCACCGGCGAGATCCGCGAGCTCGGGCAATCGTTTTCGACCATGACCGACGAGCTGCGCGCCCGGGCCGAATACATGTCCGAGTTTGCGGCCGACGTGGCCCACGAGTTCAAGTCGCCGCTCACCAGCATTCGCGGGGCCGCCGAGCTCCTCGCCGAGGGCGCGACCGAGGACCCCGTTGCCAGCGCGCGTTTCCTCGGAAACATCCAAGAAGACGCCGAGCGCTTGGACCGCCTCGTGACGCGCCTCCTCGAGCTGAGCCGCATCGAAGCGTCTTCTGAGGCCATGCAGGTCTTCGACCTCGACGCCGTGCTCCGCCGCGTCATCGAGCGCGAGCGCCGCGCCGGCGCCAGCATTACGCTGAACTACGCCGCCCCGACGCGTTTGATCCGGGGCCGCGAGGCCGACCTCGAACTCGCCCTCCGCAACGTCATCGACAACGCGGTTCGCTACTCGCCGGACTCTGATTCCGTTCGGGTCGAGGTGACGGCGGGGGAGGGTGACCGCCTCGAGGTCTCCGTGACCGACCGCGGCCCGGGCATCCCCGAGGCCCATCGAGAGAAAGTCTTCGACCGCTTCTTCACCACCGACGAGGCGCGCAACGGCACCGGCCTCGGCCTCGCCATCGTCCGCAGCGTCGCCCTCGCCCACGGCGGGTTGGTGACGGCCTCCATCGAGGACGGGACGCGCATCACGCTTTCGCTGCCCGCGGTGGTCAGCTGAGGGGCGCGGTCGTCAACTGAGTTGGCAGACGAGCGCGCCAAGTTGCCGCACTGGGGCGCCTGTGGGGGCTCGCGCTGCGGCAATTCGCCGGGCATGATGCTTGCGTGGCCTGTTCGTGATGGGTCGACAGCGGGGGAGTCCGGTGGGCGGAACGCGGGTCGTGGCGGTGCTCCTCGCCGCGGCGTTGGCGGCGCTGCCTGGGTGCGATGAGGCCTCGGCGGCCGAGTCCTGCGAGCCGCGGGAGACATATCGGCCCTATTCACGCGGCACCTGGGGCTTGGAGTTGCTCTTCGTCATCGACAACTCCCCCTCAATGGCTTCGGCTCAGGCTGCCCTGGCCGAAGCTCTTCCCAATATGTTGCGAACCCTCAGCACCGGCGATCTCGATGGCGACGGCGGCGCAGACTTCATGCCGCCCTCGAGGGTTTCGGCCGGCGTCATCTCCACCGACATGGGGACCGGGGGACTCGAACTCTCCTACTGCGCGGCTTCCGATTTCGGTGACGATGGTGTCCTGCGCACGAGCAGCGGCGCGACGACATCGGAGTGCCGTGCGTCGTACCCCTCGTTTCTGACCTTCTCTCCGTTCGACGATGTCGCTGCTCTGGGCGAGGACCTGGCTTGCCTGGCTCGTGTGGGGACGGACGGTTGTGATGTCGAGCAGCCGTTCGAGGCAATGCTCAAGGCACTTGCCGGCTCAGACGGGTCCACGGCCGGACGCTTCGACGGGAGATTCGGAATGGGTACCGTGGGCCATGCGGACGACTCGAATGCGGGTTTCGGACCACTGTCGGGCCTATTGACGATCATCGAGTTGACGGACGATGACGACTGCTCCGTCCTCGACCCAGAAGTTCTCAACCCCACCAGCAGCATCTACTCCGGTGAGCCGACCCATCGATGCATCACGCACCCTGAAGCGCTCCAACCGATAGGACGTTACGTTGATGGGCTGATGGATTTGTCCCTTGGCTACATGATCTATGCTCCGATCATCGGCGTCCCGGAGACCCTTCTCACAGACCCTCTCAACCTGGACTACCGTGCGATCCTCGCTGATCCAGCGATGCAAACGACCGTGGATCCGTCGAATCCTGAGAGACAGTTGCCGAGCTGCACCTCCCCTTCGGGAGGCCACGCGATGCCGCCCCGGCGTCACGTCGAGTTGGCGCAAGAGCTCGACGCGGAAGGTGCGGAGGTGATCCTCCATTCCCTCTGCGGAGGCGACCTGGTGGGCCCGCTGCGCGCGATCGCCGAACGCCTCGGCTGGGTGGTCGATTCGCTGTGTCTCGGGTCGGCCCTGTCGCGGGACGACGACGGGTTCGTGGATTGCGAAATGACCCAGGTGCTCCCAGTCGGCGAGCGCTGTGCAGACCTTCCAGGCCGCACTCGGATCGGCGAAGAGGATGCTGGGCCGGGAGAATTCGCCGAAGTCTGTCGAGTCGAACAGCTCCCGGTCCTCGGCGGTGCCGCGGGCGCGGGCGACGGCTGGTACATCGACGACTTCTCTGCACGAGCCGCGCACACATGTGGTGCGGGTGCCCAGCGGTTGGCCTATTCATCCTCCGTCCTGCGAACCCTGGGCTGGTGGTCTCGCTTCGATTGCGCGATCAGCGGGTTCCGGGATGTATGGGACATTGGGAGCCCGTGCCCGGCGCCGGGAACCGGTTGCGTCGCGGGGGATGCCTTTGGCGGTCGGACCTGCCGTCGAGACCTCGTTTGTGATCCGGCAACCACCACCCTGCAGAGGGCGTGCGTCGATGACGGCGACTGCTGGTATCGCAACGTGTGCGGCGTGGATGGGTTCTGCACGTCGGAGAACTGCTGGTAACGCTCGAACCACCCCCTCAGGCGATCTTCCGCCCCACCGCAGCCGCGTGCAGCTCGGGCCGGAAATCTGGATGAGCGATCGACATGAGCATCGCCGCGCGCTCCCGGAGCGTCCGGCCGCGCAGGTTCACAGCGCCGTATTCGGTCACGACCCATTGGACGTGTCCCCGGGTCGTCACGACGCCGGCCCCGGGCTGGAGCCGGGGCACGATACGCGAGACCTGGCCGCCCTTCGCCGTGGACGAGAGCGCGATGATCGCTTTGCCCCCGGGGGAGCGCAGGGCGCCCTGGACGAAGTCCATCTGGCCGCCGATGCCGCTCCAGATGCGCTCGCCCATCGAGTCGGCACAGACCTGGCCGGTGATGTCGATTTCGATGGCCGAGTTGATGGCCGTCATCACGTGCTGCTTTCGCACTTCGTTGGGGTCGTTGACGATCTCTGACGGATGCATCTCGACGAAGGGGTTGTTGTCGAGGAACTTGTGCAGGCGTTCTGAGCCCATGGCGAAGGAGCAGACGCCGCGCCGCTGAAATCGCGTCTTGATGCGGTTGGTGATCGCCCCGCACTCGATGAGGTCGACGAGGCCGTCGCTCATCATCTCGGTATGGAGGCCGAGGTCCTGGTGGCGTTTGAGGGCCGCCATGACCGCGTTGGGCACGTTGCCGATGCCGACCTGCAAGGTGGATTGATTGGGCACGAGGGCGGCGACGTTCTTGCCGATGGCTTCTTCGATGGGGCCGAAGGGCGATGCCTCGATCGTCGGCAAAGGTCGGTCCACTTCGACCGCGTAGTCGATGTCCGAGACGTGCACCGCCGAGTCGCCCATCGTCCGCGGCACCTGGGGATTGATCTCGGCGATGATGATCTTGGCGTGGGACGCGGCGGCCCGGGCGGTGGCGACCGAGAGCCCGAGGCGGCAGTAGCCGTGTTCGTCCGGGGGCGAGAGCTGGAGCAGGGCGACGTCGAGGGGCAGCCGGCCCTCGGCGAAGAGCGACGGGACCTCCGAGAGGAATACCGGCGTGAAGTCCGCGCGGCCTTCGTCGATGGCCTGCCGCACGTTGCGGCCGGCGAAGAGGGCGTTGTGGCGGAAGCTGCCGCTGCAGGAGGGCTTGGTGTAAGGCGCGAGGCCCTCGGTGTGCAGGTGAACGACCTCGACCTCGGTCACCTCGCCGCTGCGCGCGACGAGGGCGTCGATGAGGCTCACGGGAACCATCGACGCCTCGTGCACGTAGACGCGGTTGCCCGACTCGACGACTTCGAGGGCTTCTTCGGCCGTGACGGTCTTCATGCGGGGAGTCTACTTCACTCGATGTAGTAGCTCACGACTACGAAGTTTTGGTTTTCCCCCGTGGTGGGGTCGTGGAGGGTCGTCTCGTAGGCGACGAGGCCCGCGGCGTAGCCGTCTTCGGCGTAGCGTTCGGTCGGCAGCCCGGCGATGCCTCCGGCGAAGACCACGTCTTCGCTCCACTCGTAGGAGTAGGCGTAGCCCGAAGAAACGCTGCCCTCGACGCCGACGCAGACGTTGGGAGTCCAGCCGGCGGCGTCCGGGCCGCAGACCTTGAGGGAGGCGTTGAGGTAGAGCCCGACGCTGAACTCGTCTCCTTCGCCGGTGGACACCCCGAGCTCGACCTCCGTCGAGTTCGAGACGCCCTCGGGCGCCGGCACTGCCATCGACGAGATGGCGACGAGACGGTTTCCGGTCGCCGTCGCGAGGTCGTTCGCCGCGGTACGATTGGGGTAGGTCGAGAGGTCCCCCGGCACGATCGGAAGCACGCCTCCGCCGATGTCGAGCTGCGCCCCGTTGTTCGCGTTGTAGTAGTCTTGGCTCACCGCCATCAGGCGAGAACCGCTCGGCACGCTCAAGGTCATCAGAGTCCCGATGTGGTCCGGGTTGGGGTGGGAGATGACGCGGTAGTGGTAGCGGTCGTAGACGTGGGTCTCGAAGACGACGAGGTTGTTGTCGGCCCCGGCGGTGAACGCGAACTGCTCCGATCGGGAGCCGGCCCAGGTGTGCTGGTAGCTGCCCTCGACACCGAACGAGCCTTCGATTTCGACCTTCGCCAGCTTGATGTTGATGAAGGGGATATCGATGCTCGGCTCCCACTCGGTGCCGACGACGATGCCAGCGCTCGCGTTCACGTAGACCCCATTGGTCCACGAGGCCGTCGTGCCCTGGCCGAAGGTCGTCGAGCACCCTCCCGTGTCTTGGCCGAGGTCTTCGGAGCACGGCGCTGCGGCGAGGACCGCCGTGATGACGTTGTCGCCGAGGTAGATGTCGTGGCCTGCGGGCTCGACGATCAGGGAATCGTCGTCGACGTTCGGCAATGCCAGCCTCGGCGCGCCGGCGAAGCCGAAGTAGTTCGTCGCCTGCTGGAGCTGGGTTCGTTTCAGGTCGTAGCTGCCAGGGGTGACCCCGGCGTCGAAGTAGTCGACCCAGATCGAAGATCCGTTCTTGCGCAGGAGGACGATGTCTTCCTTGAGGTCGCCGTCGACGTCGCCGACTTGCACGTCGCGAGTGAGGTAGCCATCGGAGAAGTCGATGGGTCGCCAGTCGGCGACGTCCGCCCGGGCTCGGTAGTCCACGACCGTGTTCGGGAGCTCGTGGGGCCAGCCGGAGGTGAGCTCGAGGCCCGACGTGGTGGCCCCGCCTCCGGGCTCGAACTTGAAGAGCTGGTTCTGCATCAGCACCTCGTCTCGACCGTCCCCGTCGATGTCGGCCGTGACGAGGACCGACATGTGGCGGCGGGTCAGGGCCGCGCCGGTGACCCACGCGTTGGCGTACCAGAAGTGGCTGTAGGTCACCGCCCCACCATCCGGGAGCACGACCGCGGGGGCGGTCGGGGCCGCGTGGTCGTAGTTGTCGACGACACGGAGTTCACCGTCGACGCGGACCTGCTGGGCCGTGTTCCAGAAGTTGCGGCTGTTCCAGTAGGGCTCGTAGAGGCCGAAGAGGATTTCGTCGGCGCCGTCGCCGTCGATGTCGCCGGTGGCGACGTCGATGAACGAGTAGTGGGCGTAGACCTGCCAGGGCATGTTGTCCTTGACGACCCGGGCCGGGAAGACCTCGGCGAGGCCGGCGTCGAGATCGTCATGGATGACGTAGTACGGCACGGACTGCTCGCCGGTCGTATGCACGTGCCAGACGATGATGGCTTCGGCCTTGCCATCGGCGTCGACATCGCCGGCGGCGACCTTCACGTACTCCGCGTTCTGGGAGCCATCCGCCGTGACTCGGTCGGTTTCGGCGACCACGTACTCCCCGGTCCCGTCGTCGTAGTCGATGAGGTAGTAGTGGATGGGCTCACCGGCCTTTGCCACGGCGATGAAGAGCTCGTCGCGTCCGTCGAGGTCGAAGTCGCCTGCGGCCGCGTCGTAGGTATCGGCGAGGGCCAGGGAGATGCTCGGCAGGGTTGCGGCGAGGGAGCCATCGGGGGCTCGGTCGAGGAAGGCGACGGCGAGCACGTCGGCTGCGCTGCGAGAGATCACCGCGACCTCGTCCCAGCCGTCGTCGTCGAACTGCCCGACGACGGGGAGCTTGTCGTCGAGGAGCGCGCCGAAGCTGTTCTGGGCGAGTTGCGTCGCGTCGCCGGCGGCCTCCGGCGGGTCCTCGAGGGCGACCCGGGGCTCCGCTGCGCCGCTGAAGAGCAGCATGTACTCGGGGCGGCGTCCGAGGGCTATCTGGGCGCCGCGGCCGAGGGGGTCATAGCTATCTGGCGGCGGTCGGGAGTCGCTGGTGGTCGTATCTCCCGTGGTGAAGGTGAACTCGTAGTCGTCGGCGAGGGAGTAGGCCCCCGCGGAGATCGCGCCTCTGAGGGTCACGGTGTGCGCGGCATCGACGTCGTAGCGCGCCGGGGTGAAGACGAGGGTGCGCCGGTCGGCGATGTATCGCCCGGTGATCTCGTCCCCCGCCGCATTGCGAACGACCAGGGCCCCCTCTGGCACCGTCGTGTCGAGCTCGTGCGAGAAGACGACGCGGAGGACCTGGTCGAGGTAGACGCCGGTCGTCCCATCCTCGGGGTCCGTCGATTCGACGACCAGCATGCACGG
>QMMC01000441.1 GCA_003647065.1 Deltaproteobacteria bacterium | reverse complement strand
GGCGAGGGCGAGGCGACGCTCCACCATGGCGAGGCCTTCGCCGCCTTCGCGGCGGCCTTCGTATGCCCCGGGGTTTTCGACGATGAATGAAATGCCCATGGGGGCTACTTCGATAGCGAGGACCATCCGGCCGCGGTGGCCGGCCGCGGGGCCATGTTTTACCGCGTTCTCTACGAGGGGCAGGAGGATCATCGGCGGCACGGCGATGGCTGGCAGGGGGTCGGGGATGCTCCGGTCGAGGGTGAAGAACTCCGGGTCGCGGATGAGATAGAGGTCGAGGAGCGTATCGAGGAGCTCGAGTTCGCGTCGCAGCGGCCAGGACTTTTGCTGCACTCCGTCGAGGACCGTGCGGAGCATGGCCGAGAGCGAGAGCGTCGCCCGTTCGGCGACCTCGCCGTCCTCGCGGCACCACTCGGCGATGGCGTTGAGCGTATTGAAGAGAAAGTGGGGGTCGAGGTGGCTGCGGAGAGCGAGGAGCTGGGCGCGCTCGGCTTCCCGGGCTAGCTCGTCGACCCGGGACTCGGCGCGGTCGAGGCTCTCCTCCATTTCGATGTCACGGCCCAGGCCCCAGCCTCCCACGATGAAGAGCGCCAACTCGACGAGCAGCGAGAAGCGGTCGGTGAGGAACGTGAGCCCGAGACCCACCCCCGCTGGCAGAGCGTAGCCGCTCGCGTAGACCAGGGCGACGGCGACGGCGATGTAGCCGAGGAACCGCGCGATGGTCGGGGAGCTGTGGGTGCGCGCTGCGGAGAAGAGCACCCGCCAGGCGTAGGGCGCCACGAGCCAGAACGAGAGCACCATGGCGAGGCCCACCGGCAGGCCGAGGGGGCTCGTGGTCATCCGCCACTGGGCGAAGAGCAGCGCCGTTGCGAGGAGCACCACCGGCACCAGACGACGCGGCGAGCACAGAGCCCGCAGCGTACTGGTCCAAGTGGGGAGCTGGCTGGTCACCGAGTTCACGATGGCACGCCCCTCGTCACCGAGTGCCGGCAACGCCGGCGAGCGGTCTCAGGCGGTGCGTGGCCGGTCGCGTTTCAGCCTTCGGGGCTCGCAGCGGCGAGGAGCTGAGCGCGGGCCGGCGCGGCGCCGGGGCCTTCGCTGTCCCGGGCCTTCAGGAGCAGGCCGATTTCGCCCATGGAGCCGAGGATGCTGGCCGCGAGGGGCCGGAGGGCCTCGTCCTGACCCTCTCCGGTGAGGGCCTCGTAGAGCTTCATGCGCACGAACTGCGCGCTGGCGCCCCCGGGACCTTCCCAGCCGGCCTTCAGGACCTCGACGGTCTTGAGCCAGCAGTAGCCGTAGCGCCCGCGGCGGTCGCCGCGCTGGAGCACCCGTGATGCCTTCACGCGGCGCCATACGGCTCCGCTCTCGAACATCTCCTCGGTGAGGAAGTTGAACCAGTCGTTCTCCTCGTTCATCACGGCGATTTGGAGGATCTCCTGAGCGTCGGTGTCTTCGCCGAGGGCGGCGACGAGGGCCGCAGCGGACTCTTCGCTTCCACCGAGGGCGATGGCGTAGGAGGCGATGCGGCGACCCTGCTCTGTTTCGAGCAAGGCCACGAGGCCGGCGTCGGTCGATGGGTCGGCCGAGTAACCGACGGCGATGGCCGCAGCCCGGCGTACCGGCGGGGGCGTGTCACCGCCCATGAGGGCCACGAGCTGCGTATTGAGAGTGGGCTGGGCCTTCTGCCAGAGCGCCTGCACGTAGTACCGGCGCGCGGCTTCGTCGACGGTTTCGTCCTGAACCTTGCCGATGATCTCCTGCATGACCTCGGGCGTCGCAGACCGGCCGATGGCGTGGGCCGCGTAGGCGCGCAGCTCGTAGTCGTCGTGGATGTCTTCGACGACCGTCATGAGGGTCTCGATTGCCTCGGGGCGGGCGTAGATCTTCATGGCGAGGATGGCGCCCTTGCGCGCCCTGAGGAGGTCCTCGTTGGGAATCTCTCGCTCACCCGCGTTGGAGGCGCCCATGTCGACGTCGGCGGGCCGCACGACCATGCTGAGGAGCCGTGCGTAGGCTGGTTCGTAGTTCATGGTGGCGAGGGCCTGGGCCGCCGCCGGGGAGTCGACGCCGTCGAGGGCGACTTCGATGCGTCGCGCTGCGGCCACGCCGCCGCTCGCGCCGAGGGCTCGAAGGATCGAAGCCTGGCGGTAACAGCCGTCGGGCATGCCCGGCTCGGGCTCGGGGGGGCAGCGGTCCGGCAGGAGGGTGATGAGGCCCTCGGATGCGCTCTCGTCGCCGAGGCGCTCGAGGCCGTCGAGGGCGGAGTCGGCGGCCGCCTCGTCTTCGCCCTGGGCCATGGCCAGGAGACGGGGCACCGCGCGCAGGTCGCCCAGGACCGAGAGGGCGAGGGCCGCGTCGTTGTGGATGTCTTCGTCTTCGTGGTTCACGAGGCCTGCGAGGGCGTCGGCCGTGTCGGGGTCGTGGGTGTCGGCGATCTTGGCGACGAGGGTGCGCTTGATCGAGAGGTCTTCGGTCTGGTCGACGAGGAGCGCAAGGTCTGCGCCTTTGATGGACTTGCCGAGGGCGTCCATGATGCCCTCGGTCATGCTCGGCTCACCCGTCAGCAGGGCGAAGAGCGGCGCAGCGGCTCGGGGATCCCCCGTGCGCCCGAGGCCGGTGGCCGCCGCGCGGATGACCTCCATGTTGCGGTCGTCGGGTTCCCGGGCGAGCTCGTGTTGAACGAGGCGACTGAGGGGGTCGATGGCGGTCGCCGAGGCGGACTCGGCGAGGGCCTGGGCCGTAAGCAGGCGCACGCCTTCCTGCTCGTGGTTGAGCAGCTCGTCGGACGCGAGGCGCTCGGGGCCGAGGACATTGGTGATGACCGCCGGATCCCATGCCGGCATGTCCTGCAGGCGACCCGCGATGAACTGCTCGATGATGGCGTCGGCTGCGGTGCTCTCGCCGAGGACCGCCAGCGCCCACACCACCTGCGTGCGGTCGAGGGCGTCGGTGTCGGGGAGCACGTCGAGGAGCTTCTGCCGCGCCGGATCCGCGGTCGGCGAACCGAGGCGGGCCAGAGCGATCGCGGCCCCGCGGCGAACGGCGCCCCGCTGATCGAGGGCGGTCACGTAGAGCGGTACCGCCGCTGCGTCGTTGAAGTGGTCGAGGTTGCGAATGATGCGCTCCCGAACATCGGGGTGGTCGTTCTCCCCGAAGAGGTCGCGCAGACAACCGAGCATCTGCTCTTGCTCTTCGAGGGTCCCGCAGGCCTCGACGGCAGCCATTTGCTGCTCCGCTACGATGGTGCCCCGGTACGCCATGAATGCGACCACGCCGAGCAGGCCGAGGATCAACACGATGCCGATTCGGCCCGCCGTCGATGTACGTCGGCGCATGCCCTTGAGGGCTTCGTCATCCCCGAGGGGTGCCGCGGCGAGCGGGTTTTCTTCGTCAAACGCGCTCAGGTCCGTCGGACCTTCTCCGCCAAAATCCTCGTCGGCCATGGTGGCTCCTCCCCAAAAAAGGCACGAAAACAGCCGCGCGAACATACCGATCCGGGGGGGAATTTGAAACGGGCGCGATCAGTTTGATGGCAATTCCAACCGAAATACCTGGCGAGCGTTGTCTGCGTAGACCTTCTGAAGCACCTCCCGGGGCAGCGAGAGGCCGTCGATGGTCCAGTTTCCCTGGATGGGAGTCGGATGGGCGAAGCCTCGCCGGGCGGTCTCCAAGTATCGGAAATGAGACGCAAAAAAGGCGGGGACCTGGTCTCGGCGGTCCTCTTCGGGGCCGCTCGAGCCGAGGGTCAGGCCCCCATCGGTGACGGCCAGGTCGGTGCCGAAGAGGATGCGGTCGGCGAAGCGGACGAAGAGGGCCCGCATCTCTCCAGCGTCGTGGCGGCCGATCTCCGGGACCCGAGCCCCGATCTCCACGACCAGATTTGGGTACCTTTCGAGCATCCGCGCCACCCGCTGGGGCTCCTCCGGCGCGTTGCCGAAATGAGCGCCGACGAAGGTCGTGCCCGGGTTTCGCGCCACCCGTTCTTCGAACTGGGCAAATATCTCCTCCCAGGTTGGCCACGCGTTGCCCGCCGGATCGTCGCCGTAGAAGCTCCAACTCGGATGAGCCTCGAGCTCGGCGTAGCGCTCGTTGTCCCGGGTCGGGGGCTCGAAGAACGCCTGGGGGTCACCGGTGTGGATGAGTACCGGGAGGCCCAGGTTCCCCGCGGTCTCGAACACGAGGTCGAGGCGCGGGTCGTCGGCCCGGAGCAGCGAGCCATCCGAGAGGGGGATGCCGAGGCCGAGGCTCTTGAACACCTTGAGCCCGACGGCGCCCATGCTTTTGCAGTCGTTCAGCCAGGCCACGGCGAGCTCCGGGAACTCGGGCTGCTCCACCGCGGAGAAGGGGAAGTTGCAGTACGGCCGGATGCGGCCGCCGGTTTCAGCCGCTACCCGGGCCCAGCTGGGCAGCCCACGATTGGGGCCCCCGCCGGAGGCGTTGAGCATCACGTCGATCCCGTTTTCATCCATGATGCCGAGGATCTCGGGGACCTGGCTGAGGCTCAGGTGCGTATGCACGTCGATCTTGGGCAGATCGAGGAAGACCTCTTCCGGGCTCGGGGGCGGTGGAGGCGGCCCCGGCGGAGGTGAGGTGGGCCACAGAGCAAGGGCCAGCAGGGCAAAAAGCCCTAAGCCCAGGCCGAGGAGGACCGGGAGGGGCGGCTTCTTCTTCTTGTCGTTGGTTTGCAAGTGCCTGAAATCGCTGTTGACTCTAGGGGGTAGGGGCCTCTAGGCTCGGCACCCGTTGGAGTGGAGACCTGACGGATGACGAAATCTGAGCTCATCGATGCCGTAGCCCAGCGGAGCAAGATCACTAAGAGCCGGGCGGAGCAAGTCGTCAACTGCGTCTTCGAATCGATGACCCGTGCCCTCGAAAAGGGCGAGGGCATCGAGATCCGCGGTTTCGGTAGCTTCACCGTCCGGCACTACAAGCCGTACAACGGCCGCAACCCTCGGACCGGCAAGCCGGTTCCCGTTCCGGCCAAGCGCCTGCCCTTCTTCAAAGTGGGCAAGGAGCTGAAAGAGCTCGTGAATACTGGCCAAATCCCCGAAGGCGGGTTTGCGGCGCATCACGAGCCCGTGCCCGACGACGAGTAGTTTTCGACCGTGTCCCCCGAAGACCAGCTCGCCGAACTCAAGCGCGGTGTCGTCGATCTGCACGTCGAAGCGGAGTTCGTAGAGCGCCTGCGTGCCGGAAAACCGCTGAAGATCAAAGCGGGGTTCGACCCGACGCGGCCCGATCTTCATCTCGGCCACACGGTCTTGATGAACAAAATGCGCGCCTTCCAGGAGCTCGGGCACGAGGTCATCTTTGTCGTCGGCGACTTCACGGCCCAGATAGGCGACCCCTCCGGTCGCAGCGGCACCCGCCCCGTGCCGACCCGCGAAGAGATCGTCGAAGGCGCCAAGAGCTACGCCAGCCAGGCCTTCAAGATCCTCGACGATGAGAAGACCCGGGTCGTCTACAACAGCGAGTGGCTCGGCGAGATGAAGTTCGACGACGTCATCCGCCTTGCCGGCAAGTACACCCTGGCGCGCATGATGGAGCGCGACGACTTCAAAAAGCGCTGGGCCGAAAACCAGAGCATCTCCATCCACGAGCTCCTCTATCCCCTCGCCCAGGGCTACGACTCGGTCGCCCTCGAGTGCGACGTCGAGCTCGGCGGCACCGACCAGCTCTTCAATCTGCTCGTTGGACGCCAGCTGATGCGCGAATACGGCCTCCGGCCCCAGCTGGTGATGACCACCCCGATCCTCGAAGGCATCAACGCCCGCGAAGAGGACGGACGCATCGTCGGCGACAAGATGAGCAAGAGCCTCGACAACTACGTCGGCGTCAACGAGCCGCCGAAGGAGATGCTCGGCAAGCTCATGAGCATCTCGGACGCGCTCATGTGGCGCTACTACGAGCTGCTCTCGACAGTGCCCGAGGCGGACGTGGCGAGCCGAAAGGCCGCGTGTCTCTCGGGCGAGACCAACCCCCGGGATGCCAAGAGCGCCCTCGCTCGGGAGATCGTCGCCCGCTACCACGACGCCGCCGCCGCCGACGAAGCCTGGCGGTCCTGGGAGGCGCAGTTCAGCCGCCGTGAAGTGCCTGTCGACATGCCCACCGTGACCCTCTCGGCCGGCGACGAGGCGGGGCTCTGGGTGCCGAAGGCGCTGGTCGAAGCGGGCCTCGTGAAGAGTTCGTCCGATGGACGGCGACGCCTTCAGCAGGGCGCGGTCTCGGTCGATGGATCGAAGGTGACGGACATGCAGGCGAAGCTCGAAAAGGGCGGGACCTACGTGGTCAAGGCCGGCAAACGCGCCTGGGCCACCATCACCATCGAGTAGAGGAGGGCGAGCATGCCGCAGCGGGTTGCAGAGCAGATTGCGGCGGTGGTGCTGAGTGGTCTCTTCGCGGTGATGACCGGCTGCGGCGGTGCCCAAACGCCCGCCGACGAGGCGCCGCCTACCTTCGGTGCGGGCCTCACCATGCGCTACGACTATCGGTCGACCCATGGCACATCGGTATTCGAGATCGAGGTCATCGACGACCGGCGCTTGATCTATCGCGGCGTCGCCGGCGAGGTGACGGGGCTCGAGGGGGGCGTCGACTACACGCGCCGGGACATCACGCCGGGGGTGGTCTTTCTGTCGTGGGCCGAGGAAGACGGCCGCGTCACGGCGCAGGTGATCGACTTGCTGCACCTCGAGGTGCACTCGATTGAGGTCTCGAGTGAGGGCGAGCGCGTGGAGCTCGACGGCAAGATCGAGATTGTGCGCGCGGCGCGCTAGAGGGGGGCGGTAGAGAGGGGCGGCGGCCACGGCCACGGCCTCGGACACGGGAACGGGAACGGGAACGGGAACGGGAACGGGAACGGGAACGG
>QMMC01000440.1 GCA_003647065.1 Deltaproteobacteria bacterium | reverse complement strand
GCTGGAGGCACCCACGCCCACGCCTGATTGACCTAATACGGGCGAACTTCGGCTGAGATGGTGGTCTCCGGGGACCTTCTTGGTGGTGGTGTTAGATGGGGATGACCCCGGCCCCGGCGGGGGGCGTCTGCTCCGCTCCTAGCGTTCGGTGTTCCCGGATGATGGTCGCGGGGACGGATGCGGTGACCGCTCGGCATGTCGGGCGCGGGGGCGCACGGGCCTCCGCAGCCACCCCGCCACCGGGACCTCGTGACGCTAGCCGGGTGAGACGCCTTTCCATTCGCGAGGTGGGCTCACTGGGGAGGTTTCTCGATGGGCACGACTGACCCACCGTGAAGCAAAACTTCGTCCAGGTGCGCCAGGCCCACCGAACCCGTTTCTCTTCACATCGGCAATGAACGCCCTCCATGCCATTGCCAACAGGGAGCCCGTCTCGCCCATCCCCAGATCAAAGGCGGTACGCCCAGCACGAGTGGGAGGTTCCGGCGGTGGGGTGGATGCGGAGGCCCGTGCGTGGGCACGTACACCATGCGGCACGGAATGATCCCACCGCCGTCGCGACACCACTCGGGCGACTGCGAACGCTAGGAGCGGAGCAGACGCCCCCTGCCGGGACCGGAATCATCCCCGGTTCACACCACCACCAACAAGGTCCATCGGAGACCACCATTTCATCGACAGGTGACTCTACTCAGGCAAAGCAGGCGTGCTTGGGGGTGCCTCCCGCGACAGTCAAAGCGTCCGGCAACCGAGCATCCTCCGCCATCCGCGACATCTTCCCCGCCGTCCACAGCGCCAACTCCGGTCGTCGCGTAACAAAGCCCCTGGAGCTGGAGGCACCCCCAAGCGCGCCGTCAATCCAGAACACACCCCTACCGTTCATGCAAAGCGTCGCGCGGCCCACCGCGTCCTAAGCCCCCGAAGCTGGAGGCACCCCCACCCACGCCGTCAATCCAGGTTACAGAACAGCCCCTACCGCTTACATGCCTTCCGGAACGCCCGCGTCATCGACTATGCGCACCGCGATTCCGCCGAGGGCTGAGTCGATGGCGCCCGGCGGCGGCTCCGTACCCGCGGGCACCATGAAGTAGAGGTCGTAGGGGCCCTTCGTCAGCGGCGCGATGTGCTCCTCTTCGCCATGGCTGAGCACGACGACGCTGGCCCGGAGTCCTTCGTGCTCGAGGGTGACGGTGATGCGGCCCTCGGCGGGGCCGTAGACTTCGACGACGCGCCAGTCACCCTCGATGGTGTCTCCTGCGGTGAGGCCCCCGAGCAGCGCGCGGGCGTCGTCGGCGTATGAGCGCGGTGGCGGTCCACCGTGCCCCAGTACTTCGGCCGGGCGGTCGACGGGGTTGGGCGCCCCGAGCACGGCTCCGGCGGCTCCGAGGACACAGACGAGGGCGGGGACGAGCCACGACTCGGTGAGCGCTTTCATCGAGGTGCTCCTTCGTCGAGGATGCGCTCGTAGACGCCGAGCTCTCCGGCTAGGAGCAGTCGGAAGCGGGGCGAGAGGTGAACTTCGGTCTGGAGAGTGTCCTCCTCGACGATGACCAAGTCGCCGATTTCGATGGCGTCGCTGCCGGCATTCGCATCGAGGAATACGGTTCCGAAGGGATGACCTTCGAGCACCCATTCGAGGTCTGAAATGGTCTCCCGGTCGAGGCCGAGGGGAGCTGCGTAGCGCTCGGGCCAGGTGAAGCGCGTGCTCAGGGCCCCGCGGCCGACGGCCCGGCCGACGAGGGGGGAGTCGGTCACGAGGCGGCGATCTCGCAGCGCCTCGGGGGCACTCCTGGCCCATGCGTGTACTCCGTGCAGGCCAAAGGTCTGGTCCTCGGCGGCGAGGCGCGAGGCGCGGACCCCGAAGGGGCCTCCGAGGAGGGAGGCGATGACGAGGGCCGGAACCGCTGCGCCGGGCCTCCATCGCGCGACGGCGACGACCGCGCCCCAGAACGCGACGACCACGAAGAGGAACGTGGTCCCACATTCGAGGTTCAACGCGAGCGCTCCGGCGAGGGCGACGAGCAGCATGATGACGACCCGCGTCGCGAACTCCTTCCCCTCGAGCTCTCGCGCAGCCCGGGCGAGGGGTACGGCGACGAGGGGAAGGGCCGGGGCGAGGCGCTCGGGGCTGAGGCCGACCCGGTGCAGGTCGAGGCTTCCGAGGACTAGGACCAGGGCGGCAAAGGCGGCCGCGGCAATGGCTTCGCGGTGCTCCGTGCTCTCTCGGCTCTCTCGGCTCTCTGGCCGCTCTTTCGCGGTCTTCGGGAAGAAGACGGCGAGGCCGATGGCGGGGCAGGTGGCGGCGAGGGCGAGGGCCCAATCGCCGGCGCGCGAGATGGGTAACGGACCATGGAGGGACGGGGTCGTGAGGGCTGTGCCGATGAAGGCGACGTCGCTGTGCACGACCGCGCCGACGCCGAGGTAAACGGCCGGGATCATTGCCGCCAAGAGGGCGAGGCTCCGGTCCCGGCGCGCCCATGCGATGGCGAGGGAGAGCGCGATGAGCTCGGGCCGCAGGAGGCCGAGGAGACCGAGGGTGACACCGGTGACCGCGGCTGCCCTCGCGCCCCCGGTGATTCTTGCCCCGGCCCGTTGGCGACGGGCGTCGAGGAGGTAGAGGGCGAGGGCGACGAGGACGACGCCGTCGGCGCCGGCGAGCCCCGATGGGGCGGCGGCGAGCAAGGTCGGCGACGCCGCAACGAAGAGGGCTGCGACATTGGGGTAGGGCACCGAGAGGGCCCGGGCGCGTTCGGCCACCAACGGAATGGAGACCGCCGCGAATACGACGTGGGCCACCCCGAAGGTCTCGAGGGATCCCGCAAAGGGCGCGAAGGCCACGGCGTCCAGGGGGCTCGCTCCCGGGAGGAAGAGAGTCTCGATGGGGTAGGCCAGGAAGCGGCTCGCCAGGTGGGCCGCCCAGAGCTGGGCCGCGTTCAAGAATCGTTCATGGACGACGTCGAGGACGCCGGTCGCGATGAAGAGACCGGTCAGGACCGCGGTGCCGAGGCGTCCTTCGAGGAGCCGGCGGCCCAGGCTCTCGGGTCGAGCCGTGTCTGTGCCCTCGGCCATCGGCGAGAGTGTAGGGGATAACGCGGGCGTCGTCGGCTACCCTCGGCGCCCCTCCATGGCCCTGCCGACGAAGACAGCCCCTCGAAGCTCCTCGGACGCCCCCGTCGGCGTTGCGCGACGTATTCCCATGGTTGCCTGGGGCCTCTTCGCGGTGGCGGCCGGGAGCTTCGTCTTTGGGCAGCTCTATTTCTCGGAGCGGACCGGCGTCTGGAGCGAGGAGGTCTCGACCTACCCGACGGGGCCGAGCCGAGCCGTGGACCTCGGGCCAGGTGGTGGCCTGCGCTTCGAAGAATGCGGCGACGAGGTTCGACTGCGCACCAGCACCTACCGCCCCGAGCTCGCGGTCTGCGCGGCGGGACGGACGTGGCCCGTCATGGGCGCCGCGTACTACTCCACATGGGTCTACTGGCCGTTCGGCGCCGTGATTTCGGAGAGCATCTTCGCTCTGCGCAAGGTCGGCATCGTGATTGGGTTCGCGACCCTGCTCATGGCCTTCTTGATCGCCGCACGCATGACCGACCCCCTGACCGCCGCCGCGGGGGTCTTCGCCGCCTCCCTCTCGTCGGCGTTCGTCCTGCCTCATTCATTGCTCGTGCACTTCGAGCTCCTCCAGTTACCGCTGGTCGTACTCGCGGCGACGGGGCTCGCCACGGCTGCCGGGGACCGGCGTCTCAGTCGCGGTCGGGCGGCGGCCATCGGTCTCTCGGCCGGCCTCGCCCTCGCGGTAAACGTGAAAGCCGTCTTCCTTCTCGGGGCCCTCGGCCTCGTCTTGTGGAAGCGGGGACGCCTCGCCCTGATCGAGGGGGAGGCCCGCCGGGCAATGCTCGTCGCCGCGGCGCTTCCCCTCGGGCCGATGGTCGCTTTCGGCTTGATGGACCCCGAGAGCGGGATCTCTTCGCAGGTCGTCTATCGGCTCGAGAACATCGGCTCCCGCATCGCGTCGGGGACGGCATTGCTCGAGCCCCTCAACGCGCTCCGCTTCTGGACCGACGTCGCCGCGTACGGGGATCAGGCGGCGGGCATGTCCGATGGGGCCACCGCTCTGCTTCTCGTCTTTCCGGCCCTCGCCCTCGGGCGCATCACGATGCACTTCGTCCAGGCGATGCGGGGTCGGGACCACGAGCTCTTCGCGGCAAGCCTCGGCGCCCTGGTCTGCGTCTACATCGTCGTCGCGGCCCTGCTCTGGGACCAGGCCCCGGCCGCGAACTATGCGCCCCTGCACGTCGTCTTTGGCGTTGCCACCGGAACCTCCGCGGTGGCCTTCGCTCGGCTCCTCGCGGCGCGCTTCGCCTGGCCCGCGCCCGTCCTTGCAACGCTCGCGGCGACCTTCGTCCTCGCGTCCGCCGGCGGCTTTGCCTATCACACCTATCGTCGCGGAGACCCCGGGCGCCTCGCCATCTCCACCAATGCGACGGCCCAGCGGGCCCTCGTCGCCCATCTCGAGACGGACCCGGGAGGGACCGTCGTGACGGCGAGCTACAACCTCGCTGGGGTCATCGATGCGGTCAGCGGGGGGCGGGTCCGGGCGACCCGGGTCGAAACCTATCTCACCCACTGCGGGGACGTCGCAGAAGCGGACCTCGGCCCCTGCGTGACCGATCACCTCGGGCGCCTCGTCGAAGAAGTCGGACGCCTTCGGCTCATCGCCCCGGCGCGCCATGCCGTCAGTGATGAAGCGGGGACGGCGCTCATCGCCCCGGCCCTCGACGAGTTGGCCCGCCGGGGCGCCATTCATTTCGAGATCGAGGCGTCCTTCGCCGGAGTTTCCACCGGCCCCGTGCTCACGCTCTGGGACGTTCATCCCCTATAGTCACGTCATGGTGCGTCGTGACGTAGCTCAATGCCCAGACGTTGGGCCGGGGACTGCTTGCTGCGCCTTTTCAGTGGGTGGAAGTCCCACCCCGGTAAGCGTCGGAGCGCCGGGTAGCAGGGTCGCGGCGGGGGGAGAGATCCTCTTCGTCGAAGCCGACCGTCAAAAGCCCCTTCGGGGGGAGCGACCGTACGGGCCGCAACATGAAGTGAAGTCTGCAGCCTCGATAGATAAACAATCCGGGAGCCGAGCCGCTCATGTCATGGCGAAGGCTACGCTCGATGCGCTTGTTCCGAAGCGCGCATCGGGTCCCGGCGGGGTACGGGGCGTGGCACGTACGGAAGGAAAGGAGCGGAACACGAGAGACCCGTCTTCGCAGCCGTCGTCGCGGCGAGCTGTCTCGTATAAGCCAAGGGCGAAATCGAGCGGTGCGGAGCGGGAGTCCGAGGGGATCATAGTAGTGATGATGCCGGTGCAAGATAACGCCGGAGGAGCGAAGGGTCCCTACTTTGGATGTGTCGGATGAGGAGCCACGTGCGAGGGCATGACCGAGCAGAGACTCGGTCCAACCACCCCCAGCGGCGAAAGCCGCCGGACAAAGTGCGCCACCTCCAACGCCGACTGTGGGTCGCAGCCAAGCGATCTCCCACGCGCCGATTCCACGCGCTGTATGACCGCATCTACCGGAGTGACGTCCTGTGGGAAGCGTGGAAGAGGGTGAAGCGCAACAAGGGCGTAGCGGGCGTCGACCGTCAGTCGTTCGATTCGATCGAACGGTATGGCGTGCGGCGCTTCCTGGAAGAGGTCCAGGCCGAGTTGCGTGAAGGCGGGTACCGACCGAAGGCGGTCCTTCGGCGGTACATCCCGAAGCCGGGCGGGCGCATGCGCCCGCTCGGGATCCCGACGATCCGAGACCGGGTAGTGCAGATGGCCACGAAGCTGGTGGTGGAGCCGATCTTCGAGGCGGACTTTCGTCCGTGCTCATACGGCTTCCGCCCGAAGCGCTCCGCAACGCAGGCGTTAGAACGCATGCGCAAGGTGGGCGCGACGGGCGGAAACCACGTACTGGACGCGGACATCGCGGACTATTTCGGAAGCATCGACCACGACAAGCTCATGCGACTCGTGGAACGGCGCATCTCGGACCGTCGGGTCTTGAAGCTTCTCCGGCAGTGGCTCCGTGCGGGCGTGGTCGAGGATGGTGAAGAGAAGACGATGCTCAGCGGTACGCCGCAGGGCGGAGTCATCTCGCCGCTGTTGTCGAACATCTACCTGCACGTCCTCGATACGATGTGGGAGGACCGGTACGCCCATCTGGGCGTGCTGGTGCGGTACGCCGACGACTTCGTCGTGATGTGCCGCACTCGTGCAAAGTGCGAGGAGGCCGAGCGCAGGGTGCAAGGCATCATGCAGCGGCTGGGGCTGACTCTCCACGCAGAAAAGACGAGGCGAGCGGACCTGTCCTGGGGACGGGAAGGTTTTGATTTCCTCGGCTGCCATCTTCACAAACGCTTGAGCGGTCCGATCTGGGAGAAGGAAGGCCGACGGGTCTATTTTCTTCAGAGGTGGCCTTCGACGCGCAGCATGAAGCGGGTGCGGGCCCGAACCCGCGAACTCACCGGTGCTCATCGGAACGGGGTGAAGGATGTGCGCGTGCTCATCCGAGACCTCAATCCGGTGTTACGTGGGTGGGGGAACTACTTCGGGACCGGCAACGCGACGGAGAAATTCAAAGAAATCGATCGCCACGTCGTCAGGCGGCTCAAGCGCTTTCAAGTGAGGCGCAAGGGACGGCATCTGAAGGCAGGCGAAGCGAATCGTTGGACGCGGGAGTACTTCGAGGCCCTCGGGCTAGTCCGTTTGCGAGGCACGGTCCGATACCCGGATCAGGCCAACTGGGAGGGCGCGTAATGCAGCGATTCGAGAGTCCATCGGTAAGCCGTGTGCGTGAAAAGCGCACGCACGGTTTGAAAGGGGGCCCTACCTTTGCTGCGCCTCCGGCACAGGAAAGGTAGGGTCTACCAATGG
>QMMC01000439.1 GCA_003647065.1 Deltaproteobacteria bacterium | reverse complement strand
CTCATCCATCTGGTTGAGCTGGCGCCGGACCATCAACATGATCATGTCTGGAGTCAGGCCGGTGAAGTCACCCAAGCTGGGCCTCCACCGGATTGCCGAGGCCATCGCCTCATCTGCTGCAGCGGCGATCCCACGCTCATCCGCGATCGACGTATCTGGCGCCATGGCGCGTGCTCCTGTTGCTTCGATAGCCATTTCTCTGCTCCTCTTCTTTCAGTCTTGGTTTAGTGCTCAGCCGCGAACGACGAAGCTCATCGTGAAGTTCGGCGCGGGCGCCGAACTCTGGCTCGGGGCAGCCGCCTCGAACTCCTTGGCCGCCAACGCGTCGAGCTCGCCGTGGGTCACGTAGTGGTCGTGCATGAGCTCTTCGAGCTCACGGTCCTGGTCAGCGATTTCGCGCTTGATGCGCGCGAGCTCGATGTCGATTCCCTGGGCCTTCTGACGGTCGTTCCACATGACAGCTTCCTCCGAACGAGTCGCTTATCGGGGCGTCCCGCCGGCAGTTGCGTCATCTGTTCGAAAAAGATTGGCGGCCTCTTCGAGACTTGGCCGACCACGCGGACCGTCCTGCTCATCGCCGCCTTTCTGCTCACCGCCCTGCGTAGTGCTAGCGCTTGACGGCATTGCTGGCACATGCCAGCATTGGGCCGAGGAAGTCGATTATGGCAAGTCTGAGTGT
Organism: Deltaproteobacteria bacterium; assembly: GCA_003647065.1. Lineage (GTDB taxonomy): Bacteria > Myxococcota_A > Polyangia > Polyangiales > B10-G4 > B10-G4. The sequence continues at coordinate 6,231 of QMMC01000439.1, read as the reverse complement.
ACGAAAACTAGATAGGGCGACCTATGAGAGGCTTCGGGTTCGTGCGGCCGAGCGGGGAACCTCGATGGAGGAGGAGGCGCGCCGCATCATCACCCAGGCGGTGTCGGCTCCAGCGCGTTTGGGCGACCTCTTTGTGGAGAGGTTCCGAGATGCCGGCGGTGTCGAGATTGAGGTGAAGAATCACCCAGCCCACGAGCCAGTTGACCTTTGATCATCCTCGACACCAACGTCGTATCGGAGGTGATGAAACCCGCTCCCTCGCCGGTGGTCGTCGAGTGGCTCAACGCCGCCGACACAGCGTCGCTTTACCTGACCTCCATTACCATCGCCGAGATTCGGTACGGCCTCGATGTGCTCCCAACAGGCAAGCGCAAGCAGGCGCTGGAGCAAGCGTTCGCAGCGGTCGTTCGAGAGGGCTTTGCGGGGCGACTGCTGGGCTTCGATGACGTCGCCGCCGCCGAGTATGGCAAGCTCATGGCCGAAGCGCGGCGATTGGGCCACCCGATGGGCATTCTCGACGGGCAGATCGCCGCCATCGCTCGTGCGGGTGGATTTGATCTCGCTACCCGAAACCTTCGCGACTTCAAATATTGCGGCGTGGCACTACTCGCTCCCTTCGATGCGAGCGGTCGGGGCGGGGAAGGCTGACGTTCGGCGAACAGGTGAACGTAGCGCCCTTGGGGCTGTGCCTAGTCGAGAAGGGCGCCTCATGTGGTGGGCCCGCTGGGGCCCGGCAACCTCGGTGCCAGTCGGAACCCCGGGGACCGGTGGTGACACTACCGCGTGAACGAGTCGCGTCCGAAACCCGCGATTCATTGGTTCGTAGGCGCCGTCCACAGATGGTGACCTGGGACACAATTGCGTTGACCCGCCGATTTCACCACCCTTAGGGTGAAGAGATGCCCGCATCTACCCCCCCCCCACGCAAGAACTTCCATCGACAGCTGAGAGCCCTCAGCCTCGGCGTCACCACCCTGCTTTGGGCGCTGGTGCTCCTAGGCGCTGAGTGCAGCCCGAGTGAGCCGGGATGCGGTGCCGACGATTGCGGTACCGAGGAAGTGGGCCAGTGCATCAACTTCTGCGCGCCGATTGCGACCGCGGAGGAAATCGCCGCGGGCCGCGTTCTATGCCCTCTCGATCCGTGTGATGAGGCCGCGGTGACGTTGCCTGATGCCTTCGTCTGCCCGACCAGTTTCCGGTGCACACCGCGCGCACTCCTTCCCGGTGACGACCCTCGCCTCGGCTACTGCGCGGCGGCGCTTCGAACGCAGTACGGGCTCGAGTGCGAGGCCGTCGGAGAGTGCGGGGAGGGCTTGCTATGCCGAAAGGGAGGCTCTGTCGAGGCTCTCGCCCTGGCCGACCTCATGGGACGCGATCCTTTCGAGAGCGGAGTGTGCCTTCCGCCCGTGCGGGAGTCGGGAGCATGCGATTCCAACCTGGCGGATTTCTTGATTGCGACGCCGGTTGATCTCCCCGAAGCGCCTTGCGAGCACGGGACGTTCTGCATGCCGGGCTCTCTTGGGGGCCTCGACACTGACGATGATCGTTGCATTCGGCCGTGCGGCGTGGACGGCGAGGCGGACCACACGATCTGCGGCTGCGACGAAACCCTCTGCGTCGAGCGCGGTGAATTCGTTCGTGAGGCCACTGGCGAATCCCTGGGAGCACACTTCTGCATTCCCTGCACGGCCAATCGCGAGGAGTGCACTTCGGTCGATCGCTGCTGCGACGAGCAAGGCGGCGCGACCTGCATGCCTGCGCCTCGTTTCGGGGTGTTGGTGGATGAAGGGGAGATCGACCAATGCTGCCGCCCCGATGAGACCGAATGCGAGGTCGACTCGGAGTGTTGCCACGGCTCGCTTTGTCTGGCCGGCGTGTGCTCATCCTGTGGCCGTGCCGGGGAGACGCCGCAAAAAGCCGGATGCTGCCCCGGGACGACGCCGCTGACAACCGCGGAGGGCACGCGATGCGGGCTCTGCACCGACTTCCCGAGCGATGCGCGTCGGCCGACTCTTCGTAACTGCGGCGGCGGCCAGCTGCTCCTCGAGAATGCCCAGGGTGCGTTCGACTCCGTGCCCATAAGCGGCGCGGTCTGGGCGACCCCCCCGTATTGGGAGATGCTCACCGAGACCAGCTCGGGCGGAGACCTCGTCGAAGCCGAGCGTGACGTGGCCAATCTGCGCTACTCGTTGCCGCAGACGACTCGTGCGTTCCTCTTTTCGGAGGACTTGACGACCGGTGTGAGTGGGGGCCTCTGGGGATTCTTGCCTCAGGACGATGCGGGACCGATCGAGAGCCTCCCCGTTAGGTTCGGCAGAGATCTCTACGAATCGGTTCGCGTGTTTGATGCCGGTGCGTGTTCCTACGTCGTCGGGTACGGCCAACTCGCCGAGGCGGTGGGCGCGAGCCTCGTGACGCAATTGGCCAACATCGAAGAGCTCGCCTCCTCTGTCGAGATCGACGAGCTCCTCGTGAACCAGATTGCAGTGACTCCGGTATTGCGCTCGACGCCGCGCTATCCGTTGACCGCGTCCATCGGACCGGAGTTGCCCATCGACGGTTTGAAGCTCGACATTTCCTTGGACATCGACATCCGGGCCCAAGGTCCCCTGGGGGCGATCACGCATGATTGCGGGAGGGTCACTCTCGCGCTGCGTCCGACTATCGACTTCTCGGTCACGGACTCGTTCTTGGTTCCCCCCGCCACTCGCGCTCGGGATGAAGAGTTCCAGGACGTGGGGTGTAACCTCAATCGCGACAGCACGTTCACCTGCATTCTTCCGGACCCCGACGATCCGTCCAGGCCGGTCGTGGAAGATACGTTTGCATTCTGTCATTCGGCGCTCGACCCCCACGACTGTCAGCGGGAAATGATGGGCGTCGGCTGCACCATCAATACCAACTCCTACAGTTGCACCGGACCGCTCCCTCTTCTTTACGATGGAGATCCTCTCTCCCTCGAGGACTACCCGAGTCTCTTGAGCACTCTGGTCATCCCGCGTGAAGTCGATGTGGTCGCTCATGCGAAGGACCTCGTCGTCGACATCCGAATCCCGGATGAAGCGATGGACTTCAGCTCCGTCAACGACGCCTGCAATCTCGCGGGCGGTCAGGTGAAGACTCAGATTCGTCGAGCCGCCGCCCGCGCCGAGAGCGCCCTCGCCGCTCAGATCGCAAATCTGATCGGCACCATCGTCGGCGGCCCGACCATCGGGGGCAACCGGCTCCGGGCGACCCGAGACTTTGGGGTCCCGGTGGCCTCCATCCCGACGTGTAGGAACGACGATGAATGTCATCGGACGACCTTCCTCGGGGACCGGCGCCACAGCTGCGATACCCAGGCGGGTATCTGCGACTTCGTGCGCATGGAATTCCGACGCATTCACTTCAGACCCGACGGCATCGAGATCGTGCTCGCCGAGAACGCGACGGACCCGCACTTTGCCCTCATCAATGATGGCCGAGCGGGGCCGCGTCAGACGGCCTTGGACGTTCCCCCGGCACTATGTGCCGCGTTGCGATATTCGAATCCCCCCGCCTTCGGACTCCGCACGGCACAAATCCTCCCGACGAACAGCATCTTCGCCACGGGACGCTTGTGCCAAGAGGAGGAGGTGGCGTGCCTGGACCTCTGTCCATCCCTCGGCATCGACTGCGCCAACGCCGTCGCCCTCGGCCTGGCCACGGCGAATTCATCCTGCAATAGCGGGGAGTGCTGCCCGTCCGAACCGGACTGCGCGGGGACGGGCATTTGCGCCTGCAGCGGGACCTGCACCGACCTCGGCGCAGACCCGAGCCACTGCGGAGGGTGCGGCTCGGCGTGCGCTCCCGGCTTCCGCTGCATCGGTGGGTCATGCGCGCTGCCCTGATCCTAGTCACCCTGCCGCTCTTCGGCTGCGCCCTCTTCCACACGGCGCCGGGGGACGCCGCGGCCGATTCCGGGACGGGAATGGACGCCGGCGACACCGGCGCTTCCCCGGTCGACTGCGGGCACATCGGACCCTACCTCCAGTGCGACGAAACATGCGATCCCTGCGGCGAGGACGGCTCCTATTGCGGCCCCGCCTACGAGATTTGCCGACCCTATCCCGTGGACAACCCTTCCGATGGCTGCCACCTGGTTCGGGACCCCGATCCAGAGCTCCGCGGAAGTGCCCTCACTTACTGCGAGAACGAGCTCATCTGCGCCCTGCACCCCACGCTCAGCCAAGATTCGCAATTCACCGGGCTCTGCGTCGACCCGGACTACTGTCGGGAGGCCCGAGATCGGGGCGTGGACACCGGCTGTGTCTACTCGGACTTCTCGGAATTCGTCGAGGGCCCCCCGACCGGGGATCCGTGCCCGGCCGATGAGGCGAGCCCGATGGCGCCGCTCTGCGGAGAGGGCTGCGGGACCGACGTTTGCTCATGGCCGATCGAGCCGGGCTCGTCGTGGGCCGCGACCAGTTGCATCGGCCTCTCCGAAGAACGGGGCGTGGGCGTCTGCGTGTTCTACGCGGACCAGCCCTGCGAACGGGCGTGGCCGAGCGTCATCGAAGAGTTCATCGATGGCTGCAATCGTGATCTCGGCACACCCTGCGCCTGCCTCGCGAAACGGAACGAAGACGGCACCCTCTGGGATCGCGCGTGGCCCATCGTCGAGCAATCCTGCCGGCTCTACGCCAGCCTCTACCCCGACGATTTTGCCTGCGTGGGCGCGGATTGGGTTCCGCTTGAATAGGCACGAGGACAACCATGCGGACCGTCCTGCTCATCGCTATCCTTCTGCTCACCGCCTGTGCAGAAGCACATTCAACGCCCGCCGATGCGGCGCCACCAGCCGACTGCGGTCAGGTCGGTCCCTACATGAGGTGTGACGATCGGTGTAACCGGTGTGACTACGCGGGTGGTTCGCGGTGCTCACCCGTGTACGGAATCTGTTGGCCCGCCGCCTCGATGTTGGATCGCAGCGGGTGTCTCCTGAGCGGTCTCACCGAGAGGTCGCCGGCCCTAGCCTATTGCCGCGATGATGCCGCTTGCGCGTTGAACCCGCTCGTCACCACAGACGACCGCCTAGCCGGGGCCTGTGTCGATCCCGACTACTGTCGAGACGTCCGTGCTGCCGGTCTCGACATTACCTGCGTGCATTCAGATTCCTCCGAATTTGTCGAAGGTCCCCCGGCTGGCGATCCTTGTCCCGTTGCCGAGGCGCATCCTGCGGCGCCTCTGTGTGGATCCGATTGCGGAGTACTCGTGTGCCCCGGGATGGGCGACGACCCCCTGGTTAGCTGTGTCGGCCGTTCGGAAGAGCGCGGAGTGGGTGTCTGCGTGGACAGCCCTGGATTCGCGGCGGTGCGTACACGAACCGATACCATCGACGGGAGTCTCGAATTCTGTAACACGCAGTTCGACGCCCCCTGCGCGTTGCTCGTCATGCGCCATGACGACGGTTCGTTCTGGGAAACCGCGTCGGCCACCGTCGAGCAGTCCTGCCGCCTCTACGCCAGCCTCTACCCCGACGACTTCGCCTGCGTGGGCGCGGACTGGGTTCCCTTGGAGTGATCCGACCACAGGCGCCCTGGCACCACCTCCACCACTACCGAAGCGCTACCGCGTGAACGCCGGGCTCGTCACCCGGTGCCCGCCGCCGCAGGTCGTCACGACGAAGCGGTAGGTGCCCGTCGGGGCGTCGGCGCAGCGGGTGCAAACGCACTGGGCGTCGCCGAGCATGCCGTTCCAGGGCGGCGGGTGCAGGGCGGCGCCGGGAACGAGGGTCAGGCACTCGGGGGGCTCTTGTACGCAGTCGAAACGCAGGGCGAGGCCGGCGATCCCCGACACCGGAGCGAAGGCGCCGTCTTCTTCGCGCTCGAGGACCAATGCCGAGGAGAGCTCGACCGCCTCGGAGCCGCGGTTTTCGACGATCAAGGACGCAGCACCCTCGAAGCCGGGTTCGACCGAGAGGCCGAGGGTCGGCGGTGCGCCGGGATCGGCCTCGGCGGGAGCTTCCGCTGTTTCAGTCGCAGCGCCGCCCGTCGTTTCGGTGCCGGTCGAGGAGCCCTGGCCGCCGCCGGTCGTCGCCGTGGGCGCGTCGTTGCCGCATCCCTCACATCCCGCGAGGAGGCCCACGACGAGCAATACGGACGCCATGCGAAGGTTCATCGGAGCACACGATATCCGAGGTTGCCCCGTCGAGCGACCTCCGAGCGTCGATCCCTTCCTGTGGTGACCTCTCCTGTCGAGTGATACGGTCCG
>QMMC01000438.1 GCA_003647065.1 Deltaproteobacteria bacterium | reverse complement strand
CCGCCGCCGCGCACCCGGGTGCCCACCGCGATGTAGCGAGGCTTCTTGCGACTGCGGGGCTCCTCGATGGCGCGGAGGGCCACCGTGACGTGGGTGGCCCGGGGCAGGAAAGCGAAGACCCGGCGGGCGACCGCGTCGAGGACCTCGTCAATCCGGAGCGCCCCGGAGATGTCTTTTTGTGCCTCGTAGAGTTCCTTGAGGACCTCACGGTCGAGGCCCACCTCCGCCTCGACGTCGCTGATTTCGGCGACCCGGCGGAGAGAGACGATGCGCGTATCGTCCTGCTCTTCCTCGAAGGTGATGGCAACGGCGAGCTTGGCATCCTCGTCTCCGAGGTTGAGCACGTCTCCGCTCTCGACGACGGCCTCCCGCCCCGGCTCCTTCGCCACGTCGATGACCGTCTTGCCACGCACGATCCGGGTGCCGTTGGTGCTGTGGTGGTCACGGACCATCCAGCCGGCTGGGGTCAGCGCGAGCGACGCGTGCTCGCCGCTGACATGCACCGCGTCGATGGCGAGGTCGTTCGACTCGGCCCGGCCGATCCGTACGAACTCCTCATCGGATTCGACGACCGTACCCTGGGAGTCGCCGCTGAGTACTTCGAGGCGCATCGCTGCGCGGCTCAGTTTGCCGCGCGGTTGCGAAGGCGCGCCTGGGTGGGTAGCGCTTCACGGCTGAACTGAGTCCAGACCGACCGGCCTTCTTCAGTCTCGCGAAGCTCTTCGATCTTGTCGACCGCCTCCTGGCTTCCGTCCACTGCAATGCGGTCGAGGGAGTTGATGGCGGCCATGCGGACGAGGATGTCGGCGTGGCTGAGGATGGTGACCAGTGCGGTAATGGCTTCGGGGTTTCCGCGGCCATAGCGACCGACCATGTAGCCCGCCTTCTTGACCGTGTCGGTCTCGGAGTCGGAGAGCTTGCCAATCCAGCATGCGAGGTCTTCGTCGCACTCCGCGGCGAGGACCAGAGACGGCTCGTTCTGGGCGAAGTTCTCGCGGTAGCCGCCCTCTTCGGAGGGGTCCTCGTCCCGGATCATGCGCCGGAGCGCGGTCGCCTCTCGGGCATTGGCCAGGAGCGAGTAGGCCTGTACGGCGTGGATGCGCACCTCGGGGTGAAGGTCGCCATCGCTGCCCTGGGTGAGGAAGAACGGCATCAGTTCGGCGTCGTAGGTCATGCGCATGGCCGCGAGGAGCTGGGGCTTGGCCTGGAGCTCGGCGGCCTCGTAGGTCGACTTCAGGATTTCACGAACGCGAGCCTGCTGGGCGTCATTCAGGCTCAGGCGAACCAGAGCGATGGACGCATTGATGCGACGATTGACGTCTTCGCTCGCCGCTTCTTCGGCGATGGTGTCGAAGGCATCACCGAAGCCGAGGGCGCCGAGGGTGAAGGTCGCCTCGGAGTTCATCAGCATGTCGGCGTCCATCGCCTCGGCGGCGCGCTCGTCCCGGGCACGCACGGCCTCGATGTACATGTCCACGATGGCCTTCGCCTCGGCGTCGTTGCCGCGCATGAGCTCGATGAGGGGCTCGTAGGACGGGCGGCCGATGCGTACCAGCGCCTCTGCCGCAACGTCGTTCATGCGCATCTGGGGCGCGTTCGGAGCGAAGAGGAAGAGGCACTTGATGAGGGAGGGCACCGCGGCGGGGTCACCGAAGCGACCGAGGGCCGTCGCCGCGAGGCGATTGATGAGGAAGTTCTGCTCTTCGGTCTGGGTGGTCGCGATCGTGGTGAGGATCGGGGTCGCCCGGTTGTCGCCGAAGTGGCCGAGGGTGCGGATGAACTCGATGCGCATCCGGTTGTCGATGCCGCGAGCGCCGGCCACCTTTTCGAGGGCTTCGCCGATCTTGGCGATGATGTCGCCGAGCTCACCGGCGGGGATCTCGAACGCGCGCATGGCTTGCGCCGATGCGATGGCGTGCTCCTCGCTGACCTCGGCGCGCCAGTTCATCGCCTGCTTGAATGCCGGAATCCCGCGGGGGTCCTGCATGTCCCGGAGGATGCTGATCATCATCATCCCGTTCTGGGTGTCCTCGGGATGGGCGCTGTAGGCCTCTGTGATCTTGTCGATCGTCGCGTCGACGACCGAGGTTACGGCCTCGTTACTGCGATCGTTGTCCGCCGCGGCGAGCCCCGCAGAGTAGAGGCGCTGGATGTTGCGAAGCGCGTTCTCCCGGCGAACCGGGTCCGTGAGCTCCCCGGCCTGGCCGGCGGCGTCGTCGGGGTCGGCGTGGCAACCCCAAGACACACTTCCCAAGGAGACGATGAGCGCACTGAAGAGCACGATTTCGGCAATTTTCCGCATGAGCCCCGACCTCCCCTGGTGGCCCGCATCAGCGAGCCGACAAGTCCGATTCTTCGTATTAATACGGCAGCTTAGCCGCCGACGCGGGAACATACCGACGCGCTAGGGGGGTGTCAACGGCGTTTCACCCGGGATTTCTGGGCGTTCCGCTGCAATCCAAGCTCTTCACCCAACCCTGAAATAGCCGATTTCATATCCGGAAAAGGATACGTGAACAAACGTTCATGTCCGGCGCGTTTTCCCGAGTGCTTCCGGACATCCGTGCGGTGGCACGAGTCGTGTTAGGGAGACCCGCTGGGACGAACGACCGTCCGGTGAGCTGCCCCCCCTGGCTCCCGATAGGTCGATCGTCCCGTTTTAATTGGAGTGCGCAAACTCCCACTTCAGGTCCACCGTGCCGAGGGGGCCGGTGAAGCGCAAGATCACGAAGCGGGCGTTGTCCGGGATGACCGCGGTCCCGTCCTCGCGGTGCGAAGGGAAGACGATCCGGAAGGCATGCCGGAAGGTCGTCACCGACGGATAGTAGGCCGCGATGTTCGCCCCGGGGCGATGCAGGAGCTCGACCTCGAGGGGCACGGTCTGATCGTCTTCCTCGTCGACGAGGAGCACGCGCCACGCCGAGTCGTCCCTCGCGAGGTCGGTCTCCCGCCACCTCCTGCCGGAGATGGTCACGAAGAAGCGGTGGCGTTGCTGGGCATCGGCGAGGGAGGCCCGCAGCATGTCGGCGCGGTCCTCGGTGCGAAAGCCGTGGTCATCGGCGTAGCGCACCACGTAGGCCCAGCGGAACTCCCACCCTTGAAAGGTGCCCGTCACATTGAGCACATCAGTCAGGGTGCCGAAGGCGAACACATCGGCCTCCCGGGTCCAAGCCTCGTAGATGTTGTCGTAGTCGCTCGCGGTGAACGCCCGGGGAGACGGCCGCATCGTGACGCTCGAGCCGCCGCAGGCGGACCCCAGGAGGAGGACGCTCCCGGCGGCCAAGACGCCGACGATGTTCGCCAGACGCATCGCGATCAGTCCTCCGCGGTGTCTTGCGGGATGTCTTGCGCGGTGTCTTGCATGAAGTCCTGCCGGCCATAGAGCGCCACCAGGGGAAGGTCCGCAGCGGCGAGGGCCTCTCGGCCGCCCTCCCCGCGGTCGACCAGGGCGATGACGCCGACTACATCGAGCTCTCGGGCGCGCAGCTTTTCGACCGCCGCGAGGGTCGACCCACCGGTGGTCACGACGTCTTCGAGGACTGCGATGCGCGTCCCAGGGGTGAGGCGGCCGTCTCCTTCGAGCTGCCGCCGGCTGCCATGGTCCTTGACGGATTTGCGCACGTAGACCGCATCGAGAGGCGCTCCTCGTTGATGGGAGATGAGGGCAACCGCCGAGGCGAGAGGACAGCCGCCGAGCTCTACCCCGGCGACCGCCGCTGGCCGCGTCGCCAGGCGGTCGAGGGCTTCGAGCATCGCCGCTCCGACCAAGGCATGGCCTTCAGCGGTCAGGACGGCTTGCTTGCAGTCGAGGAACCAGTCGCTCTCGCGCCCGGATGCGAGGACCACGTTCCGGCGTTCGAAGCTCAGCTCGGTCAGGAGAGAGAGGAGCCGGTCGCTCATGCGGGGGAGTCCTTGCGTCGAGCGCGGCTCCGGCGGAGAACCGGCATGCGCGGAGCCGGGGGGCGGCGATGCATGTCGGGCGCGGCATCGCCGACGACGGTGTCGGCCTTCTGCGCCGCCCGAAGCGTACCCGGCACGGTCGGTTCGGCGGGTAGGCGCCCAGAAGACGCGGACGGCCCCTGCGCTGCGGTTTCGTCTGGGCGGCGGCTGTGCCGCTTGCGGCGGCGACGCTTCTTCGACGGGACCGCGGCAGGCTCACCGCCGGCGTCGACCATGTGCACGTGGCCGCGGAAACGTGCGCCCTTGACGATGTTGACCCGGGGAGCGCGCACGTCTCCGACCATCTTCCCGCCGTCATCGACGCGGATCGAGGCATCGGCGCTCGCGTCCCCGACGACGACCCCGCGCACGGTCACGGTCCGGCCGCGGACGTTGCCGCGAATGATGCCGCTCTGTTCCACGACGACGGTTCCGTCGACGTGTACCTCACCCTCGACGAGGCCGAATACGACGAAGTCTTCTTCGCCACTCACATCCCCCACGAGCTTCATGCCGCTGGGCAGGATCGATGGTTTCGCCACTTCAAAAATCTCCTTCGGAGAGCGCGTCAGGCAGATCGAAGTCCATTTGGATGCCTCCGTGGAGGACCCCGCCGTCGTCGATGGAGACCCGCGGTGCGTGCACGTCTCCATCGATGGTCCCGCCGTCCCGGACCATCACCTCGTCGGTGCTGGTCACGCGACCTTTCAGGTGTCCCGCCACTTCGACCACTTCGGCCTCCACGGCGGCAAGCACGACGCCCGTCGTACCGACCTTCACGGTTCCCTCCACGGCGACGTCGCCCTCGAAGCGGCCGTCGACGGTGATCTCACCTCTGCCTGACAAACGTCCATGAATCACCAGGTTCGCCCCGATGTAACCGGCCTTGGATCGTGAGGTCACGTTTGTTGCAGCTCCGGAAAATGTAGTGAAGTGTAGGTGTAGGCGCGGGCGCCTGGTCGCGCCCCATGGTAACTCCACCCGGCCCCGGCGCGAACAGCGGGCGCGAGACTTTTGGAGGACCCCCTGGCTACCCCCGACGACGCGCGGCCCGTCCGCTCCCTCGATGACCTGCTCTTCCCGTTTCACGAAGGCGAAACCGAGCGATCGCGCTTTCGCGTCGGCACCGAGCTCGAGAAGATAGGCATCCTGGTCCCCGAGCGGGCCCCGCTCCCCTATGAGGGCGATCGGGGCATCAAGGCGGTCTTCGCCCTCCTCATCGCCCACCACGGGTGGTTCGAGGAGCGGGAGCACGACGGGGGCGAGGTCATCAGCCTCCGCCGCGGAGAGACCAGCATCACCCTCGAGCCCGGCGGGCAATTCGAACTCTCCGGCGCCCCCCACGAGACGGTGCACCAGATCTGCGCCGAGTTTCGCTGCCACATGAAGGAGCTCGAGGACATCTCCCGGGAGCTGGGCATCGTGTGGTTGGGCCTCGGCTTTCACCCCTTCGCTCGGCCCGAGGAGCTGCCAGAGGTGCCGAAGCTGCGCTACGGCATCATGCGCGAGTACATGCCGAGCCGCGGCCCCCTCGCCCTCGACATGATGACCCGGACCGCGACGGTGCAGGCGAACCTCGACTTCTCGAACGAAGACGACGCGATGCGGAAACTGCGCCTGTCCCTCGCGATCGCACCGGTCATGAGCGCGATGTTCGCCAACAGCCCCTTCATGGAGAGGGGGCTCAGCGGTGACCGGAGCCGACGCGTCCGGGTATGGCTGGGCATGGACCCGGACCGCAGCGGTCTCCTGCCCTTCGCGTGGAACGAAGCGGCGCGCTACCGCGACTACGCGGAGTGGGCCCTCGACGTGCCGATGTTCATGGTCAAGCGCGGCAACACGGTGCTGCGCAACACCGGCCAGACTTTCCGCGCGTTCATGGCAGACGGGTACCGCGGCGCGACGGCGACCGGCGGCGACTGGGAGTCCCACCTCCAGACCCTCTTCCCCGAGGCCCGGCTCAAGCGAACCCTCGAGGTTCGCTGCGCCGACAGCCAGGACGGGTCGATGGTCTGCGCCCTCCCCGCCATATCGAAGGGCTTGCTCTACGATGACGAAGCCCTGTCGGCCCTCGAGAAGTTCGTCGCCCCCCTCGACTACGACACGGTGCAAGCGTCCCGCGACGGCATCGCCAAGGACGCGCTCCGGGCGAAGCTCGGCGGACGAGAGGTCTCCGAGTGGGCCGCCGAGCTCCTCGACATCGCCGAGGGGGGCCTCGCGCGCCTCTCCCACCTCAACGGGAACGGCGACGACGAGCGCGTTCACCTGAAGGTCCTGAGAGCCCTGGTCAGCGACGGCAAGTGCCCGGCAGACCTGCTCATCGAACGTGTCGAAGGCGGCGATTCGTTCGAAGAGGCCGTGCTCACCCACGCCCGCGTTTAGGAAAGCCTCCGTTGCACCTACCACCGTTGGCAGTCCGCCGGAACGCGCAATGACATCACAACTCATCGCCGTCCTCGACTTCGAAGCCACGTGCGCAGATAGCGGCGTGACGCCTGGTTGGGACCTCGAACGCCAGGAGATCATCGAGTTCCCCGTCACGCTCGTATCGCTGGACCAGCGGAAGGCCGTGGACACGTTTCACAGCTTCGTACGGCCCACCGAGCAGCCACGACTCACGGCGTTTTGCACGGAGCTCACGAGCATCCGGCAGGACGAGGTCGACGGTCAGCCGACCATCTCCGACGTCGTCGCGCGCTTTGATGACTGGGTTCGCGAGCACCAGCTCACTCCCGAGAACTGCACGGTGGCGACCTGCGGCGACTGGGACCTCCGGCGCATGTGGCCCAAGCAGGCGGGGCTCGTCGAAGGTCTCGGGACACCGGCGCTTTTTCGCCGGTGGTGCAACCTGAAGGTGGTCTTCAGCAAACACACGGGCCACCGAAGGCAAGGCATGATGGGCATGCTCCAGGCGGCGGGGATCCCCCACGTGGGGCACCACCACCGCGGAGCCGACGACGTGCGAAACCTCGT
>QMMC01000437.1 GCA_003647065.1 Deltaproteobacteria bacterium | reverse complement strand
GGGCGTGATTGCTCCTTCGCTCGGGGCGCCTGGATGATGCCACCGTGCTCGGCCGCGTAAAGGCTCGGTCCGCCGAGGCGGCGGACACGCCCGGCTTCGCCGGCTGACGGCCTTGACTCGACCTGCGCTCGGCGGCGGGGGGGCGGCTTCACGAGCGAAGGAGCTCCAAGTGCAGAATTTTCAGTGTTACCAACTTTCCATTGGTGCGGTTCGGATGGTGCGGCCGTTGATTGAGCGCATCGAGGTGCATGACCGGGATCTCGGGCGTCAGCTGAGACGCTGCGTTAGCAGCGTTCCTCTGAATGTCGCGGAAGGCAGCCGGTCGGCTGGGAGGAACCGGCAGGCCAGATACGCCAACGCGATGGGGTCAGCCCGGGAGTCGACGGCCTGTCTCGAGACGGCCGAGGCTCTCGGTTACCTAGGGGCGGATGAGTTGCCGGTGGCGGTCGATAGGCTCGACCACATCGTTGCGATTCTCTTCAGGCTCTGCCGCTAGGCCAGCAAGCCCGGAGGGCACCCCGCCCTCCGGGTCCTTCTCGCACTTCGCCCAAGACAACGCTCACGGACACAGCGACGGTCACGGCGACGGAAAGGAAGGGTGGGGACGGTATAAACTTTCTAACTTTCGTCGGACGAAAGTTAGAAAGTTTATACCGTCCCCACCTCACGGCCAGGGCAGCGGCGCGTCGGGCAGATACGCCGTATGCACCCGATTCCCCTCCGGCGGCAGGTGCTCTCGCCGGTCTCGGATGAACGCTTCCAACGCCGCGTCCTCGATGGCTGGCCACGTTTCGGGTTCGAGGCCCGGGTCCACGACCTCGCGGCCGAGCAGACCGACGATGTCCGGGGCCCGGGCGACGCTGGTGCCGTATTGGACGAAGAGCGCGAAGGTGAAGACTTCGGAGGCGTCGTCGCCTAGGCGGGAAACCTGAGCCTCGAGCTCTTGCGCATCGCGGACGACGAAGAGGCCCGACGGCACGCGGCCGGGGACCTTCTCGATGAGCTCGGCGTCGAGGGCGCCGGCGATGGCCTTTGCAAGCGGTAGGTCCTCGGCGCCGCCGGCGATGATTCTCCGGGGGCCAGTCCAGAGCTCCCGGAGGGCCGTCGTCGCGCGGCCCAGGATGGCTTCGAGGGTGGGCTGGTCGAGGGTGACCTTTCCGTATCGGCCGCCGCCTTCACCGCGGCCGTCGAGGAGCAGCCCGCCGTGCTCGAGGAAGTAGAAGTCCCGGGCGTCGGCGGGCCTCCGTGCCGGGGCCAGCTTGGGCCGCTCGAGGGCGGCCTCGAGCTTGTGCAAGAGCCGGGGAGCAGTGCCGAGGGATGCGAGCTGGGCACGGCTGCCCCGGGCGGCCTCGGCGTCTCCCATCAAGAGCGACGCCCAGGCGAACTCGAAGAGCGCCCCCGGATCGCCGGCGAGGTTTGGGTGCAGGGCCAGGGTCTCGACGACCTCCCGGGGCCGCCCGGCCCGGGCTAGGGCGATGGCGGTCTCGCTGCGCAGCACGGCGTGGAAGGGGGCCATCTCGGCGGCCCGGAGGAGGACCGCCGCCGCGAGGGTCGCATCCTCGCGGCTGAGTAGATTGCTGCCGAGCTCGAAGGCGCGCTGCACATCGCCCGTCGCGTCTGCTGCCCGGGCGAAGAGCTCGGCGAGGGACGTGTCCCCGAGGCGGACCATCAGGTCGGCGGCGCGGTGCAGCAACTCCGGCGCGTCCGGTTCGGCGAGGAGCGCCGGACGCAGCGCCGCCTCGGCGCCGGCGAGGTCACCGGCTGAGAGGAGGGCGGCGACGTCGGCGGACGCGGCTTTGATGCGTCGCGCCCGTTCCCGTCGCCCGCCGAAGAAGCGGTCGAACCAACTCACGGTTCTAGAAGTGAAGGGCGGCGTGGCCGGTCGCGCGTAGCTGGAATCCTGCGGCGTCGCCCTCTTCCTGGAAGTCGACTCCGCCCACGTCGCACATCGCGCCGCCGACCGTGTCGCAGTTGTCGATGCGTTGCCGCGTGAGGTTGAGGAACGCGATGTCGAAGCCCGCCCCGAGGCTGAAGTACTTGCCGAGGTAGATGTCGAGGCCGGCCCCCGCTTCGATGGTGAGGCCGTAGACCGAGACCGAGCTATTCCCGAGGTCCTCGTGGTTCAGCGAACCCATCCAAGCGTAGCCGATGCCCGCGCGGACGTACGGCTCGATGAGCGGGACCGGGAGGCGGAGCATCACGTCGAACATCAACGACCAGATGTCGAAGCTGCGCACCTCGTCCGGGTAGCTTCCGACCGTGCCGCGAGCACCGAGGGTGAGGAAGAAGAGCTTGATGCCCGCTGCGGCGTGGCCGGTGTAGCCCGAGCTCTTGACCTGATCGACGCCTGGGACGAAGTTGTTGGCGCTGAACGCGGCGAGGTCGACCCACGAGTACCCGAAGCCCACCTCGAGCCAGAGCAGGTCGGCGTCCCGGCCGTCGTCGTCTTCTTCGGGCTGGGCCGCTGGGGTCGGGGTCTGATTCGTATCGCTCGAAGTGCCGACCGGTTCGTGGATGACTGGGGTCTCGGCCCAGGCGTCGCCCGGCTGCGCGCTGCCGGCAGTGGCCGTACCCGCACCGGCTGCGGTCCCGGCGCCGGCCGCGGTCCCCGATGCCCCACCGGAGGACGTGGCCGGGCCATCGTCGGCCGGTGCCTGGGGGCTCGCCGTGGGTGCAGGGTCGGCTGGGGCGGCCTCGTCGACTGGCGCAGGTGCCGGCTCTGCTGCCGAGTCAGAGCCCGGGTCCTGGGCGGCCGCGGGGGCGGTGATCAGCATCAGGGCACAGAGAAGCGTAAAGAAAAAGCGAACATCCATACCCATAGGGTCCCGACCTTCTGCGCGGGCGTCAATCCACTGGCCAATAAGCCGGCTCTTCGTCGTCCAGCCGATATCCCCCATCGAGCCACTTTCCGAGGTCGACTGCGCGGCAGCGCTGGCTGCAGAAAGGAAAGGAGGACTCGGTAGTCGTCTCCGGAAGAGGGGCCATGACTGCCTTCGAGCAGACGGGGCAGGGGCAGCTCCGGCGGGGTTGGGATGTCGCCATGGCGGGCATATAGCACGGTCTTCGGGCGGTCTTCGGGGTGGTCTACGAGATCGCTTTCTGAGGTAGGCTCCCGCCGGTGAGCGAAGAAACGCAATACGGGACCAGGCGTGAGCGCATCGCCTGGATGGTCTTCGACTTCGCGAACTCCGCGTTTCCGACGATCGCGCTGACCGCTTTCGGCGGGCCCTATTTCGTATCGGTCCTCGCAGACGAAGGCGTCGACCTCGGCTTCGCGACCCTCGGCCCTGCCGCCGCCTGGGGTGCGGCGATTTCGATCGCGATGGGCCTCGTGACACTCAGCTCTCCTTTGATGGGGGCCCTCGCCGACCGCTCCGGCAAGAAGCGCATCCTTCTGGCGGTCTACGTCGCTATCTGCGTCGTCGCGACCATCGGGTTGGGCCTCGTCCCTCCGGGGGCCGGTCTGCCCGCGTTTCTGCTCTACATCCTCGCCATCTTCTCGTTCGAGGGCGGCTACGTCTTCTACAACGCCTTCCTGCCCGAGCTCGCGCCCCCGGAGCGCATCGGCAGCCTCTCGGGCAACGGCTGGGCCCTCGGCTATATCGGCGGCCTCCTCGCCCTGGTGCTTTGCTACGGGCTGATCCCCGAGGACTACGACGCGGCTGGGGCCGCCCGAGCCTCGAACATCTTCTTCATCGTTGCCGCCTGGTATGGCGCGTTCAGCGTGCCCGCGCTGTGGTTCTTGCACGACCGCCCGCCGGCGCCGGGGCAGGCGAGGGGCGGCTATCTCAAGAGCGCCTTCTCGGAGCTGGCCCGCACCATCAAGACCATCAAGAGCTACCGCGTCGTCTTGATCTTCCTGGCGGCGTACTTCCTCTACAACGACGCCATCACCACGGTCATCGAGTTCGTCGGCATCTACACCAAGGAGGTCCTCGCGTTCACTCCGAGAGAGAACGCGATGATCTTCCTCGTCCTGAACCTGGTGGCGGCCCCGGGTGCGATGGGCTTCGGCTACGTCCTCGACCGCATCGGTGGCCGGAAGGCGATCAGCCTCACCCTCGTCCTCTGGGTGATCGTGGTGATCCTCGCCGCCGTCACGACGACCAAGAACGGCTTCTGGGGCGTCGCGGCTCTCGCGGCGGTGGTGATCGGGGCAAGTCAGGCGTCCAGCCGGTCGTTGATGGCCCGCCTCGCTCCGAAGAAGCGGGTTGGGGAGTTCATGGGATTCCTGGCGCTGTCGGGGAAGGCCTCGGCGGTCCTCGGCCCCACGATCTACGGTTTCGTGGCGACGGTCATGGCGGACAAATATGGGGTTGCGATGGGGCATCGCATCGCCATCTCGACCATCGGGAGCTTCTTCGTCTTCGCCCTCCTCATACTCTCGCGAGTCGACGAGGAGAAGGGCATGCGTCAGGCCGCCGCCGAAGACGCCGAGGGCGAAGACGAGGCCGATGGCGACGCAGACGCGGCCCCACACCCAACCTGAATCATGTTTTAGTGTCCCTCTGGAACTGACAGGGAGCGCCCCAAGCGCAAGAGACCCGATGATGATGAAACACTCTTCGACCGCCGCGTTCCTCAGTACCTCATGTATGTGTCTCGTCTTGCTCGCCGCCTGCGGCGGAGACGGCGGTCTCGAATCGCGCTTCGTCGCCGTGCACAACACGATGAGCGCCATGGGCCTCGCCCAGACCGGGGCGATCAGCGCGGGCTCCCTCGCCGAGGGAGACGACGTGACCCTCGACCAGGAGTTTGCGCCGGGGGAGTGCTACACCATCGTGGCCCTCGGCAGTTCGAGCGTGGACGACCTCGACGTGGTCGTTCGTGACGAAGCCGGCGAAGAGGTGGCGTCGGACAGCACTCGCGGCCGCGAAGCCGCCGTCCAGTTCTGCCCCGAACGCGCGGGGGCCCATCAGGTGGTGGTCCGCATGGCCGAGGGAGACGGGGGCTACACGGTTTCGAGTTGGTCCGGCGGTGTCGGCGGGGCGAGCACGGCTCGCGGGAGCGGGGGTGGATCCCTCGGCACCTGTCAGGAGCCGATCGATCTCGTCGCCGGTCAGCCAGCACACGGCACGACCGCTGAAGGACAGGCTCGCATGACCGGCCCTTGCATCGAGGGCAACGCTCCCGAGCAGGTGTATCGCATTCAGGTCGAGGAGCGCTCGCAGCTCACGGCCGTGGTCTCGTCGTCCTATGATGGCGCCGTCTACCTGCTCGGTGCCTGCGGAGACATCCAGTCAGCGTTGGCCTGCAACGACGACTCTCCGGATACGACCCGGGCCCAAATCGATGCGACGGTCGACCCCGGTGAGTACTTCATCGTGGTCGACGGCTATGAGCAGGAGAGCGGCGAGTACGACCTCGTCGTTCAGCTCTCGGCGCTGCAGCCGGTCGCGGCCATATGCAGTGATGCGACTCCGCTGACGGTGGGTCAGGCGGTGAACGGGACCACCGAAGGCACCCCGAACTACTTCCAGGCCACCTGCGCCGGGGGGGCTCGGTCGGCGGACCGGGTCTACAGCCTCGACGTTCCGTCGCGCTCGCGCCTTCGTCTACGCCAGCAGTCGAGCCACGACGGCGCGCTCTACGTGCGCCGGGCGTGTGACGACCCGACCACCGAGATCGCCTGCAACGATGACTTCCGTGGCGAGAACCACTCCCTCATCACCGCGGTCGTCGACCCGGGGAGGTACTTCGTATTCTCGGACGGATTCGGCAATGGACAGGCCGGGACCTACACCCTCGAAGCCGAGCTCACCGCCGATGGCGGCGGGGGCGCCACCGGTGAGGCCTGCGCCGCTCCCGGGACCGCGGTCGTCGGGCAGGAGGTCGAAATCGACACCTTCGAAGCCCGGGACGACCTCTCGGGGAGCTGTGGCGGCGGCGGCGGCCCCGATGTCGTCTACGAAGTTTCGGTGCGGGCCCGGTCCCGCATCCGGGTGAACGTGAACGACCCGGAGTTCGGTGGAGCGGTCTATCTGCAGAGCACCTGCGGTGACACCTCTGCCGAGGTCGCGTGCCAGCGCATCGAGTTGGGCACCAACATGGTCCTAGATGCGACGGTCGGGCGGGGCACCTACTACGTGGTCCTCGACGGGGGCCGGGCCGATGCCTTCGGCTCGGCGAAGGTGACCGTGCAGGTCGACGACCTGGCGGCCCTGAACGCGATGTGTCGGCGGGCCCCGCGCATTCGCCCGGGACAGACCATCAGCGGGAGCACGGCGTCCGAGTCTGACGATTTTCAGGCGACCTGCGCCGGTGGTGCCCAGAGCAACGACCTCGTCTACCGCTTGACGCTGAGGCGCCGGCAGATCGTTCGTGCGACCATGGAGAGT
The DNA here is from genome assembly GCA_003647065.1 of Deltaproteobacteria bacterium. GTDB lineage: Bacteria > Myxococcota_A > Polyangia > Polyangiales > B10-G4 > B10-G4. The sequence goes on along the minus strand of QMMC01000437.1, from coordinate 586 downwards.
GACTACGATGGCGCTCTGCATATCCGCCGCGATTGCGCGGACCAGTCGACCGAAATCATGTGCAACGACGACCTCGCCGAAGGCGACAACCGTCACTCGCTGCTCGAGACGACCCTCGACGCTGGGACCTACTTCGTCATCGTCGATGGCTTCGCCGCGGGCAACGCAGGAACGTTTACCCTCGACGTGGAAACGTCGAATCCCTAATGGCGTTCACTCACGCCATTCGCCGGCTTACGTCCTCGCCGCCGGCCTTGAAATACCTTTGGTATTCCTGCGGACGGCGCCTCCGGGCGCACTCGGCGACTGACGCAATTGAACGCCATTAGCACCAGCTTAGTCCCGCAGTCCTTCGAGGTCGCGACGTAGGCGTTCGCGGAGGGCGGCGATCTCCTCCGGGGTGAGGGGCGGCTCCTCTTCTTCGAGGTTGTCTTCCGTTTCGTTCGGGGACTCCGGGGCCGTGTCCGTGTCCGTGTCCGGGGCCGAGGCCGTGTCCGTGTCCGTGTCCGAGGCCGTGCCCGTGCCCGTGTCCGTGTCCGTTACCGTGTCCGCGTCCGTGTCCGTGCCCGCGTCCGCGCCCGTGTCC
>QMMC01000436.1 GCA_003647065.1 Deltaproteobacteria bacterium | reverse complement strand
GCGCGTCAGATCGAAGAAGGCACGTACCATCGTCACGTAGCGAACGCCCGGCGTCAGCGTCAGGGACAGCAAGAAAAACGGCCGGAGCTCGACTCCCAGCGGCCGAATCCGCGAGACGGGATCTCCCTCGATGTCGACCTCGACTCGATGGACATCGAAGCGGAGGTGGCAGCCGCGATGGGAGAGGCCACCGAATCCGCCGCCCCGGCATCGAAGGCCGATGACGTTTTCGCGGCGCTCGATCAGATAGGTCCCCGGAGCATTCCGGCTGAGGGACGAAATGGCCCGTCCCTTTCGCCCTTCGCGACCCCGAGCCAGGCTCCCGGTGCGCAAATTCGGCCGCTGACCCCGCTCCCAACCCTGGGCAGCATGCGCCCTCGGCAGGGGACCGTGGCCGGTGCCGGGACATTGCAGAAGCCCAAGACCCCGACCTCGCGGACCTTCGGCAAACCGTCCCCCGACCAGAGGCCCTCTCCCCCCAAGCCGCCTCCGCCGCCGAGGGCAGCCAAGCGCCCCGCTCCACCGCCACCATCGAGTGGGGCGCGTGGTGGGGCCGGGGAAGACGCGCGCATGCGCAAGATCTACGACAGCTACGTCGATGCCCGACGCCGCAACAACGAGCGAGTCGACAACCTGCGTTTCGAGAGCATCAAGAAGACGATCCAGAAGCAGCTGCCCAAGCTCCAGGCAAAGCACAAGGGCAAGAAGATCGACTTCGAAGTCGTCGTCCGCAACGGCAAGGTCGGCCTCAAGCCCGTGCCGAAGTAGTCGCCCTGAACCGGCCAAATGTGCCGTCCAAACAGTGGCTCCTGGGGCGTGAGACACAAGCGAGGTGGTCTCGGTTCCGAGCAGCCGGCGGAGCCTACCTTTTGTAGGTGAGCAGGCAGCGCAGGAAACGGGGCCAGATCGCGCCGTGGATCGCGGTCCAGGAGGTACTGTTTAGAAGCCGGGGTCTGAGATTACCCTTGGGCGCATGCTGCGCATGTTGCGCATCGAGGAAGCCCTCATCGTCATGCGCGGCCGGTTGGCCCGCGCCATGGCCCCGCGAGGACGGCCGGCCGGAGTTGGCGTCTCGGCGGCCGGCACCGGCGCCATCGCGACGGCTATCTCCGTGTCATCCATAGGAACGAAAGCCTGCGTGAAAGCCTCGAAGCCATCGGCGAGGACCGACAGGGTCACCTCTTCTTCGCCCACCTCGAGAGAAAACGCGTCTTCGACGAGCTCCATCGCGACATCGTCGACGGTAACCGATGCGCCCTCGGGGACACCGCTGAGGGTGATGGTGGCCACCATCGCGGCCTCGGCATCGGCGCTTGCGTCGGCGCCCCCATCGGCCCCGTCGCCCTCGGCGACGAGAGCGGCATCCCGGGTGGCTTCGTCGTCCGCTTGCTCGACGCCTGTATTTCCCGAGGGGTCGCCTGGGGGATCCTCCGCACCCTCCTCGAGAGACCGCTCCTCGACGGCGAGATCCGAAGGCGCGTTGGCCATGGTGCCGCCATCGGCCTCGTCCTCGTCGCCGCCGGTCGAGGCTACGACGATGACCACCAATAGGAGCAGCGCCGCGACGGCTCCACCGATCATCTTGAACGCCGGGGGCCGCGGGGGTACCGAGGCCCGGAGGACCTCCGCCGCGTCAAAGGGATCGGAATCCGGTCCGGCGTCTCCGTCGCGAGGCCAGAGTTCATCTTCGGGTTCGAGCGCCGCAGCCGCCGCGTCGAGGTCCTCTGCCGATGGCCGTCCGGCGTCATCGGCGTCATCGGCGTCATCGGCGTCATCGGCGTCATCGGCGTCATCGGCCGCCGCATCGAAGGACTCGAAGGAGTCATCGGCACCGGTCTCCGGGGCGTCCGCTTCGGCGGCCTCGGTTTCTTCGGCGTCAGCGGCCTGGGCTCCTTCGTCGCCAGCATCGTCTTCGAGGCTCGGGACCCCCGCGGCGACGATCTTCGGCACTACGACCGGGGAGTCCTCGTCGCCGGGGACCGGGGGCGGCACGGACTTCTTCGCCGAGACGACCTCGACGTCCGTCAGGTCGAGCTTCCCGGTCGGTTCCCGGCCGCCCGCCGCCGGTGCCTTCGGGACACCCACGAGGGCCGCTGAGGGCACGGGAATCGGCGGTGCCTTGGCCGCCTTCTTTCCGGCTGGCGGCTTTTCCGCGTCCTGCTTTCCCGCGTCCTGCTTTCCCGCGTCCTTGGCCGGGGTCGCGACGGCTTCGGCCTCGTCGAGGGAGATTTCCTCGGTCGGTTCCGGTCCAAATGCCGCCGCGCTCGGGGCGGGGGCCTTGCCTTTCGGGGCTTTGGGGCTCTTGGGGGCCTTGCCGAGGGGTAGGGCGCCTTTGGGTGTCGGGACCGAGATCGGTTTCTTGTCTGGGGCTCCGACCCCAACGAGGGTGCCGGACACCGCATCGGACCGTTTCGTGGCGCCGGAGGTCGCGGGCTTGCCCACGACGTGCTGGGCTTTCTTGGGGCCCGTTGCTGCACCGGGGGTCGGTACCTGAAATGCCTTTTTCGCCGGTCCCGGGGCGGCTGCGGCTTTGGCCGCGAGCTCAGAAGGCTCGAGGCTCCGTCGGCCTCCCCGGGGCGGCAACGCGATGACCCGCGATGAAAACCCGAGGGACGACTTCAGGCCGCGCAACATGACCTTCGCGCTCTGCGGTCGTCGTTTCGGCTGTTGATGAAGTGCCCGGTCGATGGTGGCGGCGAGGGTGCCGGTGATGTCGGTCCGTACCTTGTTGGCGGCAATGACCGGACCGCTCTGGATCGCTTTTCGCAGGGCTTCGACGTCTCGGCCGTGGCGGGGCAGCTCTCCGGTGATGGCGTCGTAGAGAATGGCGCCCATTCCGTAGATGTCATCGCCGGGGATCGGCGCGCGTCGTCCTTCGCTTTGCTCCGGGGATGTGAAGGCGATCGAGCGCAGCAGGGCCTCGGCGTCGACGGCATCGGGGGTGTGGAAGGCCGCCCTGGCGCGGGCTCGGTTCAGGCCCCAGCTGATGAGTTTCGGGTGGATCTTGCCATCCGCCTCGTGGAGGAAGAGGCAAGCGGGGTCGATGTCGCCGTGCACGATGCCTGCATCGTGGGCGGCATCGAGGCCTTCGAGGGCGGTCGCGACCCATTCGACCACGTCACCGATCGTGAAATCGACGTCACCGCTCTCGAGACGCTCGGCGAGGGTCTCTCCGTCGAGCTTCTCGACGCTGGCATAGGGCGAGCCGTCCTCGGTGATTCCGAGGTCGAGGACCTCTACGATCCCGGGGGCTTCGATGTCCCGGAGGTTCTCGTAGGTTTCCTGGAAGAAGGAGATCAGCGCCTCCGGGGCGTCGTCCTCCAGCATCACGATGACGACGCTCCGGTCGGTCTCGTTGTCGAGGGCGTCCCAAACCGCGCCGAGTTCGCTCTCGCCGAGGGGGACGCGTAACTTGTATCTGTCGCTGAATTTCACTGTGCCCTCGGGCAGTGTAAGATAGCGGTGGTGAAAATGAGGATAGTTCTGCGAAGTACGAGCCTCCTGGGTGCAATTCTATTGGGTTCGTTGGTCGTTTCGACGGCGTCGGCGCAGGAGCCGGAGGCCGCGGAGGACGCGGCGGACGCGGAAGCCGTCGACCCCCGAGCCCAGGCCCGGACCCTCTTTGCCGAGGGCGTCGCGGCGATGGGGGAGGCGGATTGGCCCCGGGCCGCCTCGAAGTTCGAGGACGCCCTGCTCCTGCACTCCGCTCCGAGCATCGAATACAACCTCGCGTCGGCCTATCTCGAGCTCGGGCGTATCGGCGAGGCAGGGGATCTCGCGGCATCGGTGGCGGGGAACCCTCTGGCCGACGAAGAACTCCAGGGGCATGCCCGGGACCTCGACGCTCAAATCGCCGAACGAGCCGGGACCCTCACCATCGAAGTCAGCGGCGACCAAAACGCCGGCGCGCGGGTGAGCGTCGACGACTACACGGTCCCTCAGGAGCGCGTCGGCGTGGTGCGCTACGAATCTCCCGGGGATCACCAGGTCGTGCTCCACCGCGGCGATGGCTCGACCGAGGAACGGTCGGTTTTGGTGATCCAGGGGGCGCCGGAGCGCGTCACCTTCGGCCTTCCGGTGCTCCAAGGGGCCCCCGAATCGGACGACGGCGGCGACGGTAGCGTGCTCTCGAGCCCGCTCTTCTGGGTGCTAGCCGGGGCGGGCGTGGCGGTGATCCTCGTGGCGATCATCGCGGCGGCGGCTACGGCGGGCCCTGACTCGGTCGGCGGAGACTACGAACCTGCAGTGTTGAGGTTTTGATCATGCGACTTTCCTTTCTAGCGACTCTGGTCGTGCTCTTCACCGGCTGCGGCGGCGACGTCACGGAGGTGCTCATCGTCACCGACAGCGACATGCCGGTGCCTGGTGGCCTCGATTCCCTCGAGACGACGGTGACCAGTCCGGACGACGAGGTTCAGCGCGCCGTTGCTGACCTCACGGACACGCCCTTCCCGCGCCGGCTCTCCGTGCTCCACGACGGAGGAGCCCTCGGGCCCTTCGAGGTCGTCGTGAGCGGTCGCCTGATGGGAGCGCCGCTCGTCTCTCGGCGTGCGCGCTTCGAGTTCGTCCCGGGGGAGTCGCGGGTGCTGGTCATGCACCTCGTCTCGTCCTGCATCACCACCAGCTGCCCCGGCGACCAAACCTGCACCGAGACGGGGTGTCGCCCGGTGGACGTGCCCCCGAGTGAACTCACGCCGTGGACCGGCGAAAACCCGACCCTCGGAGGCACTTCGCCGGACGGCGGCACGCCGGACAGCGGCACGCCGGACGGCAGCACGCCGGACAGCAGCACGCCGGATGCCTGCAGTCCCACTGCGGAGCAGTGCAACGGGGTCGACGACGATTGCGACGGAATGGTGGACGAAGACTTCGACCTGATGACCGACCCGGACAACTGCGGGAGCTGCGGAAACACCTGCCGCGGTCGGAACGATATGTGTTGCCTGGGGACGTGCGAACGGCGCTGCTGACGCCCTCAGGTGCCGGCAAATTTCGCCGTCAGCCACTTCTGAAACCCCGGTTCGTCAGCCGTCGCGCGTGTTTGCACGGGCTCTCGGATCGTCGGGGCGTCGAAGCTCGAGATCTCTCCGTCTTCGGGCACGAAGACCCGGTCCGCGAGACCTTCGGTGTGCATGCGCTCCCGTAGGCCCGTGCGCGTCGTGGGGCAGTGGTCCAGCGCCTCGAGGTGATTGAGCACCACCTTCCCCGGCGCATGCCCGATGAGGGTCACGAGTTCGTCGACGGAGAACAAGATGTCACCGCCGAACCCCATGTTGGCCGCGCCGGCGGGGGCTAGGATGATGTCGGGCTTCAGTCGGTCGACGGCCGCGAGGACGGCGTCCGTGAGAACCGAGTCCCCGGTAACGTAGAGACTCGGTTCGTCGGCAGGGGCGAGGTAGTAACCCGCGACCGGACCCATCAACCACCCGACCAGGCCGCGACCGTGACGCGAAGGAATCGTCTCGACGGTCATTCCGAGGGAGCCGTCTTCGAGCTCGTGCACGTCGAGGCCTTTTCGCTTCAAGTTCGCCGCGTCGATCCCGTTCGCCCAGACCGGAAGCTCGCGCTCTTTGATCCAACGCACCGCCGGCACGTCCAGGTGGTCCGGGTGCTCGTGGGTGACGATGACGCCGGTCACCGAGGACAGCAGCGCGTCGGTGCCTGGCGGCAGCGGGACGAGGGGGTTTCGACGGCGGCCGCCCCCGACCATCTTGAAGCCCGGCTGGGCCCCGACCTCCGAGAGCATGGGGTCGACGAGCAGACGGTGCTCACCAAATGACAAGAGGGTGGTGGCGTTGCGAAGTATCTGAATTTCCATGATGAGCTCCCCGCTTCGGACCAACTTGGTGCATGCTTATTCGCATGACAATGGCCATTTGCGGAAGCCAGGCATCCGAATATGGATGGCCCTGGTTGTGAACTGGGACCATCTACGCACCTTTGAAGCGGTAGCCCGCCTCGGCAGCCTCACCGCGGCGTCGGTGGCCCTCGGCGTGAGCCAATCGACCGTGAGCCGACAACTGAGCCGCCTCGAGGAGAGCGCGGGCTCCCCCTTGCTGCTGCGCGAATCGCCGGTGCGTCTGACCGAGCGGGGTGACGTGTTGCTCGCCGCCATCGAGCCGATGTTGGACGCGGCCCTCTCAGCCCGGGCGGCTCTCGAGCACACCCCCGAGCTGCGCGGCCAGGTCACCATCACGACAGTCGGGGAGCTCGTTCGGTGGGTCCTGGTCGAGCAGCTCGCTACCTTCTATGCGGATCACCCGGCGCTCGGTTTGCGCATCCTGGCCGACAATCAGTTGAGCAGCCTCGCCGCGGGTGAAGCCGACGTCTCGCTCCGACTAATGCGGCCCGAGCGCGGAGATCTGATCGCCCAGAAGGTGTTCACCGAGTCCTACGGCCTCTTCATTTCGGGCAAGTCGACTCCATCTGTGAGCACTCCGTGGTTGGGGCTCACGGGCTCTCTCTCCCTCGTGCCCGAACAGCGCCACGCCGAGCGTGTGTTTGCGTCTCGGCCCCCACGTTTGCTCGTCGAAGACGTCGAGTCGCTGGGGGGCGCCGTCGAGTCGGGCCTTGGCGTTGCTGTCTTGCCGCTCGGATTCGCGTCACGTCTCGAAGGCCTCGTGGAAGTGGTGCCCGGCCAGGTCGGTGGACGCGACGTGGGCCCCATTCCTTCGCGCGCGCTTTGGCTCGTGGTGCATCGTTCGAAACAGCACGTGCCGAAGATTCGAGCGGTGATCGCGTGGTTGAACGAGGTCTTCGAGAACCTCGACGCCATGGCTCCCTGACGCGCGGAGGGCCGTGGAACGAGCGAGAAGCCTTCCGTGACTCTGGTTCACGCACCAAACAGTGTCGCCTGGGGCGTGAGACCCAAGCGAGGTCGTGCCGGTCGCGAGCAGCCCGCGCAGCCTATCTTTGTCGCCGGTCTTCCACCGTCTCACGCTCGTAAACAGCGTCGG
>QMMC01000435.1 GCA_003647065.1 Deltaproteobacteria bacterium | reverse complement strand
GAGAGGTCGTGGATGCTATCGGAGCGACCCGCGTCGCCGCTCGCACGCTCGAGGGTTTGGGAAACGAGCACCACCGGCACGAAGAGCCCGCTGTGGTGCTGTGTCCACAGGCCGTTGAAGAGCAGCACCGCTCCCAAACCCAGCCCGAGCAGGGTCGCGCGCCGAATACGGGCCCTGGCCCCCACGGGCTCCGCCGCGGTCCACGGAACGAAGGCCGCGACAACGAGGAGGGGCGCGCAGAACACCAGGCTGGCCCGAGCTAGAACCGCTAGGCCGGCGACCAGACCCGCCGCGAGCGAGATACCGACGTGCCCCCGACGGAAACCAGGAGAGAGATAGGCCACCTGGGCGGCGATGATGAGCAGCAATCCCAGGCTGTCGCTCAGGAGCTTGGATTCGAGGAAAAGAACAGCGCCGTAGGTGGAAAAGAGCGCGCTCGTCGCAACGGCCGCCCCGAGCCCGAAGCGAGAACGAACGGCGGCAAATAAGAGACCCGTGCTGGCCACGCCGAAGAGCAACTGCAGGCCAATTGGCGTGAGGAGGTCCTCGGGGGCCCCCGCCAGGTAGAGCAGGTATCCGTAAAGCGGGCTCATCGCCAGCAGCGTCGCGTCACCGAACTCGCCCCGGGCCACGTGGAACGCCTGCTCGAGGTAGATGGTCGAGTCCCCGACGGGGCCGTCCACGAAGGGCAGCGAACGCACGTACTCCGTGAGGTAGACGAGGCGCAGGACGAACGCCCCCCCGAGAACCGCTGCTAGGGCGGTCTTGTCCCGCCGACTCCAGTCCTCGGCGCCGATCATCGCGACTGGCGGCTACCCGCCCGGCGTCAGCGTGATGATCTTCGTCGTCACCTCGCCCGGCCGAACCTGCACGCTGACCGTCTCCCGGATGTTGAACTCCGAGTTCACCAGGGTGAGGCGGTGGCTGCCCGCCGAGAGCGGGATGTTCATCTGGGGCGTATTGCCGATGAGCTGACCGTCGACGAAGACCTGGGACCACGGCCGGGTATTGACCCGCAAGGTGCCGTTGCCGGTCGCAGGAGCGGGGTCGCGCATGACGGGGCGCGGAGTCGGGGTGGGCGTCGGCGTCGGGCGCGGCCGCGGCGTCGTCGCTACCCGCGGCGTGCGCACTGCCACCCGTCGAGGCTCGAGGGCAATCTCGAGCTCGAGCTCGTCCTCGCCAGCCACGGGGGTGATCGCCCGCGTCACGGGCTCGTGACCGCTCAGCTCGAGCTCGACTTCCCAGGCCCCCTCACCGAGGAGGTCGACGTCGGCGCTCGTCGGGGTGCGCCCCACGTTGCGCCGCGCAGAGCCACGGATGAGGGTCACGGTGGCCCCAGAGGGCTCGCTGATGAAGCTCACGGTGATGCGCGCGAGCTCGAGCTCGGCCTGGAGCGGAATGACCGTATCGGCACGCACGTCGACCTGGGTCTCCCAGGGCGCGTAGCGCGCGCCGTTCTCGACACGGATCGTGTGGGAGCCGACGGCGAGTTCGGTGAGGGTGACGGGCGTGCGTTGCTCGATTTCGGCGCCGTCGATGAAGACCTTGGCTCCGCTCGGCTCGGTCGAGAGAGAGAAGCCGGTCCCCGTCGGCGTCGCGCCTGCGACAGCGGGGGTCGCGTCGTCACCGCCGCCCTCGCGTTGAAGCGATACCGGCGGAAGGACCAGGGTCTGGCCGGACTGCACCTCGACCTGCATGGACCAAGGCCGATAGCCCGTCTTCCTAACCTCGAGGAGATGGATCGTCCCCGGTTCGACGTTCGGGATGACAAACGGGCTCGATGTCGCCGGGACCGGCTGTTCGTCGAAGCGCACGACCGGGTCGGGCGGTGTGGTCGTGAGCTGGATGGTGCCCGGGTCCCCGGCGAGGACTCCGAACCACACGCCCGCGGCGATGCCCGCGACGAGCAGTACGAGGAACGCTCCGACGACCGCGGCCAAGGGCCCCCGACCATCTTTGCTGGCGCGGGTGACCGCGGTCGGCTCGCGCCTCTCCTTGGCCGGCAACCGTGGCCCGGGGGTGGGCCCGGTCGTCCCGGGCTCGAAAGGCGACGGTGCCCCCCGGGGAGCCGGTGTCGGACCGACCTGCCTGAGACTCGGCCGGGGCGTCACTGTCGGCGGCCCCGCGGAAGGCGGCGCCGAAGCAGGAGGCCGGGGCCCGGCAGGGCTCGAAGATGACGGCTGCAGGGGGTCGGGCATGGTGGGCCCGGCGGCGCCAGGCCCACCGGAAGCCATGGCCGCCATCGCGTCCGGCTTGTCGTAGATCTGAGTCGACAGCTCTTCGTCGTCCCAGTCCATGTCGAGGGACGGCGCCCCCATATTGGCAGGTGGGTTTGCCGACGGCCCCGGGTTGCTCGGGCGCAGCGGGGGCGGCCCCGACGAACGAGGAGGCGGAGGTGGAGGCCGGGCGCCGGGCACGCTCACACGACCACTGGGGGGCGGAGGCGGCACCGCGCCCATGCCCATCATCGTGCGCTTCGGCATGCGCCCGGGAGCGCTCACGTTCGCGGCCCGTCCGCCCGCGGCCGGCAGGCCATCAAACGCGTCGAGGCCCGAGCCCCGTGGCATTTCGAGGCTGTCGTACTTCTCGTCGCGGGCGCTTTCTTTGGCGATCTCTTCGGCGAACCCCTTCCGCATATAAGCGGAGAGGTCCTTGCGCGCGAAGAAGTTTCCGCTCGTATACATGAAGGACTGCAGGTCGTCGTGCAGGTCCATCGCCGTCTGGTAGCGGTCGTCGACGTCCTTCGCGAGGGCCTTGAGCACGATCTGCTCGAGCTCCTCGGGGATGCGCCGATTGTAGGTGCTCGGCGGCATGATCTCGACGTTGCGCACCTTCTCGAGGGTGGAGAAGTCGCTCTCGCCGACGAAGAGTCGCTCGCCGGTGAGCACCTCGTAGAGGCAGATGCCGACCGCGAAGACATCGCTGCGCCGGTCGAGGGGCAATCCGCGGACCTGCTCCGGCGACATGTAGCCGAACTTGCCCTTCAGGATGCCCGCCTGGGTCTTACTGGCCTTGCCCACCGCTTTGGCGATGCCGAAGTCGATGATTTTGACCTCGCCGTCGTGGGAGAGCAGCACGTTTTGCGGGCTCACGTCACGGTGCACGAGGAGCATATCCCGACCCGCGGGGTTGCGCTTGTTGTGTGCGTAGTCGAGGCCCTCGCAGACCTTCATCGTCACGTAGCAAGCCATCGGGACCGGCAATGGCTCCCCGCGCTTCCGCGCGCGGTCGAAGATCGCCCGAAGGTCCCGGCCCCGGACGTACTCCATCGCGATGAAGTACGAGTCGCCGACTTTGCCGAGGTCGAAGATCTGAGCGACGTTCGCGTGCGTCAGCTGCACGGCGATCTTCGCCTCGTCGATGAACATCTTAATGAACTCGGTGTCCTCGGCGATGCTCGGGAGGATCCGCTTCAACGCGACGAGGCGCTCGAACCCTTCGACGCCAAACGCCTTGGCCTTGAAGACCTCGGCCATGCCGCCGACGTTCACACGTTCGAGCAGCAGGTATTTACCAAACGGGATGGGCTTTTTCACCGCGCGCCTCGCTTCGCCGTTGGGCGACCGCCCCGGCAAAGAGTGCTCCGGACCACCACGCTAGGCCCCCTCACCGCGAAGGTGGCGGGAATGTACGGCAAGTGCGCAACAGTGGTCAACCCGACTGAAGCTACCGTCATTACGTGTGTTTTGCGTGCATGCACGACGAATCCGACTCCGCACCCTGCCGAGGCCTTGGCTTTTCCCCAGCAACGCCCTTTCACCGCGATTTGCGAGAGTTGTAAAGCCCCCGAGCGAACCCCACGGCCCACTCACCGCAATTGGTGACGAATCTCACGGCGCCCCCGCGTCGGCGGGGTCCCCCGGGGCCGCATCCCCGACATCGTCCCGGAGCCCTTCGGATCCTCGGCTGAAGGTGGGTGGTGCCTCCCGGAGATACCGAACCCGAGCGTCCTGGAGGCGCCGCCACCGGTGGTACGGCAGGGGCTCGGTCTCGGGAAAGAGCACCTCGGTTCGAGCCCCGAGCTGGGCCCGGAGGGCGATCGCCCGGCTCGCGTCCACGGGACGCTCATAGGAGTCCGGTGCGATCATCGACCCGTCCACCGCGAACGCGAGGCGCACTCCCTCGGGAAGCGCGACAGCGCCCCTCGCGCCAGCCTGGGCGAGGCGGTCGGCCACCGAGGTCCGGTCTCCCTCTTGGCGTTCGACGTACAAAATGAACCCATCGGGGTCCACGCCGATGGCGGCGCCGGCATCGGGGACGGCCGAGACAGGCGATCCCGCGAGCACCACGACCGCTCCCTCGGGAGGCGCGCCGACACCGTGGCGACCGTTGGCAATATAGAGAGCATGGGGGGCATCGGGGACGACCAGAGGAGCCGCCTCGGTGAGGTAGGCGAGGATCGCACCCTCCCCGGCCCCTGCCCCGGCCGATACGCGGGACGGGTCCATGCGCACGAACCAAGAGCGCTCTCCTTCTGCTGCTCCGGCGAAGGTACGAGCAAATGCGTGGGGCCACCCCGCGTGGGGAAGGCCGGTGGTCGTGAATACCCCCGCGCCGTCTTGGCCGTCATCTTGGCTGCCGTCTTGGTCGCTCGGCAGCGCCGGGCCGGGCAAGGTCGGGCGCAGGGTCAGGTAGAAGAAATCGCGGGCGTCGCGGCCCGAGTACCGCGGGAAGCGCATCTGACTCATGCGCCGGACGCCCTTCTTGGCTCGGAGCACGAACTCGTCGGAGAAGGGCATGGGCCCTTCGAACTCCGAATCTTCGTCGAGGTCTCGGTCGAGGGCGGCGAACCCCTCGGTCACCCGGGCGACGTCATAGAACTCGAAGCCCGTGTGGCGGCTGTTCATGTCGAGGTGCATGCCGCGCACGCACCGTGATGCGAGCATCGCGTTGCCGAGAGCGACGGGCCCCATCGACTTGCCCCAGAAGTAGGCGAGGAAGCCCTCCTCGGTGAGGCAGAGCCCGGTCCGGTCGATGTAGGTCTGCTCCTCGGCGTTGGCCGGAGCCGCCCCCCACCACCAGCGCTCCCAGGGATTGATGACACCGTCCTCGACGACGCTGGTGAGGTTCTGCCGGTAGGCCACCATGTCCTCGGGGATCTGCTCTGTCGCCCAACGTTCTTCGTAGCTGCGCACCCCTTCGGGGGGGCCGCGCCACGAGCCCATCGCCACTCGACCATCGTCGTAGACCGCGACCGTCGCGGCCCACGGCTTGGGCGGCAGATAGACCCGGCCTTCGGACATCATCCCGAACTCTCCGTGCAGCGCCTGGAAGCCGCCGTTGAATCCGCCCACCAGAAAACGCAGGGTCTCGGGATCCCGGGGCGCCATGCCGCGCCCGGTCTCGCCGGTCGCGCTCTCGGGCTCGCGGGTCCCGCTGACGATGTGCAACTGTACCTGCCGCGGATCCCACATGGTGACGTAGACGCGCGTATAGGAGCGCTCTGGGTCGGCGCGGATGAAGCTCTGATAGAACGCCGGCGGGGCGTTCGGGTAGGAGTTCACGAAGGGGTCGTCGACCACCGCGTTCCACTCCCCTTCTCCCGGAACCCCGCGCGCGAGAACCGTCGTGAGGGGCGCCGGAGGCCAGCCCAGCTCCGGGTCGGTGACCGAAAGTTCGAGTCGAAGGCGCCGCTCTTCTTCGCTCAGGTCGGCGGTCCCGAGGTCGTCCGCGGCCTCGGCCTCCGTGTCGGTGCCGACGACGCTATAGAACGCACGCTCGGCGGCATCTTTGAAGCCGAAGACCGTATGCTCGAGCCACTCGATCGGGGCGGGGCCGACGAAGGAGAGGTTGCGCACCGTGTCGACCACCCAGGTGATCGTGCCGGGCATGCCCTTGGTGCTCGGGGTCACCTCGACCAGGGCGGCCCCCTCTCGAGGGGCCTCGGCACCGGGGTCGAGAACGAGGACCTCTTCGCCGAGGGACACCCAGAACATGCCGTCCTCGGCGCGCAAGGTCGCTCCTTCGACGGGAGCGAGGAGCCGATAGCGAACCCGCCCGATGCCGGCGCTCCGTCCCGTCTCCTGGATGTTGGTCACGCGATCTTGAAGCCGGGCCCGGAGAGGCCAGTCTTCCGTGAGAACCGCGGGCTGCCCGCCGACGTCGATGACCGTCACCGCATCGACCCGACCGCCGACCTCCGAGAGGTAGGCCACCCGCCACCCGAGGTCGATGAGCGCGCCCTCATCGGCGGAGGCCGTGTGAGTGAGGTTACAAACCCAGGATACGTCGAGGAGGGCCCCATCGCGCCCCGGCCGCGCTTCGGCGTAGAAGATGTCATGGGCCTCATCGCCGTCTCTGAGGGCCCGAAAAACGACGACCCGGGAGCTCAAGACGCCGCCCTCGGAGAGCCACCGGACCGAGTCCTCGTCGACGACGAGGCCCTGGGGCCCGAGGGCTAGGGCGAGGGACGCCTCCGGGGTCCCGGCGTCCGCGCCGTCCGAGAACCGTAGCGCGCCAAAGACGACGACCAGGCCTCCGAGGGCAGCCAAGAGAACCCGGCGCCGGGCGAGAAATCGGGAGAAGAGCTCACGGAGGGCCCGAGGGCTGCTCACGGAGGGTTGTTCGAGGGCATCCTTCATAGGAAAGTCAATACTTTTCTACCACATGAACCTACATGAGAGCAGGTTTTCGGCGTTTCGGCGGGGCGCCGCGGTCCGCCTACCGCGGTGTAAGGCGCAGTGCACACCCGGAGATTCCAGAGCCGCGTTGCGGGGACAGCAAAAACCAGCTATTTCCCGGCGCATCGCTCGTGCCAGGGCCCCGTACCCGGCACCTTTTTCCCGGCTCGGACGTCGAGGTCTCGACATGTACCGCCTATTGATTCTCCTGCTCCTCGCGAGCTTCGCCCTCCCCGCCGCCGCCGCTGCGCAGCGGCAAAACCGGCGTAATCGTCGTCAACAGAGCCAGGGGCAAGGCGATGAGCCAGCCCTGACGGTCGACACGATTGTGCCGAAGCTGTCGAGCGACAACCCGGACGAGGTCCGCGAAG
>QMMC01000434.1 GCA_003647065.1 Deltaproteobacteria bacterium | reverse complement strand
GACGACGCCGACGACGACGAGGAGGAGTGATGGCTCAGACGTTTCAGGAACTCATCCTCACGCTCGAGCGTTTTTGGGCGGACCACGGCTGCCTGATCGTGCAGCCCTATGGCTCCGAGGTCGGCGCCGGCACCTTCAACCCCAATACGTTCCTCCGGGCCATCGGCCCCGAGCCGTGGAACGTCGCCTACGTCGAGCCCTCGCGGCGCCCGACGGACGGGCGCTACGGGGACAATCCGAACCGCCTCCAGCAGTTCCATCAGTACCAGGTCATCCTGAAGCCCTCGCCCCTCGAGATTCAGGAGCTCTACCTCGACTCACTCCGGGCCATTGGCACCGACCCGTCTCGCCACGACATCCGCTTCGTCGAGGACGATTGGGAGTCGCCGACCCTCGGCGCCTGGGGCCTCGGCTGGCAGGTCTGGCTCGATGGCCTCGAGATCAGTCAGTTCACCTACTTTCAGCAGTGCGGCGGCATCGACTGCAAACCCATCAGCGGCGAGCTGACCTACGGCCTCGAGCGTATCGCGATGTATCTGCAGAACGTCGATACGGTTTACGATCTCGAGTACGCCGCGGGGGTCAAGTACGGCGAGGTGGCGAAGCGCCGCGAGTGGGAGTGGAGCACCTACAACTTCGAGCGCGCCGACGTCGAAAAGCATTTTCGGTGGTTCGACGAGTACGAGGTGGAGTGCAAGCGCTTGCTCGGCCTCCGGGACAAGCGTGGCAAGAAAGGAGCCCTCGTCTTCGAGAGCGACGACCCCCTCGCGCGCCTGGTCCTCCCGGCCTACGACTGCGTCATCAAGTGCAGCCACTACTTCAACGTCCTCGACGCCCGCGGGGCGATCAGCGTGACCGAGCGCCAGCGCTTCATCGGTCGGGTTCGCATGATCGCCCGGGCGACCGCCGAGAGCTGGTACGCCCAACGGGAAGCTCTCGGCTTTCCGCTCCTTCGAGAGACCGGCAACGGCCAGGCTGACGAGGCTGCCGAGTGAGCGCCGGGCCGCTCTACGGGGCGGTGGAGGGCGGAGGCACGAAATTCGTCTGCGCCGTCGGTCGTAGTCCGACGAAGCTTCTAGACCAGGTCCGCATTTCGACGGGAGCCCCCGACGAGACCCTGGGCCAGGTTGTCGAGTTCTTTCGCAAGCACCCGGTCGACAGCCTCGGGGTGGGCATGTTCGGCCCCCTCGACCTCGCCGCCGGGGCCACCCTTCGTACGCCGAAGCCGGGTTGGGACGATGTGCCGGTCCGCGCCATCCTCGAGGCTGGCCTCGGTGTGCCCGTGGCCCTCGACACGGACGTCAACGCCGCGGCCCTCGGGGAGCAGCGCCTCGGTGCTGCGCAGGGCGCGGACCCCTGCCTCTACGTCACGGTTGGAACGGGAGTCGGTGCCGGCGTGCTCGTCGGCGGCCGGCCCCTCCACGGCCTCTTGCACCCCGAGTTCGGTCACATCCTGCTCCCGGTTCTGCCCCTCGCCGATGGAACGCCGGACCCCTTCGAGGGGGCGTGCCCGTTTCACGGCCGCTGCCTCGAGGGCCTGGTGAGTGGTCCCGCCATCGCGGCCCGGACCGGCCGGCCCGGCGAGGACCTCCCCGACGACGATCCCGTATGGGACCTCGTGGGCCGATACCTCGGGGCAGGGTTGGCGCCGGCGGTCTTGCTGCTTTCCCCGGTTCGGATCGTCGTCGGGGGCTCGGTCAGTGGGCGACCGGGGCTGCTTCCGCGGGTTCGCCGGAGCCTCGCCGAGTCCCTCGGGGGGTACCTGAATCACGACGCCCTCGGCGATGGCATCGATGAATATGTGGTCCCCCCGGGGCTCGGAGCCGGCGCCGGGATTGCCGGGGCCCTGCTTCTGGCCCAGACCGCACTCGGCTCCGCAACGAGTCCCGTGGACGACCCGCCGACCGTCTGATAACGAAGCACCGAGGTATGATGTCCGCTCAAGATTTGCTCCTCGAGATTGGGACCGAAGAGCTCCCCGCCTCCTTCCTCGACAAGGCCCTCGGGGCCATGCCCGCCCTCTTCGAGGGGCTCATGAAGGGCGCCCGGGTGGCCCACGGTGCCATCCGTCCCCTGGGCACGCCGCGTCGCCTGGCCCTCCTCGTCGAAGGGGTCGCCGAACGCCAGGAGGACCTCTCGATGGAGGTCGTAGGTCCGCCGAAGCGGGTCGCCATGGACGACGAGGGCAAGCTCACCAAAGCGGGGGAGGGGTTTGCCAGGAAGCAGGGCGTCAGCCCCGATGACCTTCGCGTCGTCACCACCGACAAGGGCGAGTACATCGCTTACACCCGCGCCGAGACCGGACGCGCAGCAGCCGAGGTCCTCCCGGAGATCCTCGAAGAACTCTGCCGAAAGATCCCGTTCCAGAAGTCGATGCGTTGGGGCGCCGGCGACGTGGCCTTCGGCCGGCCGATTCACTGGGTCGTGTGCCTGCACGGCGGTGAGGTCGTGCCGATGACCTTTGCGTCGGTCGATGCTGGCAGGGGCACCCGGGGGCACCGCTTCCTCTCCCCCGAGACCTTCGAGGTCGAGACGGCCGGCGCCTACGTCGATGCCCTCCGCGAAGCTCACGTCTACGTCGACTCGTCGGAGCGTCGCGAGCGCATGGAAAAGGCCCTCGCGGCCGCCGCCGAGGAGATGGGTGGCAAGCTCGTCGAGGATGCGTTCCTCGTCGGCGAGTGCGCGGGCATGGTCGAGGAGCCCTTCGTGGTGCCGGGGAGCTTCGACGCTTCGTTCCTCGACCTACCGCGCAGCGTCATCGTCTCCGTCATGCGGGACCACCAGCGCTATTTCGCCGTCGAGGCAAGCGACCCAGCCGACGAAAGCGTCACGCTGCTCCCGCGCTACCTCAACGTGGTCAACACGGCCAACGCCCCGGACATCATCGCCAAGGGCAACGACCGGGTCCTCCGGGCGCGCCTCGCCGATGCGCGCTTCTTCGTCGACGAGGACCGGAAGGTGTCCCTCGAAGCCCGAGTGCCGCGCCTCGACGACGTCGTCTTTCAGAAGAAGCTCGGCTCCGTCGGCGACAAGGTCCGCCGGGTCGTGGGCCTCGCCGCCCATCTCGGAGACCTCGGCGGCGCCAGGCACGGTGAGGCCGCGGCCCGCGCGGCGCGTCTCGCCAAGGTCGACCTCGTCACCCTCATCGTCGGTGAGTTCCCGGAGCTCCAAGGCGAGATGGGCGAGTTCTACGCTCGCGAACAGGGCGTCGACGACGACGTCGCCACGGCGATTCGCGAGCACTACCTGCCGCGCGGCGCCGGGGACAGCCTGCCGACGAGCCCGGTCTCGGCGGCCGTCGCCATCGCCGACCGCGCCGACACCCTCGCGGGCTGCTTTGGCATCGGCCTCGTGCCCACCGGCTCCGCCGATCCCTTCGCCCTCCGGCGAGCCGCCCTCGGTATCATTCGCATTGCCCTCGATGGCCCCACCGACGTACACCTCAGCGCGCTCCTCGGCGCCGCGGTCGGTGCCTACCCCGACGGGGTCCTCGGTGCGACCGATGAGGTTGTCGACGCCCTCACTGCCTTCTTCCGGGCCCGCCTGAAGGCCTACTACTCCGGTCGCTACCCGACGGATCTCGTCGAAGCCTGCCTCGGGGCCTGGGACGGCGAGAGCCTTCGAGACCTTTCAGCGCGTGTCGGCGCCGTGGCCCGCTTCCGGGAAATGCCCGAGTACGAATCCCTCACGGTGGCGTTCAAGCGGGCCTTCAACATCGCGAAGGACGCTCCCGCCGGTGAGCCGGACCCGGCGCTCTTCGAGGACGGCGCCGAGAAGGCCCTCGCCGACGCGTTCGCCGGCCTCGAGGGTACGCTCTCGGATGATGTTTCCCGCGGGGCCTACGACGACGCACTGGCTGCGGTGGCCCGCGAACTGCGCGGCCCCATCGATCGTTTCTTCGAGGAGGTCTTCGTCATGGTTGATGACGATTTGCTCCGCGACAACAGGCTGCGGCTGCTCGGGAGCATTGCCCGAACGGTCACCGCCATCGCCCATTTCCACGAGCTGTCCACATGACTAGATACGTTTACGGTTTCAACGACGTCATCGATACACCCGAGCCGCGGCTGCTGCTCGGAGGCAAAGGGGCCGGTCTTGCCGAAATGACCCGCCTCGGGATCCCGGTGCCTCCGGGATTCACCATCACCACCGAGGCCTGCCGCGCCTTCAGCGCCACCGGCAAGATCCCCGAAGGGCTCGAGGCCGAGGTCGACAAAGCACTCGCGTCCCTCGAGGAGAACGTCGGCAAGCGCCTCGGTGACGCCGAGGCGCCGCTCTTGCTCTCGGTCAGGTCCGGCGGCGTCGTTTCGATGCCGGGCATGATGGATACCATCCTCAACCTCGGCATCGACGACGCGACGGCCGATGGCCTCGCCCGAGTCATGGACAACCGCCGCTTCGCGTTCGACGCCTATCGTCGCTTCCTCGAGATGTATGGCGACGTCGTCCTCGGCCTGGACCGCAATGACTTCGAGGACGCCTTCAACGACGTCAAGAGCGGCCTCGGCGACCCCGCGATGCGGGACCAAGATGTGCCGGCGAAGGATCTCCAGAGCCTCGTGGGGCGCTTCCAGAACATCGCCAAGAGCGCGGGTAAACCTTTCCCGGGCACCGTCCGGGAGCAGCTCTGGGGCTCCATCCTCGCGGTGTTCGAGTCCTGGGGTAACCCCCGCGCCGTGGTCTACCGCGCGATGCACGAGATCCCCGACGACACCGGGACCGCCGTCAACGTCCAGGCGATGGTCTTCGGCAACCTCGGGGACAAGAGCAGCTCGGGGGTCGCCTTCACTCGCAACCCGTCTTCCGGGGACAAGCTGCTCTACGGCGAGTACCTCGAGAACGCCCAGGGCGAGGATGTCGTCGCCGGGACTCGCACGCCCCAGCCTTTGACGGCCCAGGCGTCCCCCCCCGGTCGCGAAGACCGGTCCCTCGAGCGCGCCCACCCCGAGGCCTTTGCCGAGATCGCCGCCATCGCGACGCGCCTCGAGACGCACTTCAAGGACATCCAGGACATCGAGTTCACCGTCGAAGAGGGACGCGTCTTCCTGCTCCAGACCCGGTCCGGCAAACGCACCGCCCATGCGGCGGTTCGGGCCGCCGTCGAGATGGTCGCCGAAGGGCTCATCGACGAGGACGAGGCGGTGCTCCGGGTCTCCCCCGAGTCCCTCGAGCAACTCCTCCACGCTCAGCTGCCGGCCCCGGAGGTTCTCGAAAAGCGAGGCATCCTCCCCCTGGCGAGCGGTCTCCCGGCGAGCCCTGGGGCCGCGATGGGCATCATCGCCCTCGACGCCGACGAGGCCGAGCGCCTGGCGAATGACGGCAAGGACGTGATCCTCGTGCGCCGCGAGACGAGCCCCGAGGACATCCATGGGATGAAAGCGGCCAAGGGCATCGTCACCGCGACCGGAGGCATGACCTCCCACGCGGCCGTCGTCGCTCGTGGCCTCGGCCGCAGCTGCGTTGCCGGGGTTGGCGACCTGAACGTCGACTATCAGTCCCAGACAGTCACCGTTCGCACCGAGGCTGGGGTGACGGTGCTGAAGCCCGGCGACGTCATCACCCTCGACGGGACGAACGGCCTCATCTACGAGGGCGCCCTCGACGTCGAGGCGGCGGCGAAGGTCCCCGAGTTCGACACCCTGATGGGCTGGGCCGACGAGCGGCGTCGCCTCCGGGTGCGCACCAACGCGGACACCCCCCGGGAGACGCGGGTCGCCGTGTCCTATGGAGCCGAAGGCATCGGGCTCTGCCGCACCGAGCACATGTTCTTCGCCGAGGACCGCCTCGCCGCGGTGCGCTGCATGGCCCTCGCCGAGGACGAAGAGCAGCGGGCGAAGTGGCTGGACTTGGTCGCGCCGATGCAGCGGACGGACTTCGAGGGCATGTTCACCGCCCTCGACGGGAAGCCCATGACAGTGCGCCTCTTGGACTGGCCCTTGCACGAGTTCCTCCCCCGGGAGGACGCCGAAATGGAGCGTGTCGCCGAGGCCCTCGGGGTGGCCGTGAAGGTCGTCCGGGACCGGGCCCGGAACATGGCCGAGGTCAACCCGATGCTCGGCCATCGCGGGGTTCGCGTGGGAGTGACCGCGCCGGAGATCTACCGGATGCAGTGTCGCGCCCTCGCCGAAGCCGCGGTGGCTTGCTCGAAGAAGGGCATCAGCGTCGCGCCGGAGATCATGATCCCGGTGGTCGGCCTCGCCGAAGAGCTCGAGCTCATGGCGACGGTGGTTCGTGCGGTCGTCGACGAGGTCTTCGAGGCCGCCGGCGTGCAGATCGACTATCAGGTCGGGACGATGATCGAGCTGCCCCGGGCGTGCCTCGTCGCCGATGACTTGGCCAAGACCGCTCAGTTCTTCTCTTTCGGGACGAACGACCTGACCCAGACGACCTTCGGCATCAGCCGGGACGACGCGGGTCGGTTCCTCCCCGCCTACATCGCACCGGACAAGAAGCTGCTCTCGATCGATCCCTTCGTTCGCCTCGACCGCCGGGGCGTCGGAGAGCTGGTGAAGATCGCGTGTGAGCGGGGGCGGAAGACTCGACCCGACCTCAAGCTCGGACTCTGCGGTGAGCACGGGGGCGAAGCCCAGTCCGTGGAGTTCTGTCACGAGAGCGGACTGGACTACGTGTCTTGCTCACCGCCCCGGCTGCCGGTGGCCCGCCTCGCGGCGGCTCAGGCTGCCATTCGCGAGCGCCGATCCAAGGCCTCGGGCGCCTAAACGCTCCATTCGACACTGTTTAGGAGTGGCAGATCTTTTGCCTCGTCCTAGAATCCGTCGATGCTCTGAACCATTCGGGGCCCTCGTTCGTAACAACGAGGTCTGCGAGGGGCTCAGAGTAGGGACGGACCTACGTGAGGCTTCGAGGGGAGCGCTTGTTGAATGAGTAGCGAAGCAGACCATCTTCGGGTGATCGAGGGCGAAGGGGGGCGGCCACCGTCGCTCGCCCCGGCGGACCCGCTCATCGGCCGCACCATCGATGGCCGATACCTCGTCGAGGGCGTGCTCGGAGAGGGCGGCATGGG
>QMMC01000433.1 GCA_003647065.1 Deltaproteobacteria bacterium | reverse complement strand
GGCGAGAGGTACGCCTGCTCATCGTCCCGGACGAGGAGATCGGGGGCCGCGGCGGCTCCGGCGCCATCGTCGCGCGACACCTCGGCGTGCTCGGCGAACCCTATCTGCTCATCGACGAAGGCTCGGCGGTCCTCGACGACATCTTCCCCGGCCTCACGCTCGCGGCCGTCGCCGTGGCCGAGAAGCGCTTCGTCACCCTCGAGCTCTCCGCCGAAGGCGAACCCGGTCACTCGTCGATGCCCCGGACCGACGCCGCGACCCACGTGCTCTCCCGGGCCCTCGGCCGCCTCGCCGAGTACGAAGAGCCCACCCGGGTCATCGAACCCGTCGAGCAATTCCTCGACCGCACCGCCGACCACCTGCCCCTCGGCCAGCGCCTGGTGCTCGCAAATCGCTGGCTCTTCGGCGGGCTGATCGTCGATCAGCTGAAGGCAAAGCCCGCCACCGCGGCGACGGTGCGCAATACCATCGCCATCACCATCCTCCGGGGCGGCGTGAAAGACAACGTCATCCCGGCCCGGGCCGTCGCGACGGTGAACCTCCGGCTGCTTCCGGGCAGCGACCTCGACGCCATGCTTCGCCGCATCGAGAGCGTCATCGGGGACCCCTCGGTCGAGGTCCGGGTTCTCACGGACTGGGGCGATACGCCGGTGCAAGCCATGGAGGGCGAGCGCTGGGACCGCCTCGAGGCCGCCCTCGCCGCGACCTTCCCCGAGGCGATCGTGGTGCCGATGCTGACCCCCGGCACCACAGACGCCCGGTACTTCGCCCAGGCCGGCATTCCGACCTTCCGCTTCCTGCCATTCACCCTCGACGCCGATGAACGGTCGCGCATCCACGGCATCGACGAGCGCATCTCCATCGAGAACGTCGAGCAGGGCATTCGTGCCTACGCATACTTGATGTCGCTGCTCTAGCGGTGATTCACGCGCCGACGTCGACCGTGAGTGGCTCGACCTGGTGCGCGAGGCGCACCGTCGCCTCGTGACCCGCGAGGGCCTCTTCGGCGGCGGCCTGCGCCAGCGCGCCTTGGTTGTTGGTCTCGGAGATATGCATGAGCACCACCTCCCGGAGGCCCGAGCCGAGTTCGCCGAGGGCGGCGGCGGTCTGCATATTCGAGAGGTGCCCCACGCCGCTCAGGATGCGGTCCTGGAGCGGGGCGGGGTAGGGGCCCGCGGCGAGCAGCGCCGGGTCGTGGTTGGCTTCGATGAGCAGCGTGGGCACGTCGCGCAGGTGGTCGAGGAGGCTTGCCTGCACTTCGCCGAGGTCTGTCACCAACGCCGCCCGCGCGTTTTCTCTCTCGAAGACCAGGGCCACTTGAGGCGCATCGTGGGGGATGGGGTGCGGGTCGATGGACAGCTCGCCGATGGCAAACTGCGTATCGGACCCGAAGAGCCGCACGCCGCGCAGCGCGCTGAGGTGGGGGTTCCGGCGGGTGGCCTCGGTCAGATAGACGGGGGCACCCCACGCCTTGGCGATGGTCCGGGCGTGGCCCACATGGTCGCCGTGGCCATGGGTCAGGACCACGGCGTCGACCCGGTCGAGGCGCTCGCCCCGGGCGGCTTCGGCGCGCAGACGAACCTGGCGCACCGAGAGCCCCGCGTCGACGAGGACCCGTGTCGTCCCCGCCTCGACGAGGGCCGCGTTGCCCCGGCTACCGCTGCCGAGGATCGTTATCCGCATACTCACGCTCTTCACCTGCACCCTTGTAGAGGTTGCGGGTCAGAATAGCGCGTCGGGGTCGTCGGCCCAGGCGCTGATCCACGCGCCGGACTCTTCGAAGGCGGTCAGGAGCTTCTGGTAGTAGGGGTGTGCGCCGAGGGTGGCGCTGTCCCCGATCACCAATAGAAAGCGCCTGGCGCGGGTGATCGCTACGTTCATGCGGCGGGTCTCGGTGAGGAATCCGAGCTCCCCGTTGTCGTTGCTGCGCACCAGATCGACGACCACGGCCTCCTTTTCGCGGCCCTGAAAGCCGTCGACGGTGCCGATCTCCAACCCATCGCGGTATGACTCCTTCAACGCCTCTCGCAGCAGGCGCGCTTGGGCGTAGTAGGGAGTGATGACGGCGACATCCGTCGGTGCGATTCCTCGCCGCAAAAGCCGGCGCACCTCCGCCGCCGTCCGCGCCCCCTGGTCGACGTTGCGCACGCTCGGGTCGTCGGCCCCGCGGCTCTCCTCCCAGCCCCGGCCTGCGGTGTCGACGAAGACCAGAGGACCGGGGCGTAGGGGGTCGTCAGTGATTCCGATGTCCCGGAGGGTATGGTTTGCGACCTCCGGTGCCGCCTCGAGGCGGCCGCCGTACATGGTCTCCGACGGAAAGCGCATGAGCGCCTCGTGCATGCGATGCTGGAGCGTCAGCAGTACCGCGGCCCCGGGTGAGCTCTCGGCGAGGCGCTCGAAGAGGGTGCGGCCGAGGCCTGCTCTCGCGGCTTCGAGGTCGATGACCGTCGGAGGCAGTTGCTGGGGGTCGCCGGCGAGGACCGCCCGGGGCCCGCGCCCGAGGGCAGCGAGGGCGAGGGGGTCGGTCGCTTGGGTCGCTTCGTCGAGGACCACTAGGTCGAAGGCTCCGTCGCCGAGGATGCGGCTGTCGGCGCCGGCGGCGGTCGCCGCGATGATCGGGGCCCCGTCGACGATGCGTCGGCGAGCGGTGTTCAAGTACTTGCGAGCGTCGCGCATCAGGCGCCGCGACTCGCCCAGGAGCTCCCGCCGCTCCCGCCGGTCCATGCGGCGACGGCTCGATCGCGAGTCCACCCTGCGGCGGAGGGCGTTGGCCTCCCGGGTCCAGGTCCGCGCGAGGCGGAAGGCGTCCGTCGCGCCGAGCAAGGCGTCGAGGGTGCGCGGCTCCATGGCCGTCGAGACCCGTGCGGGGTGACCGAGGCGAACGACCGGGGTGCCCGCCGCCGCGAGGCGTTCGGCGAGGTTGTCGACGGCGGTGTTGCTCGCCGCGGTGACGAGGACCCGGTCACCCCGGTGCACCGCCTGGCGTACGACCTCGGTCAGGGTGCGCGTCTTGCCCGTCCCCGGGGGGCCGTGGATGAGGGCGATGGTCTTCGCAGACAACGCGCGGCCGACGGCGATTCGTTGGGCCTCGTGCAAGGCCTCGTCGAAGAAAGTGACCTCGGGCGTCTCACCGAATTCCGGTGCCTGGCCATCGAAGAGGACGGGCGCCAGGGCGGTCCGGGGGTCGTCCTTGGGTGGGTCGCGAAAGCTCGCGATGGCGCGCTCTCCGCGGGTGAACGTCGTCTGCGGGGCGTCGACGTCGAGGTGAAAGGAGCCCTCGTCGAGACGAGCCGGGTAGGCCTCGTCGATCACCACCGCAATCCTCGCGCCCCGGCGCCGAGCGACGACGGCGGGTACCGCACTTTCCTGCTCGGGGTCGTCCCACCAGAGGCGCACCGGCGTCCCGGGGCCGAGGCGTACGGTGTCGAGGCCCTCTTCGTCGGCGCCGCTGAGCCACGCCGTGAGCCGAGTCCCCGGGGCCGGAGAGAGCTCGTCGAGGGAAAGGTTCCGGAGGGCGAGGCCTCGTTCCACCCGAACCGAAAGCGAGGCCCCGCGGCGCTCCTCTTCGAAGCGAGCACGCGTCGTGTCGCGCTCCTTCCGCCACAGCTCGCTGAGCAGTGCGAGCCTCTCGTCGCGGGTCATGAACGAGGTGTGTTACACCTCGATGCGAAAGGCAACGCCTGGTGGAGCGCCCCATCAACGCCATTTGGCCGCGGCTCGAAGCCCGGCTCCCCCTCGCCGACCTCGGCGAATTCCCGACGCCCGTCGAAGATCTGACGGCGGTGATGACCGCGGCTGGGACGCGGGGGTTTCCGGCGTGGGTCAAGCGCGACGACCTGTCCTCTCCCGTCTACGGCGGGAACAAGGTCCGCACCCTCGAGGTGCTCTTTGGTGCGGCCCTCGACTCTGGTGCGTCTCATGTCATCTCGACCGGGGCCTTCGGCTCGAACCACGCGGCGGCGACGGTGCTGCACGCCCCCCGGGTGGGCCTCGTCCCGGGGGCGGTGCTCTTTCCCCAGCCCGTGTCGGAGACCGCCGCCGACAACCTGCGCGTCGTCGCGACCAGGGCCGCCGAACTCGTGACGCTCCCCCACTGGTCGGCGTTGCCCTTCGGCATGGTCCGGGCCCGGCGACGTATCGCGCGCGACGGGGGTCTCGCGGAGGTCATGGTCCCCGGCGGCGCAACGCCGCGCGGCGCCTTGGCCTACGTCTCGGCGGCCCTCGAAGTGGCGCAGCAGGTCGACCGCGGCGAGCTGCCGCGCCCCAAGACGGTGGTGGTCGGGGTGGGATCGACCTGCACGACGGCGGGGCTCCTCGTCGGCTTCCACCACGCCGCGCGCATGGGCCTCGGCTTCGTCGATGGTCGCGGCGCGCCAGCACCGCCTCGGGTGGTGGCAGTCCGGGTGACGCCGTGGCCCGTCACCTCGGTTTCTCGCATCCTTCGCCTCGCCATCGCGGTGTCCCGGGAGCTCGCTATGCTCACCGAGGACCGGAAGCTCGAACTCTCGCCCGACGAGCTGCGCCGAAATCTCGAGGTCGACGGCGCCTTCCTCGGCAGCGGCTATGGCCACGCGACGACCGAGGGGCGGCGTGCGATCAACGCGTTTTCAGATAACCCCGTCCCCCTCGATACGACTTACTCATCGAAGGCGGCGGCGTGTTTCCTCGACTACGCTCGCCACCAACGGGGTGCGCCGTTGCTCTTTTGGTCGACGAAGAGCGCGGCGCCCCTGCCGACGGTCGACGCGGCGCAGCTTCGCGGGGCGCCAGCCCCGATGCGTCGGTGGCTCGCCAAGCTCCCGAAGTGAAGGGTTAGCTCGAGGGAAGGGTGTGACAACTCCTTGCACGCCGATCAGGCACGGGCCTAGGGTGCCGGCTGTGGAGGAGCTATGACGAATTTCAATGGCATCGATCTCGACCGCTATGCGCAGCTCGCGGCGGTCGTCGGGGATACGCAGGACCCGAACGAGCAGGCGAGGCTGGTTGGCGCCGAAGGCGTGAACGCGGCCGACTGGGAGGCGGCCAAGGCCGGGTGGACCGCCAAGATGCAGGACGTGTCGGACATGGGTCAAACGGCCACCCAGTACATGGCGCTCTACAACGGCTACCTCGCCCAGCGGCGCGGCGGGCAGGTGACGGCGAGCTTCGAGGACTACGTGGCGATGAGCGCAGTGGTTAAAGCGCGGGGCTACGAAGGCATGATCGCCGCCTACGGGATCTCCCAGGCGGACTGGATGCAGATCGCCAATCACTGGAATACGACCATGGGGGCGGCGCCGCAGCAGTACGGCCACTTCCACGGGATGGTCGACCAGGAGAGTCAGCGCATCGCCGCTGGGGGCCAGCCCCGGCCGGTTTCGATGGGCCAGGCCGCCCTCGCGACACCGATGCCGGGCGCCGGGGCTCCGGCGGCTTTCGGCGGTCAGGCCCCGGTCCAAGCCGTAGCGCCCCACGCTGCCGTCGCCATGCCCATGGGCGCCGTTCCGGGCATGGCGCCGGGCGCCAACCCCTACGCCAAGGCCCAGGGCGCCCTCGCGTCCGCCGGCGGCCAGCTCAAGATGGTGCAGTTCGGCCTTGCCGGTCTCGGCGCCTTCGGCGTGCTCATCGGCTTGGTCGTCATGATCTTCGCAAGCTTCGTCACCGGCCTCATCCTCGCCGTGATGGGCGCGGTCTTCGCCGCCGTCGCGTGGTTCCAGCTCCCGACCTTCATGAACATGGTCAGCGGGAGCACGGCGATGGTCGACCAGCTGAGCGCGAACCACCAACTCGGCCAGACGGGCATCCCGGCGAAGGCGAAGATCCTCTCGATCCAGCAGACCGGGACGATGGTGAACATGAACCCCCAGGTCCAGTGCGTGCTCGAGGTCCAGGGGGCCCAGGGCCCCTATCAAGTTCAGACCATGTCGGTCATCCCGCAGATGCGCATCCCCCAGTTTCAGCCGGGGGCCGTCATCGACGTCCGGGTAGACCCAGCAAACCCCCAGGTCGTCTCCCTCGCTGTCTGAGTGATGACGGGCGCGGGAGCCCGAATCAGCTGCCGCGTAGCAAGAAGCTGAGGGTGGGATAGTCGCCACTGACTTCGACCCAGACCGTGCCGAAGGCCCACGCGTCGAGGGGAGCGTTGGCGCGGCTGAAGAAGTATCCAGGGTTGTCGAAGAGATCGATGGGCGTGCCGTTGACCCGAATTCCTCCCGTGCCGCCGTTCATCACGGCGCGACTCGAATCGAAGAAGGAATTGCCGGCCGCTCCGTCGGCGGTGCCGACATGAAGTGAAACGTCGTCGTTGACCGTATTGCCATCCACCGAAGCGACGGTGAACGTATTCGTCACCGAACCGCCGGCGACGTTCCACCCTACGAGACCCGCGACGCGGCTGGTCGCGGTCACCGGAAACGTGGCGTTTTGATAGTAGCCATTGGTCAGCGTTCCCGCGTGGTGACCCACCAACCCCGCGACACCGAAGCCTCGGCCCGAGACGCGACATGTGGAAAACGCGTTCACCACGATCGCCGGCGACGCCGTCTCGCCGATGAGCCCACCCCGGTGGTTCGCCCCCGCCGAGCTCGTCACGTGACACGCTGCGCCGAAGGAAGCCACTTGCAGCACGGTTCCTCCGGCGAGGAAACCGATCAACGCCCCCGATCGTACGCCGCCCGTGACCTCGGCGTCCATCACGGCCAAGTCGCGGATGACCGGTCCGATGGTCGCGACGTGGCCAAAGAGGCCGGAATAGGAGGCCCCAGTGGTGGTCCGGTATCGGCGGATGATCTTGCCGTTGCCGTCGACGCCGCCCGTGAAGGGCATCGTTTCGGAGCCTACCGACGGATGGTCACCCGGGATGGTACCGAGGTCGATGTCTTGGACGACGCGATACTGGCTCGCCCACCCCGCCGGGCTGTTGGCGAGATCGATCCACTGCTCCGGCGTCGCGATCAGGTACGGGTCCTCGATCGTCCCGCCCCCCACCTCGTCGTAGCGCGTCGCCGAACACGCCGCGCAGCCGCCATCGGCCCCCGCGTCGGCGGGCATTCCG
>QMMC01000432.1 GCA_003647065.1 Deltaproteobacteria bacterium | reverse complement strand
TGCTGGTAGGCCGTCTGGCCGCGCTGGAAGAGAGCTCGGGCGTCGTCGTCCTGGGCCGCCGCCGTGATGGGCAGCGCCGCGAGGGCGACCGCAAAAGTGAAGGCAATGAGTCGGTTCATGAATTCCCTGGGGAAGAGAATCACAATTTCGCCGTGCCTGCCAGAAGCCGCCGGAGCGGCCGGAATTGAGATCCCTCCCCACAAATGGGGAAGGCCTGCCCTCCCTACTCCTTCACGTCACCGCGGGCGAAAATGCTCGCGACGTAGCTCAGTACGTCCGTCGCCGACGCCTCGTTGTACCCGTAGTACTTGATCAGGCGCCCCTTGATGACGTCGATCTTGTCCTGGGTTTCCTTGTCGATGACGTTCGAGACGAAGCTCGAGAGCTTGATCGAGTCCTTCTGGTCCTCGAAGAGCTTCATCTCGAGGGCCCGGCGCAGCCGGTCGTTGGTGCTGTATTCGAACTTCTTGCCCTCGATCGCCAGGGCCCCGATGTAGTTCATGATCTCCCGCCGGAAATCTTCCTTGCGGCTCTCGGCGATGTCGATCTTTTCTTCGATGGACCGCATGAGGCGCTCGTCGGGCTCCTCGTCCTTGCCCGTGTAGGGGTTCTTCACCTTCTCCTTCAGGGCGTAGGCGCGGATGTTGTCGATGTAGTTGGCGCAGAGCCGGCCGATAGCCTTCTCGTCGGCGCTGATGGCGCGCTGCACTTCGTTCTTCACCATCAGCTCGTACTCGGACTTCACCACCCCGATGAGCTCGCGGTACCGCTTGCTGTCCTCGGCTGCGATGAGGGAGTGGCTCGCCAGCCCCTTCTCGAGCTGGTTCAGGACCATGAAGGGGTTGATGTAGCCCTCGGAACCTTCGCGGACGAGGGCGTTGGAGATCTTGTCCTGGACGTAGCGCGGGCTGATGCCGTCGAGGCCTTCGCGCTCGGTCTCCTTACGCAGCTCCTTGACGTTGTCCTGGGTGAAGCCCGGCAAGACCTTGCCGTCGTAGAGCTTCATCTTCTGGAGCAGCGCGAGCTGGTGCTTCTTCGGCTCTTCGAGCCGCGTCAGCACCGCCCACATCGCCGCGACCTCGAGGGTGTGGGGGGCGACGTGTTTTCCGCGCAGACGCTCGGCGCTGAAATCCTTGGTGTAGATCTTGATCTCTTCGGTGAGCTTGGTGATGTACGGGATGTCGATCTTGATCGTCCGATCCCGAAGCGCCTCCATGAACTCGTTGTTGAGCAGCTTCCGGTATTCGGCCTCGTTGGTGTGGCCGATGATCACTTCGTCGATGTCCGTCTGGGCGAACTTCTTCGGCTTGATCTTGTGTTCCTGGGTCGCCCCGAGGAGGTCGTAGAGGAACGCCACGTCGAGCTTCAGGACCTCGACGAACTCGATCACCCCGCGGTTGGCGATGTTGAATTCGCCATCGAAGTTGAAGGCCCGGGGGTCCGAGTCCGAGCCGTATTCGGCGATCTTCCGGTAGTTGATGTCCCCGGTGAGCTCCGTCGAGTCCTGGTTCTTTTCGTCCTTCGGCTGGAAGGTGCCGATGCCGATCCGGTCCTTCTCGCTCAAGAAAATCCGCTTCACCCGGATGTGGTTCTTGATGAGCTTGGACCAGTCGCCCTCGTAGCGCTCCATCAGCTTGGTGAAGATGAAGCGACAGCTCGGGTTGAGGTCGCCCTTGACCACGACCCGGTGCCGGTCGGTGCCGAGGCCGATCTTGGTGATCGCCTCTCCGCGCCACTCGGCGGGGATGAGCAGCAGGGGCTCCTCGTGCATCGGCGAGTCCACTTCGTCGTCTTCGCCGGCGAAGCCCGTCTCCTTCAGGTTGACCCACTTGTACGTGTAGAGAGCCCCCTCGGGGGTGCGTGAGTAGTGCTCGACGCCCTTCTTCATCAGCCGCGCGATGGTGGACTTGGACGAGCCGACGGGGCCGTGGAGGAGGATGATGCGTTTCTCGGGCCCGTACCCCTGGGCCGCCGCGCGGAGAACGTGGACCAAGCGCATCAGCGGGATGTCGAGGCCGAAGATGGCGTCCTTGCCGTGGCCCAACGGATCCTTGAAGAACGGATACCGGACGAGGCGCTTCTTGTTGTCGATGTACTCCTCTTCGCCGTAGCTGACGATCATGTCGTACATGCGCTGAAACGCGTTGCGCGTGACCTGGGGTTTCTCGCGGACGATCTCCAGGTAGTCCTGGAACGTGCCTTCCCAGTGCAGGTCGCGATACTCGTCGTAGTTCTGCAGCTCGGCGATGCTCGAGATCATGTCCATGGCGTGCCCGTCCCTCCGAACCAGTTCGTTCGCTGGGCGAATGCTAACACCGGCTGAGGGCCGACAAACAGAGTCCTGACCAGGGATTGTTCGGCAATCCAGCTCCACGTCGCCTCCGGCGCCGCTGCGCCTTATCGCCGACTTAACGTTCCCGGCGGAGACCGTGCTTTTCGATGAGTCGGGTCAGGTGCATCCGGCTCAGGCCGGACCGGCGAGCCGCCTCAGAGACGTTGTTGCCCGTCTCGTCGAGGAGCTTCGCGATGTATTGGCGCTCGAAAGCGCCAATCCAGCTTTCCTTGGCCTCGTGGAAGGGCTCGTCGACGCGGACCGTCGGGCCACCCCCGGTGGTATTGGGCATCTGCTGGGGGAGCGCCTCTCCGAGGGCGGCGACCCTTCGCACGACATTCCGTAGCTCGCGAACGTTTCCGGGCCAGGCGTGCTTGGCGAGGCGGGAGAGGGCCTCGTCGAGGGTGGCCCGGGCGGGCCCGTCGCCGGGAGCGAATTGTTCGAGCATGCGCTGGGCGATGAACCGCACGTCGTCGTCCCGCTCCCGGAGCGGTGGCAGAGCGACCTGGAAGGTCGCGATTCGGTGATAGAGGTCGAGGCGGAAGCTGCCGTCGTTGACCATCTTTTCGAGGTTCTGGTGCGTCGCCGCGATGACCCGGACGTCCACTCGGCGCCAGTCTTCCTCGCCGACCCGCTGCACCATGCCCTCGTCGAGGGCCCGGAGCAGCTTCACCTGCACCGAGGGCGGGATCTCCCCGAGCTCGTCGAGGAAGAGCGTCCCGCGGTGGGCGCGCTCGAAGGCCCCGGCGCGGTCGTTGACCGCACCGGTGAACGCGCCCCGGACGTTACCGAAGAGCTCGACGTCGGCCAGGTTCTGGGAGAGGCAGGCCCCGTCGACCACCACGAAGGGCCCCTCGCTCCGGGCGCCCATCTGGTGCAGCGCCCGGGCGACGAGTTCTTTGCCGGTGCCGGACTCGCCACGGACCATGATGTGGGCGTCGACGGCGAAGAGCTTCGCTATCTGGGTGAACGCCTGCTGCATCGCGGGCGACTTCCCGTACATCTCTCCGAGATGGTCATCGCCGTCCCATTTGCTTCGCAGCCGCGACTTGTTGGCGATGATCAGCTCGATCTCGGTGGAGCCGACCTTGATGCGCCCCCCAGGAGCGAGGATCGCGTCGATGATGCGGTGCCCACCGAGCCACGTCCCGTTGCGGCTCCCGAGGTCCGAGATGCGCACCCCCTGGGCCGTACGCTCGAAGCGACAGTGAAGCCCAGAGACGTGTTCGTCGGGAATGACGAGGGTCGCTGGCTCCCGGGAGCCGATGACCACCGGCTCGTCGAGGAGGTCGATGGTCTTGCCCACCGCGGCCCCGCTGATGATGTGCAGCTCCTCGACGTCTTCGGTGGCGTAGGTGCGCCGCACGCTGTGCGTCGCGAAGTCTTCCCAGTCAGTCATCGGGCGTTGTCCCTCAATCGAAGGATACGCTTACCACGGTCGTCCCGTCGGCACGAATACGCGCTCGTCTCGTGCGGGTCTGGCCGTTTCTTCTGACGGTGATCGTGTGAGAGCCGGCGGGGATGCCCGTGATGCGTTCGATGGTCCGGCCGCGTCGAGTCCCGTCGACGAGGACCGTGCCGCCGCTCACGCCGGTGACCATCAACGTGCCGGTCGCCGTGGGCGGCCCTTGCATGGAGGTCGGTCGCTTCGTCATCGAGCTCGCGGCCCGTCGCTCGCGTTCCGCTTCGCGTTGTTGGCGCTCGGCCGCAGCCCGTTGGCGGCTCTCTTCTTCGAACTGCCGCCGCGCCTCTTCGCGCCCTTCTTGCCGTGCGCGCTCGACGTCTTCGGCGGTGGTGGCGCGCGCTCTCGGTTCCTCGACCCCCGGTGCCGGGCCCGTCGCTGCTAGTTCGGTGGCTGCTCGCGGGGTGATGCGTTTTTGATCGCTGGGGACGATCGCAATCGCGTCTTCTTCTCCGCCCCCGACCGCGGCGTATACGCCCGCGATGGCGGCGAAGAGGGCAACCAGCAGAACGCCGGTGATTCCCAGGAGCAGAGGGGTGTTCTGATGGCCCTGGGGGTGGGCCGCTCCGGCGACGCTCCCGGTCGATTCTTCGTGGTGGACGGGGCGGGTATAGGAGTTCGACTCGGAAAATGGGGGAATCGTCCCCGTCTCCATTGCCGGGGTTCCGGAGGGTGTGCCGCCGCCGAAGAGTCGGGTCGCCGCCGCCGCCATCGGCCCGGAAGCCGGGCTCGCCTTGTTGACCATGGCGGTCTGCACGAAGAGGGCCTTCGAGTTCTGCTCTTTGGTCAGATTCTCCGTGAGGAAATCGGCCACGTCGGCCATGCCCGCGGGCTCGGACTGCCCCTGGATCCAACGGTCGAGGTCCCGGGCCATCTCCCGGGCGTTTGCATATCGCTCGTCGGGGTTGCGATTCAGGGCCCGGAGAGCGATCGCCGCAAGCTCGGGGGGGATCTCGGGCACGAGCTCGGACGGATCGGGGATCTCTCCCTGACCAACGGCGATCAACGTCTCCATCTCGGAGCCCCGCCTGAAGAGCCTCTTGCAGGTGAGCATCTCCCAGAGGCACACGCCGACCGACCAGATGTCGGACCGCGCGTCGACCCCGCGGCCCCCGACCTGCTCCGGGGCCATGTAGCTGAACTTGCCCTTCAGGGTGCCCGTCGTCGTCTGGTGGAGCCGGCCCCGGGCCTTGGCCACCCCGAAATCCACGACCTTCACGCCTCCGTCGAAGGTGACGATGATGTTCGACGGGGAGACGTCTCGGTGCACGACATCGAGTCGCTCCCCATCGCTGTCGCGGAGCTCGTGGGCGGCATGGAGCCCTTCGCACATGGCGACGCATATCCTCGCGGCGATCGCCCGCCAGGGGCCCGATTGAAAGGAGCCTCGCTTCTGCACATGGGCGAGGATCGTCGTGAGGGGCTCCCCGACGAGGTACTCGAGGGCCATGTAGTAGGCGCCGTCGGTTTCACCGAAGTCGAAGACCTGGCAGACGTTCGGATGGTTGATCCGAGAGGTGATCCTCGCCTCGTCGAGGAACATTTCGACGTATTCTTTGCGCCGGGCGAGGTGGGGGTGCATGCGCTTGATGGCCACCGGCTTCTCGAAGCCCGCCGCCCCCGCGGCCCCGGCGAGGAAAACCGAGGCCATGCCGCCCGAAGCGATTTGGTACTTCAGCCGATAGCGGCCGAAATTCCGGTCGCGCTCCCCGACGAGGGCCGGCGTTGGGTCAGCGTCCGCCTGAAAATCGGAGAGCGAGAGCTCTTCTGGGGTGTCTTCGGCGAGCACGGGCGCCAGAATTGTAGATCACCCTTGCCCCTCCCAACAAACGCTTCGCTGCTTCGGCGGGGCTGATGTAGTCAATGGACCTACATCACATCGTGAAGCGGACCATCGGGGGAGTGGGCTGCGTATCGTCCGAGACCCCTCCGGATGCGGCTACGGCGGCGATGATGATGATGGCTGCCACGACGACCGAGGCGCCCCCGATCCAGACCCAGAGGGGAACTCCACCCCCGCCGCTGCCATCGCCCTCGAAGATGAGGGGGGCTCCTTCGGAGCCGTGGGTTGCTACGATCGCGCCGCCGGGGCCTACGGCCTCGGCGTAGTATTCGGCCGAATCGTCGCCGCTGATGTCCATCCGGAGGGACCCCCCGGCTTCTGTCCAGTCCTCGCCAATGGCGCGACCGTAGAGTTGGACCGTCCGCACGAGATCGCCGGGATCGTTGTGGATTTCGCCTCGAACCTCGAGTTCTCCGGAGGCGAGGAGGAGGGCTTCTGCTTCGAGGGCCAGGCGCCCAGCACGGTTTTGGACGGCCTCGGCGAAGGCGTCGGTCACGTCCGTCGCGTAGTAGTTGCGGTCGAACGAGTGATCCGGGTCGAGGGCGGCGATGCGCTCGAGGTCTTCGGCCAGGGCGCTTCGATCCCCCCCCGCGTAGCTGATGAAGACTCGGGCTTCATAGACGGCGATGAGGTCTCGTCGGCTCAGATCGTCGCGGAGAAGGGCGACTTCGAGGCGGGCCGAGGCCTGGTCGAATTCTCCGCGGAGGGCCTCCTCCTTTGCGCGCTCGACTTCTGGGTCGAGCTGGGCCGAGGCGGCAGCCGGGCAGAGGACGCCAGCGGCGGAGACGAAAAGAGCAAAAACGGCAAGAGTGAAGGCGAAGGGAAGCTGTCGCACGTGGGTAGGGTAGCTCTCACGGGCCGTTGCTACAACGACCTCGACCGGGACCCTTGACGGTAGGGATCGGCGCGGGATCTACTCGGTCCCGGTGAGCGACACGGCAGACCTGATCCGCGACCAAGGCCTCGTCGCCGTGGTCCGGGCTCCCTTGGAGGACCAGCTCTTCGATTGGGCGATCGCGGTGGCGCGCGGCGGCATCAAGCTGCTCGGAATTCCCGTCACTTACCCCCAGGTCACCGAGGTCGCGTCGGACCTCGCCGACGAGGCGAACCTCGTCGTCGGGGTGTCGGGGGTCGTCAACGCCGACCAGGTGATGGTCGCGGTGGCCGCCGGGGCTCACTTCGTGATCTCGCCTATCTGCGACGTCGAGATCATCCGAGCCGCGAAAGCCCGGGGCCTCGCCGTGATCGCCGGGGCGGCGACCCCCACGGAGCTCGCTCGCTGCGCTGCGGCCGGCCCGGACATGGTTGCTATTCACCCGTCGGCGGGCCTTGGGGGTCCCCGATACATCGAATCTCTCGCCGAAGATTTCCCAGACGTCTCCCTCGCTGCGGCCGGA
>QMMC01000431.1 GCA_003647065.1 Deltaproteobacteria bacterium | reverse complement strand
GGGGGCTCGGGGTCGAACTCGCCGACGTAGAACGAGTGGTACTCGTCGAAGCTGACCGTGTGCTCGTAGTCGGCGTAGTGGCGAATCGACGCGCCGCAGCCCGCCGCCGCTGCGGCGATACCGAGACCGAGAATGAGATTGCGAATGTTTTTCACGAAGCGCTGCATGTGCTGCTCCTCTTGCTCTTTACGGTCGTAGGCCATCAGGGATTGAACCGGCTGATGATTCGGTCGACGACCTCGTTCATGACCGTCTCGAAGTCGAGGGTCTCATCGCCGAGAGCCCCCTCGGCGTATCCGTGCCAGAGGTGCTCGCCGTTGTCGGCCTTGACGAAGTCGATGATGACCGCCGCCTTGCTGTGCACGTTGACTTGGCTCGAGACCCAGCCTTCGTTCTGTCCCGACGGGGCGCCCACGAGGACCTCTTCGACGCCGAGGCCGTAGAAGATGATGAAGCTCGCCTCTTCGCGGGCAACCTCGCTGAAGCCCTTCGTCTCGAGGTCCCGGCGGATACGCCGCTCGATGCGGCGCTCCATGATCTCGGTGCCGACGTGCACTCGGCGGAAGCCCGTGGGCGGGCGCTCCGCCCGGTCCGCGAACGCGTAGCTGCGAGCCTCGCTGAAAGACGCCGCGGGGTTCATCTCGGAGCCGTAGTTGACCGCGGCCCCACCACCACAAGCGGTGAGAACCGAAGCGACGATGAGCGTGAATGCCAGCACCAGGCGGGACATGGGCGATACCTCTCTGGCGCCGCCGGACCGCATCCTACATGCAACCACCCCGACGGACCGGTCATCGGGTTAGTCGGACCCTAAACCCCTGTCAAGTACAGCAGTTCGCTCGGTCAGTAAGTGGCAACAAGCGTCACCGTACTCGACACCGCACGTAAGCGTCACCGAGGGGTCTCGGAGGGCAGCTCCCAGCTGGAGAGAAACCGTGCCGGCTCGTCGACGATCGCCTCCGCGGGCACGAGATCGGGACGCGTGACGGATCGCCCCACCCCGCGCCGCGGTCTCCTCCGGCGAAACGGACCCCGGAGGTTGCCGTAGCGATGGGGCCGCCCGGGGCCGGACCAGTCGACCCACTGGGCCTCCCGGTCGCGCACATCGACGTGTACGAAAGAGCTGCGCGGGTAGAGGCCGCACCCGGTCCCGCTGAGGGACCGGCAGAAATCCCAAAGCGCGCGCTTCGATACCCCGGTTACGCGGATGTCGACGGCGCGCCCCTCCACGTGGCGGCTCGTCTCCCGAGTGAAGCCGCGCACCTCCCGGAAGCCGCTCACCACATGGACCTGCCGCCCGCCAAAATGATCGCTTATCGCTCCGAGCAAGAGCGCGAGGCGCGGCTCCGGAGTCGTGACCGCGGCGGCGTCGGGGCCCTCGTCTTCATCACCGCGATGCATCAAACGGGCGAGGGCTTCGAGGGAGGGGCGAGGGATGCGGCCCCCTTCGTCTCGGAGCAATACCGTCGCTTCTTCGGTGTGGGTCCGGAGCCGTACGACCCCGGGCTCCGGCGGCGGGCCCCAATCCCGGGGCGTCGCGTCGGCCACCGTCGCGGAATGGCCGGGGAGCCAGAGGCGCTGCCCCACCCGCAGAGGCCTTCCGGCGCGCAGGTTGTTCTCGCGGGCCAGAGCAGCAACGCTGGTGTCGTTCTCGCGGGCGAGGTGGGACAGGGTCTGCCCAGGCCGCACGAAGATCACCCCGCGGTCCGGGATGACCAGGACCTGCCCCGGGCGAATCCTCCCCGACGCGCCGAGGCGGTTGGCGGCCCGGAGGTTGCTCACCCGAATGCGATAGCGACGAGCGATGCGCGCCAGGCTCTCCCCAGAACGCACCCGGTGCTCCCGGTCCGCGAGGGCGGTCCCGGCGACGCCGAGGGCGAGGCCCACGGTCACGAGGACCACCACGATGACATTCCGGAACAACTGCACGGACGGGCGAGTATTTGAGGCCCTCCGGATGCGGTCAAGACGACGGAATGAGCGCACCCCCCGAGGGATGAGCGCTCATTCTCCGAGGGGGGGTACTGAGACGCCTAGCGCCTGCGGCGCCGGCTACCCACCAAAATGCCGAGGCCCAGGAAGAGCCCGAGGCCGAGGCCTCCGGCGCTGCCGGACACATTGCAGCCGCCGCCGCCGCCGAGCACGATGCCGCGACGCGTGGCAGTCGCCCGGGCCGTGGAATCCTCCACGTAAGGGCCGTACATGCCGCCTTCGCGATCCTCGCAGTACTGGTCGTCGCTTCCCATGTAAGCGATGCCCTCCTGGAGGACCTCCTCGGCGCCGCTCGGCAGGATGAACTTCACCGGGGCGTGGAAGCTGAAGTACTCCGCCGCGCACTCCGTCAGCCGCGTCGCCTCGTGGATGTTGCTGACCTCGGGCACCGCCTCATCGAGGTCGAAGAGCGGGTCGAGGGTCATGTCTTCGGCGCTCATCGTCGTGAAGAGGCGGGTGAGCTGCGGGTGCAGCCTGGTGAGGTCCTCGGCGTGCTGCCGCGGCTCGACGATGGCTTCATTGAGCGCGTCGACGAAGGCCCCGGGGTCGAACGAGAGACCCGCGAGGTGCGCGTCGTAGGTGTCGCACCAGCTATTGACGATGCAGTTGTAGAACTGGTTCGACTCGGCGTCCGTGGGGGGCGGGATGTATCGAAGGAGCAAGCCGAGGAGCTGGCTGTCCCCATTGAAGCCGCGCTCCTGAAGGCCCATCAGGAACGCGCCCGGGTCGGACGTCTCCCGGAGGTCTTCGACGTCGGCGAGGGCGATGCGCATCGTCGGCGTCGCTCCGGCGAAGTCGGTCACGAAGGCCTGGCCCCCGGCGTCGTCGACGGCCCGGCTCACGGCGTCCGCGTAGCTCGCACCGCGCAGCCAGAAGCTCGAATCGTCGAGGTCGGGCTCGGTGGCCAGGTAGTTATTGGGGCGGGCCCGGCGACTGCCGAGGATGTAGGCGGTGATGGGCATGTCCGGCACGGTCGCGATGGACGTGAGCTTGATGGGAAGGCAGGGCTTCAGCTCCGTGTAGCGGAGCACGACGGGCTGAATCTCTCCGGTGCCGCGGTTCTGCTGAAGCTTGAGGGCGAGGAAGTAGTTGCCGTTCTCGATGTACTCCATCAGCAGAGGCACCGAGGCCTCGGGGATGTCGTAGCTGTTGTCGGTGAGCCAATCGAAGAGGGCCATCGCGTCGGTCGACGAGAGCACGACGGCGTCGTAGGGACCGACCGATTCTTCGAGCAAGACCTCGACCTCACCGGAAGGAGGCGCCGCCCCCGCATCGGCCGACGCCATCGGACCGGCGGTGTCGTAATCCTCTCGCCCCCACCACCCGTCATCGTCCCGGGGACATTCGGGCGTCGTCCGGCACTCGCCGGTGGTCTCGCTGTTCGTCCGAAACTGCGGCTGCGTCGCCTGGCGGATCTGCTGGAAGAAGACGTCGGTGCCTACCCCGAGCTCCGGAACCGAGGGAACCGGCAGGATCCAGGCGAAGGACTCGGCCGTGCCCTGATAGAGGATCTGAACGTGGGTCTCCATCGTGCCGTCGTCCCCGGCGGCGTAGATGATGTTTTCCCCCGACTGGTCGATGG
Source organism: Deltaproteobacteria bacterium (assembly GCA_003647065.1). Taxonomy (GTDB): domain Bacteria; phylum Myxococcota_A; class Polyangia; order Polyangiales; family B10-G4; genus B10-G4. Next base: position 3,471 of record QMMC01000431.1, on the reverse strand, counting down.
GCTGACGATTGCAGAAGAACCCCCCGCAGGCCTCGGCCGGGGCGGGGGCGACGAGCGCCACGGTGCCCGCAGCGGCGATGGCGGCCGTAATTCCGAAGATGGTGCGATGCATATTCCTTAGTCGTCCTCTCACGATGTGGGGTCCAACCTAGCAAGGCGCGTGCCTACGAAATCATGAAGCAATCTCCCAGCGCCGCCGTGCCACCCTGAGCCGGCCCTGCCAAGAGGGCGCGATCTGAGGTCGGGAGGTGGTTCCTCAGTAGACGGGCTCGTCCATGCCGTCCGTGATTACGACGTAGACGATGGTATCGGCGGTCACCGCCGCATCGAGGGTACCCCAGGCAGTCATCAGCGACTCGGCGTGCATCTCGCCGTAGGCCATGATCACGAGGATCTGCTTCACCCAGGCGTCCTCCGCCGCGACCTGGGCCGAGCTGAGCAGCACATCGGAGAGCTTGTCGGTCAGGCGCTCGGCGGCAATGGCAACGGTAAAGGGGTCGGTCGCAGGGAAGACAAACGCCCGGGTCACGCTGACGCCGACCTTCATGCCGTCGATCTCGACCAGCATGTCGGTGATCTTGCCCGTGCCGGTGTAGACAATCTCGGTCTCGGTCTTGAGCAGGGACGCCCCCTCGCAGCGCGCGAGGACCTCATACGCAAAGGCCTCGCTGACCCCGCTGCTCCCGCCGGCCGTGCCCTCGGCGAGGATCTCCCGGCCCCCAGCCGTCAAGAGCGGCAGGTCTTCGGGGTCGTCGAAGGGGTCGTCGGCGAAGTCGAGGCGATTCAGGAAGTACGAAGGAGACGGGCTCGTGACCTCCCCGGTGATCATGGCGCAGGGCCCGGCGATGTGACCGAAGCCGAGGGAGGCCCCCGCGTCCTCGGCCGCGTCGGCCTCTGAGTCGCGGGCGGCGTCGGTGCCGCCATCGAGGGCCGCGTCGACCTGAGAGTCCACCATCGCCGAGTCGGCGACCGCCGCATCCCGGCCGGCGTCATCTCCGCAGGCACCCAGACCGGGGACGAAGACCAAAACGGCAAGCAGAATCAAAGAGCGCGAGGCCAGGCACTTCATGGGAGGAGCTTGCAAGACTCCAGGTCTCGGGTCGAGGTCAGCAAAAAGGCGCAGCGGCGCCGGAGGCGGCGTGGAGCTGGATTGCTGACCGTCGGCAAGAAGGCGAGTGTAAGCCCTCACCCCCAAGCGCGTTCTGCCCCTCGGAGGTGCGCTGATGGCACGCTGGCTCGTTCTTATCCCTACTCTGCTTCTGATCTCGCCCCTCGCGGCGAGCGCCCAGGACGTCCAGGGCGTCCAGGGCGCCGATGTCCGGGTCGACGTTCAGGTCGTCCTGGGAGTCGGCGGCAGCGGTGACCCGACCGAACCTCGAATCCTCACGGTCCGCCAGCCGCCCCGGGCCCCCGGTCCCGCCGAGCTCATCGTCTACGAGGAGGCTCCGCCGGAGACGCGCGTCATCGTCGTCCATGCGCTCCCGGTCCCGGAGCCGACACCGTTTCCGGTCGACGCCGAGGCCCAAGCCGAACACGAGTCGATCGCGTGGTCGCGCTGGGGCATCTTCGTCGAGGAGCTCTCGCTCTCGAGCCTCGGCCTCGCGTTCTCCGATCCGGAGGTCAACGCCCTCGAAGGGTCGACGGCGCCCGTCGCCGAGCCCTGGGGCTCCCCCATCGTCGGCGGCTTTCACTTCGGCGGTGGCGCCCGACCGCTGCCCTGGCTCCGATTGCCCGAGTTCTCCCTGAGCATCGGAGGCGGCGCTCCCGACGGCGAATGGGTCCCGATGGGCGAAGGCGACTTCCAAGCGCGCCTCACCTCCATGGTGCTCCTCCGGGCCGAGGTGGCCGGCGGGGTCGAGGTCGACCTCGGGCCGCTCCGCCCCTTCGCCATGGCCCGCATCGGGGTCGCCGGTTACTTCGTAGACGTCGACGTCGTCCACGGGGAGTTGGGCTCCCTCGGCACCGAGACCCTGAGCTCGGCCCAATTCGAAACGGGCTTCGACGTCGGAGTGGCCTTTCGCATCGGCGAAGACGTGCACCTCACGGCGACCTGGCGCGAGACCTTCGGCGACTCGCGCTGGCGTGGCGGGCTCATCGGCCTTGCGGCCGGCCTAGACGGCGACTGACTCGAGGGCCCGCCCCACCGCTCCTACCTAATCGTCATCCCAGTTGTCTTGGACATCTCCGCGAGCCTCCGCTGAGCTCTCGATCCACATCCAGGTTCCGGATCCACCGCGGGCGGGGAGCGCCCGGTCAGCGGGGCGAGACCCCTCGGCGGGGCCGCTGCCGACGACGGCGGGCAGAGTCTCGCCGGGCGCGACGTACCCGGGGGCCGGGCCGTCTCCGGCGACGGCGGGCAATACGGTCCCCGGCACCTGGGCTCCGGTCGGGAGCTCGCGGTCCGGCGGCGTCTCGGGGTCTCTGGCTGCCTGGGGAGCGACGGCACGCATCTCCAGCTGGGTGGTCACCGTCCGCGGCGCATCGGGGATGGGCCCCGCCACGCGCATGCGATCGGCACGGGCTTGGAGGCACGACTGAGCCGTCGCCGAGACCGCCGGCGCGGTGGCGGTCGCTCGGGTCACGGTCCCCGTCGGGGTCAGGCTCACGCTCAAGCGAATGACGAACTGAGTGACGCCCTCGGGGACCGCTTGGGGCCCCAGGCAATCCGCCGGATAGCCGTAAGCGTTCCGAACCCGCCGCTCGAGGTCTACCTCGGGCGCCTCGGCCTCGATCGGCGTCTCGACGACCGTGACCGTCTCCTCGGCGGGGGCGCGCGGACTTGGAGCCGAGTGACGGATACGACCCGGCGGCGCCGGCGCCACGGGAGTCACCGTCGTGGGGACATGCCCGGCGCCACGCTCTTCGTTCACCTCGACGCCGCCACGGCAGCCCAGGGTCCCGATAACCAGCCCCACCAAGACCCCCACGGCCGAGGTCACAGCGCCCGCTCCGACAGTTCCACGCACGGGGCGGATCGTAGCCGAGCCCCGGCCTCGAGGCCATCTATCGGGGCCGCACGTCAGCACCCTCGAAGACGGGGACGGGTGTCGCTATCATCCGCGCCCCGTGTCTCGAAACTCCTCATCCGGCCTCAGCGCCGGCCACCCGGCGGTCGTCGCCCCGCTTTTCTTGGTCTCGGTGGTCGCCGTCGTACTGCTGGCAAGCCCTACCCAGGTGGCGCCGGCAGACCCCGCCGTCACCGAGGGCCGAGCACTCTACGGTCGTTACTGCGCCCTCTGCCACGGTCAAAACGCCGAGGGCCACGCCGCGGACCACGCACCGGCCCTCGGCAACGACGAGTTCCTGCGCATCGCCAGTGATGGGTATCTCACTCGCTCGATCCTCACCGGACGCGCCGGGACCCCGATGAGTGCATTCAGCGATCGCTTCGGGGGGCCCCTCTCGCACACTGACGTCGGAAAGATCGTCGCCTTCCTCCGGAGCCTCCAGGTGAGCCCCACCGTCCGGCTC
>QMMC01000430.1 GCA_003647065.1 Deltaproteobacteria bacterium | reverse complement strand
GGGGAGCCTCTCCGTCGAGTACCCCCAGGCCCTGACCGACGCCGTCGGGGGCCTGCTCCCCGGCGCCACTCTCCCGGACCTGAACGGAGAGTTCGAGGTCGACCTCGGCCTTCCTTTTCAGATGTTCGCGGGGGCGTCCGTCATGCCCCTTCCCAACCTCGAAATCGGCCTCAACTACCAGTTCGAGCAGTCGTCATCGCAGCCGAACCTCAACGTCATCATCACCGAGGCCTCGTCCGAGGCCGTCGGCGATACCACCAAGCCTCAGGCCTATACCAACCGCCATCGCGTCGCTTTCCGCGTGGCCTACCTGCCCATCGAGGATCTTCGGGTCGCCGTCATCGGCAGCGTGCAGACCAACACTGTTCCGGACCTCACCGTTGCGCCGAACAACGTCGACTTCGACCGCTTCGAAGTCGGCTTCGCTGCGCGCTATCGCATAGTCGAATCGTTCAGCGTGCTGCTTCAGTACAGCCACATCTTCTTGGCCGACCGCACCATCACCACGAGCTACCACCAGCCCTCGAGCTTCCCCTCGCTCGTGGCGTTCAACCACCCGAGCCCGACCGGGCGCTACACCGGCGCTGCGAATACGCTGCGCCTCGGCCTCGCGCTACACCTCTGAGACTACCAGGCGGTGAGCTCCATCAGCTCACCGAGGTCCTTGGCTTCGAGGTTGCCGCCGTTGAGCAGGTCCAGAGACTCGTCCATGGTGGTGAAGGCGAAGGCGCGCCCGGAGCCCTTCCACGCGACGGCCACGTAGCGGCTCGCGACCTGTGATTTGGCGAGGAGTTCGTTGAGGGCGAGCATCAGGGCGTCTACGGGTGCCTTGCTTCGCTCCATGGGAGCCCGGAGGGTGCCCGCCCGGAGCACGATGTCTCCGGTGGTCGCGCGCTCGACGAAGAGCCCTGGGAGCTCTGGCGTGACCTCCCCGAGGCGCCGCAGCATCTGCTTGGCGGTCTCGTCCTGGGCGGGCGTGAAGTAGCGGTAGTCCGGCGTACCGAAAGGTGCGTCGCTGTCGTCTTCGAAGGGGTTCAGCTCCACTGCAGGTGAATCCATGGGTAGATGGACGGAGCACGAATCGCACCATTCAGGAAAACGTGTGGTTTCGGGGGTGCCGTCGCCACCACCCGGGCCATTTGGTCACGCTTCCCCGCAAACAGTTCACACTTCAGTACTTCCGCGTCCAGCGGAATCTGCGCCAGAGGACGAAACCCCCGAGGAAGAATGACATCGCCGAGGGCGACGCGGGGGTTCCTACCTGGCAACCGCATCCTGAACTCTGTTCCGTCGCCCCGGGGACCGGCGGCTCGACGGTCGGCGCTTCGATTGCCAGAGGGGTCTCGGCCTCGTTGCGGGTCTCCGACGTTCGCGTCGGGTCGCCGCCTGTCGGTCCCTCGACGCGCCGGAGCTCCAAGGTCGCCTGGTCGTTGCACGACGTCGATACGTAGCGGCCGGACAGCCGGTCTGAGCCGACGGCGCGCAGCTCGTAGCGTTCGATCGTACAGAAGCGCCAACCGGGTTCCGGGCGCTCCTCGACGATGCGCACGTCCCGGAGCCCTATCTGGTCGCCGGTGCGGGTGCCCTCGACCGCGCGCACATTCCACCCGCTCTCTTGCCCCGACCACTGCAGCTCGCCGGTCAGCGCGCCGCCTTCCCGAGGACAGAGGCGCAGGTTGATGCGCACCCCGGGGTCGTTGCCGTGGGCTTCCCCGAGCCACAGCTCGCAGCCGGCTCGCTCGGGTAGTAACGGGGGGCGGGCCTCGGCGACCGATGCCCCGAGTGCCGTTGTGGCGATGACGAGGGCGCCCGGGAGGGCGCCGAAGAGGAGCGTGTTCGTGTGCCGGCGACCGCGCATGACTCCAGTCTACCGTTCGCGTCCCTGAAATGTCAGACCCAGCCGTGCCGTGATCCGATGGCCGCGAACTGCGCCGCGAGGTTCATGACGTTGTCCGCTTCGACGAAGTGTTCGACGCCCATCGCTCGGAAGCGCCACTCGTCCTCCTGTGATTCCGGCTGGACGACCACTTCGATCGCCGGAGAGTAGCCGCGCGCCCGAACCTGCGCGAGGAGCTCCACTCCGTGCATGTCCGCCAGCAGGCTCTCGATGATTATCAAGTCCACAGGTCCGCTGTCGAGCGTCCCCAGTGCTTCGGCTGCGCTCGCACAGCTCATGACTTTCGAGGCGTCGACACCCATGGTTCGTGAGAGTGCACTGCATATCCGCCTTCGTATGGCGGCCTCACTGCTGACGGCGACCGCGCTCACCTGTCCCACGTGGTGCCGCGGCACCCGAGCCAACTCGGTGATGATGGTTCGGAGCGCGATGGCGACCTGAGTCCCTGAAACGGGTCGCTCCTTCGGGTCCTTCGCGAGCATCGAGAGCAAGAGTTCGTCGACGCACGAGAGGTCGGGGCGGCGCAAGGACGGGCGCTCTGGTGTGGCTTCGACGTGGGCGGCAACCACCTTCATGACATCGCTGTCGTCGAAGGGAGGTTCGCCCGTGAGCAACTCGTACGCCGTGCAGCCGAGGGCGTAGAGGTCGCTTTGGGGGCTCGGCGGGAGCCGGGCCCTGCCGCACAGCTCGGGGGCCAGATACGCCGGCGTGCCGGCGACCTGGCCGGGACCGCCGAAAGAGTCCGCTGCGATCGAGGCGAGCCCGAAATCGACCAAGACCGTCCGGCCCGTGATGCGTTCGACCACGATGTTCGCCGGCTTCACGTCGCAATGCATGAGTTCCCGGGCGTGTACGGCACCGAGTCCGCTCGCCACCTGGGCCAGGATGTTGAGCGCGAAGATTCGTGGGAATTCGACCTCGCGTTCGACGTGGTCGTATAGGAGGTCCTCGACGCTCGTGCCGTCGATGTACTCCATGGCCACGAACTCGCGGTCGTCGTGGCGGCCGGCGCCGTAGATGGCAGCGACGTTCTCGTCTCGCAGCGACGCCAGCGCGCGTGCCTCGCGCCTCGCGAGCATCGACGCATCTTGGCTCGGGTTCATGAGTTTCAACGCGGTCATGCGCTCGAGTCGCACGTCCTCGGCGAGGTACACACTGCCCATTCCTCCACGGCCCAGCTGTCGCAATACCTGGTAGCGGTCGTCGACGAGGCGGTCGTCGGTCAGCGGAAGCGTCGTCTTGCTGCAGAGGGCCGTGCTGTTCTGGGTTCGGTGCCCCCGCGGCTCGTTGCAATGGAGCCAGGCTGCGGCCCGGGCGGAGTCGAAGTCAGCGACGGATGTGTGGGCGGCGAACTGAGCGCCGAGGACGGTCTTCGCCATGCTCACCGCCATCCGGATCAGACGGCTGCCGGTGAGGACGTGTACGCCTGTGAAGCGGCGACCATTGCGTGCGAGCCAGTCGGTCAAGAGCAGTCGAGCGTCCAGGTCGTAGCTCGTGAGGCCCTGCATGTCGGCGAACGAGTAGACGGGCGGCTCCTCTTCCATGCCTTTTTTCGAGAACTCGATGATCCGTTCGGCCATGGCCGGGCTCATGTGGCCGACAGCGCGGTACTCGAGCAGTCCGAGGGCGTCGCGCACGTAGAGCGCGCTCCGCGCATCCTGATAGGCTCGATCGGTCTCGAGCCACTGGGCGTCGGTTGGTATCGCGGGTCGGGTCGAGGGATCGGGCATCGAGCGTCCGTTCTCTATCCTGGGGTCATCGACCCCGAAGGGCGACTGCGCTGTCGACATAGTCCGCGATCTCCCGCTCGTTGACGGCGATCAATTCGGCGTAGATGCCGCGGCCGGCGGCGGGCCCGGTCGTGCTTCAACTCCCGTCCTTTCGAGCGACGCAGAGGAGAAATCTTTCCTCGGAAGCGAATGTGTGTAGGAATTCGGCGTCAGACCCGGTCGTATATCGCTTCAAGAAGGCCTTCTTCATGCGCAAAATCATATTCGCCACCCTCTCCGTTGCCTTTGTCCTCGTCGGCTGCGGCCCGTCCCACAACCTCTTCGCGGGGGGGCGGCCCCTCTCCGCTCAGACGCAGCATCCGGGCAAGGTCGGGGTCGAGCAGGTTCCGCCGATCTTCCATGACGGTTCGGCCCTCGAGCGCCAACGCGGCTTGCCCCCTGGGTCTCTGCAGCAGGAGGCCCGCATCGTCCGGGCGGACCCCCAGGGGCTCTGCTTCAACGTGACCCTCCGGGGCCTCGACGACCCGCGCTTCCCGGACCTTCGCAACTGGACGGTGCACTTCCGGTCCGTAGTCGCCGGTGAAGAAGTCGAATCGGTCCAGGACGACGCTCCCAACATCGAGCTCATCCCTGTCCAGACGCAGTCGTTCCAGGGATTGGTGCCGGTCCAGGTTCAGGTGGGCTCCGAGACCGTGTGCTCTCAGACCGACAACGCCGGGCGCTGCGTACGCTGGCGCGAGGATGCTATCTACGGCACCAACTGGGTGCCCGGCACGGTCATGGTCAGCACCGGCGGCGGGAACATCTGCTACCCCAATACCCAGCACCTGACCCTCGATACCCGCGCCGTTGCCCTGCGCCTCAACGCGGGTCGCAACTCCGGCGGCAGCGCGGCCGGGCCTGCGCGCCTCACCTACCAATGGGACATCGCGGGGGCCGGGGGCCCGGCGACCAGCGGTGGCCAGCAGGCTGCGGCAGCTCCTGCGGCAGCTCCCGCGGCGACGAACGGGGGCGGACAGACCGTGCAGGTTCAGGAGTCCAGCGCCGGCGGAGAAGGAACCGTCCCGGTTCAGTAGGAACTCGCGCGACCTCGGCTTTGGAGTCGGGGCCGCTTCCTAGCCCGCCAAGCCCGGCTGGTGTCGCCGGCCTCAGATGAGGGTGATGCGCATGCGCTCGCGGGCGACGAACGCGCCGTCCCAGGCGGCCTGCGCTTCGCGTTCGACGTTTTCCATGAAGGCGTCTTCGTGCTCGGGGGCGTGGTGGAAGATGGCGAGCTGCTTGACGTTGGCGCGCTGCGAGAGGCGCACGCCTTCCTGCCACGTCGAGTGGCCCCAGCCGACCTTCTCGGGGAACTCGGCGTCGGTGTACGTGCTGTCGTAGATCACCAGGTCGGACCCATCGATGAGCTCGAGGATGTTCTCGTCGTGCTTGCCCGGGATGTGTTCCGTGTCGGTCACGTAGCAAACGGACTTGCCGCCGCAGTTGATGCGATAGGCCGTCGCGCCCTGCGGGTGATTGAGGGCGGCGGTCTGGACGTTCACCGTACCGATGTCGAAGGTCTCTCCGGCGCGGAAGTCCTCGAAGCTCATGTTGGCGCGCAGGGTCTCGAGGGGGACGGGGAACATCGGCGTCGCCATCTGCCCCGCGAGGATCTGACGCACCCCTCCCATCTCGGAGAGGTGCCCCGCTTTGACGACGAAGCTGCAGTCGGGGTCGTAGCTCGGCCCGAAGAAGGGGAAGCCGTTGATGTGGTCCCAGTGAGTGTGGGTCAGGAGGATGTGGGCGTGTTGGATGCCGCGCTTGACGAACGAGTCGCCCAGCTCCCGGATGCCGCTACCCGCATCCAAGATGATGCGGTGACCGTCGGCCTCCACTTCGATGCAGCTCGTATTGCCGCCGAACGCAATATGGCGGGGAGTCGGGCAGGCAATTGACCCGCGCACCCCCCAGAATCTCACCCAGAAGCTCATCCGCTACCCCGAGGCGCGAGCGTACCTACCGCGGCGCCAAAGGGAAAGCACGCAGCGACCCTCATTGCGTGGGTCGTCAGAGCCGGTACGGGAAGTTGATCGTGAAGCTCTCGCCGCTGAAGCGCGGGAAGCGAGCTCGGCGCGCCTCCCGGGCCATGCAGGAGCCTTCCGGGGTGCCCGAGAAGGTGCCCCCGGTATGGGCGCGCTGGACCCGTCCCGAAGGGTGGATGGTGACGTCCATATTGGCTTGGCCATGGGCGCCGTTGGCACAGGCTTCCATGTAGCTTTGGATAGCTTGCATCCCCGACTGGACCTGTTCGCGGTTGAGATTCTCCGGGAGGTCTGACGCCGCTGCGCTTTGGGCAGCCGCACGTTCGGCCTGGGCCGCTGCGGTGGTCCGCTCGCTCTCTTCGCGCCGCTCTCGGGCACGGTCCGCCGCAGCCTCGGCGCGCCGGCCGTCGTCGCCGGCTTCTCGGTCGGAGTCCCGTTCGGTACGCGGCTGGCTCTCGCCGCGGGTCTCGGCCGTCGATGGGGCTCTGTCACTCCGGGCGGGGGGGGGCGCACTCGCCTGGGCTTCTTCGGGAGCATCGAAGATCGATGTCACGGCCTCGGAGTTGGTCTCCGCGTTTTCCTCGCCGGTCATGCCAGCCGCTTCGGTCGCCACGAGGTCATGGGTCACGGCAGGGGATTCGGTCGGTTCAGACTCTTGCGTCATGGCCTCGGGGTCGTCCGAGATATCGGGGGCTGGTCCCGCCGGCGGCTGGCTGATGCCTCGCCCCACGACGAGCTGCTGTGGCCCCTGCCGCGCAGCGCTCTGCACCGCGAACGCGACGCCGGCCCCGAGGACCAGGGCGATGGCGGCCTGGGCCCACCGAGGAAGTCCGTTGCCGGGTCGCCCGGGAGCGGTGCTCGGGGGTGCCGAGACGCGAATCGTCGGCGCCGGCGCCGGCGTCTTCTTCGTCAGGGCGTTCTCCATCGCCGCATCGAGGTCGAACTTCTCGGCGGCGTCGTCGGGTGTCTGGGGCGGCAGTGAGGAGACGGGTTTGATCTCCTCCAGCTCGCTCACGCTCAGGCGCAGACCCGGCTCCGACAAACGCGGCGAGTCGCCATCGGGCGTTAAGGCATCGGACACAGGCATATTCCCCCAAAAACTACGTGCGCACTGACAACGCGAATCACTATGTAAACATCCGTCGTCAGTAAATCAACTGGCTGACGCTACGTAATTCCTCGGAAATCCGTAGCGCGCAAGCCGAATTTGGTGCGGTTGTCCCCCCCTGAGGAGCCCCCGCGGGCGAATTCAGTCGACGGTCCAGGTCTCGCCGGCCTCGAGGACCTCTTGGAGCGAGAGGGTCTTGGCCTCGCGCTGGGCTTTGACCTGGTCGTTGAGCTGCTGGTCGTAGGTGGGGCGCGACACGGCGTGGAGAACGCCGAGGGGCGTCGGCATGCC
>QMMC01000429.1 GCA_003647065.1 Deltaproteobacteria bacterium | reverse complement strand
CAAGAGAAGCCCTCGGCGTCGACCTTGGCGGCGAAGGTGAGGGTGACGCTCTGGGTGGTCGCGGCGTCTCCCGCGTCACTCGTGCCCCCATCGCCCACCGTAGAGTCTAGTGCGCCGGAGTCGGCGTCTCCCGCATCGCCCACGGTGGAGTCTGGCGCGCCAGAGTCGGTCGCGACGTCGTCGTCTCCACAGGCCACGAGCAGGAAGGTGGCGGCTGCCACGAGCGCTACATACTTCATCCGGGTCATCGTTCTTGCTCTCTCATTTCGACTGTCGCCGCCAGGTAGGCGTGCAGCTCATCGAGCAGCGCGGCGCGTCGTTCGCTGGCGCTCGCGGCCTCGAAGTTCATGTTCTCCGCCCACGCCGCGGCGTCGAAGCTCACGGTGATGCGAGCGAGGTCTCGGGCATCGTCCAGGACCAGGGGGGCATCGAAGGGGATGAGTTCCACGCGCTCCCGGGAGGTCCGCACGGCGAAGGCCGTGATGGAGCCATCGGCATTCTCGTAGCTGCCCTCGACGCCGAGGGAGCGCCCGACCATCGGATCTTCCCGTGGATCGGTCTCTGCAGTTTCGTCCGGTGCAAAGGTCACCTCGAGCTCGCAGTAGGATCGGGCGGGGGGCGAGAGCAAGCCCAGGGGCGTGCCGGCGGCGGACATCGCGTCGACGCGCTGGCCACCGAGCCAGGTTCGGGCGCTGGTGCTGTCTGTGTGGGCGTGGGCGACGACGATGCCGAAGGAACGCCACGAAGCGCGGGGGGCCTCTTCGCAGGGGACGAGGGTCGCCGCCACCAGGAACGCCGCCGCGCTGCTCACGACGGGGCCCTCGGGTTCGTAGTGGGGCGGCGCAGCAAAGATGAGCTCTACCGCGACCCCGGGAGATACGGAGACACAGCGCACGCTCGCCGAAGCGAGGAGCATCAAGCCGGTCAACGAGAGCACGTGGGCAAGGCGCTTAGACATCGAGGGCGGCTCCGAGGACCAGCTGCCAGCCTTCGCTCTGCTCTCCGTTGAGCGCTTGAATCACGGGCATGGTGAAGTTGAGCCAGGTCACGATGTCGGTTGCGGGGCTGCCGATGAGGCCGCCGGTGATGTAGCCGACGATGCCCCCGCTGCTCGGGTCTTCGGCGCCGTTTTCTACGGTGGCCGCTTCAAAGCGCGCGTCGAGGCCCAAGCGGAACCCGAGGAACGACCACGGTTGGAGTTGCCCGACGAGGGTCGTGCGCAGGTGCGTGCCGACGCGGCTGTCGGCGGTGCCGCGGGTCGGCAGGAAGAGCAGCGCCGAGCCGTGCACCGAATATGGATTGGCGAAGTAGCTTCCCCCGATGGCCATCGAGGTGTCCCAGGACCCGGTGCCGAGCTGACGTTCGAGGGAGAGCGGCCCGCCGGGCCCCTGGCGGATGGGCGCGGTCGGCATTTCGAGGCCGAGGTGGGCCCAAATGAGCCGCGACGGTGCAAAGGTGCGGTCTCGATAGAGCACGTACCGGGCGCGGACCGTGGCGTCGCCGGGGCCGACGACTGTCTCGGTGGCGAGGTTCTCGAAGGCGAGGTGCCGGAGGACCAGCGGCACGCGGAGGGCCAAGGTGAGGCGCGGCGTCGGCGAATGGCTCAGGGACAGGGACAGGCGCTGCTCGGAGCTGGCGACGCTGGTCTCGCCCTGGACGCCGGAGGTCTCGGAGAAGTGCCGGACCTCGGTCGCGATCCGAGTTCGCCCGGCGAAGGGCTGTTCGACGCCCATGACATTGAGCGTCGGGTCGCCGACGGCGCAGGTGGCGCAGGCCCGCGCTCGCCCCGCAAAGGGCAGGACGGCGGCGACGAACACGGCGAGGGCTGCCGAAATGATGAAGACCGCGCGGTGCACGTTCTTCGCTAGTTACCCGCCTGGGCGCGAATGGGTATGCGGCAATTCGTCGCAGGGGGGTGCATGCGACAATTTGCCGCACCTCGAACGCCTGGATTCAGCGGCGATTCGGGTACTTGGCGAGCTTACGCTGGAGTGACCTACGGTGGATCCCGAGGAGGCGTGCGGCCTGGCTGATGTTGCCGTTGCAGTCCATGAGTACCCGGTTGATGTGTTCCCATTCGACCCGGGCCAACGACGGCACGGGGCTCGCTTCGCCGGCTTCGCTGCTAGGCCCTTGATCGGTTGCCGGGTCGAAGGCCGCGAGCAGCTCGTCGACGGTGGCGGGTTTGGTGAGGTAGTGGACGGCGCCGCGGCGCACCGCCTCGAGGGCGGTGGCGATGGAGCCGAAGCCGGTCAGCACGACGATGCGGGTCGTGCTGTCGATGGCGACGAGATCCGCGACGAGGTCGAGGCCCGAGCCCCCGGGCATGCGCAGGTCGACGACGGCGAGCTCGGGGCTCTCTCTTTCGGCTAGCTGGGCGGCGGCAGCGCGGCTCTCGGCGGTGCGCACCTCGAAGCCGCGGTCGGTGAGGGCGGCACCGAGGCGGGTGCGGAAGACGTCGTCGTCATCGACCACCAGGATGCTGGCTCGTTCTTCGATCATGCGGGTACCCAGGCCGTCGCTGTGGTGCCGGCGTCGGGGGAAGAAGTCAACGAGAGCGTACCGCCCATCTGTTCGGTGACGGCCCGGGCGAGGAAGAGGCCGAGGCCCATGCCGTGGCCCTCGGCCTTGGTGCTATAGAAGGGCTCGATGGCCTTTTCGAGCTCGGCGGCGTCCATGCCTCGGCCGTCGTCATGGACGATGAAAGATACGCCGTGGTCCATGCCGCGGACCTCGAGGCTCACCGATGCTTCGTCCGGCGAAGCGTCGAAGGCGTTGTCGACGAGGTTTCCAAGAGCCTGAATGAAGGCGTGGCGGGGGACGGAGAGCTTCGGCAGGTCGTCGTCGCAGGTCACCGAGAGGCGGCTCTTGCGATTGTCCGGGAGCCGCGCCTCGAGGCTCGCGAGGAGCTCGGTGACGGGGACCTCTTCGGGCGCCGCGCCGCGTCCTCCGCCGCTTCGCTCGTTGAGGTGGTCGAGGATCTCGCGGCAGCGCCCAACTTCGGCTTGGATGAGCCGCGCGTCGTCGACGAGGGAGGCGGTGCCGAGCTCTTGGGCGCGGCGTTCGAGCTCGCCGGCGACCACCGCGATGGTCCCGAGGGGGGTGCCCATCTCGTGGGCGGCGCCGGCGGCGAGGGTGGTCAGCGACGCGAGGCGTTCGCTTCGGGCGGCGCGATCGTGGGCTTCGGCGAGCTCCCGATCACGGGTCCGGAGGGTGCGGGTCACCCGCGTCCCGAGGTAGGACACCGTGCCGGCCGTCATCGCGAACGCGATGAACATGCCATAGAGGTGAAGTGAAAAGCCGCCCGGCCCGGCGTCGGCGTCGGCGTCCATCTCGCCCATGCCGTCCATGGCGCCGCCGTGCTGCATGTGCATGTGGTGGGCGTGGGGGTCGCCGCCGGCATCTCCGGCCGGGGTCAGGACGAAGAGCGCGCCAAAGCAGGCGACGGTCACCGCCACCAGCGCCCAGGCCCACCGGGCGCCGAGCACCGTCGCGGCGAGGGCGACGTAAACCAGGAAGAGGACCGTGAAGGGGTTCGCCGGCCCCCCCGACAGGAGAAAGCCGATGGTGAGGGCGATGATGTCCAGGAGCAGCAGGCCCCCGAGGAGCCCCCGGACCTTGCCGGCCCGGCTACGAAAAATCACGAGAGCGGCGTTGCTGCCCAGGGCGAAGGTCGCGAGGCCGAGGAGCGGTGCGGCGGGCAGGTCCGCGTCGGTCCCGTAGAGGGCCGCGAGGATCAACGCGACGGCGCCGAGGCCCAGGGCCCAGCGGATTCGCAGGAACCACGCGAGGCCGATCTCTTCTGGGGCACGGGTTGCTTCCATGGGGGCGGGGTCTCTGGTGTCTTGGGCCATGCGGCTCTCGGGGGCGGGCCGACCATAGCCCACGCGCCGCGGCGAGGCACGGCCCTACCAGGTGATGCGCTCGTCCCAGGGCTGGCCGGCGAAGGTCGCCATCAGGGCGAGGACGGTGGTGCGGTGCTCGGCCTGGGCGAGGCGGAGATGCCGTCGGGCGTCGTCGCCGAGGTGGTCGGCGACGTAGGCGTCCTGGTCTCGGAAGAGCGCTCTTACGGCCACCAGGGCGACGCCCGCGTCGGGGGGGGATTGCTCGAGGGCCTCCCGGACCTCGTCGACGTGGGTTTGCCAGACGTTGCCGTAGCCCGCCTCGAAGGCCTCGCGCTGGTCGCCGGGGACCTGAAGCAGGGTGTAGGCCCGGGCCAGGTCCCGCTCTCGGGCGGCGGCGCCTTCCTCTTCGTTCGAGACGGTCCCGAGGATGCTGGCGATGGTCGCATCTTGCTGTTCTTCCCAGGCGTCCCGGAGCTGACCGAGGGCGATGGTCTCGAGGACGTCGTCTTGAAAGTCAGCGTCGACGTCGTGGGACCCGGGGAGGACGAGGCCAGCGGCGCCCACGTGACCCTCTTCCTCTTCGCCGAGGGGGTCGTGGTGGGTGAAGGTCCGGGCGGCCTCTCGGCTCGCATCGAGGCCGTCGGCCCGGCAGTCCGCGAGCTCCACCCAGCACGTCGTCTCTCGGGGGTCTTCGACAGCGCCGGCCTCTTCTTGGGACCCGGGGTCCCCGACCGTCTCGGATCCGTCTTCGGCGGCCCGTTGCTGCCGCGCCTCGACCGCCGCGTCCGATGGTGCGCTGAGCCATTGGAGTGCGTTCAGGCCGAGAGAGAGGACGAGGGCGAGGGCGAATAGCGCGGTGGTGCGATTCATTGGCGGCAGTATGGCACTCGGGCGCCGCGCGGAAAGAGTGACATCGAGGCGCAACCGAAGCGTTGACGCGCCGATAAGGCCGCATGCGAAAAAAGAAGCCCCAGCCCCGCCGCCTCCCGAGCCGAGCTTCGGGAGCCGCCCGTCGCTCCTTCGAGCGATGGGTTTCCGGCATCACCGAAGCCCCGACGGCCTTCTGGGAGCCCGTGGTCGATGCCTTCCTGGCCGAGGGCCGGCCCACGGATGCCGAGGCTGAAGGGGCAATTCTTCTGCTCGCGCTCCTCGGGGCCGACGGACAGAGCGGATTCCTCGAAGGAAGCTGGATTCTTCATGGCGTGACCGCACGCCATCTGTACTTCGACGGTTCCGGGTGGGGTGACGTGCGCACCCTCGAACTCCTCGGGCGCTTCCTCTCCTTCGTCATCGAGGCCCCCCCGTGGGGCACCGTCGATGCCTGGGACGCGGCCTACCTGCGCGCCGAGGTCGCTCGCGCGCGCCTCGCCTGCGACCTCCCCGGAGAGTCCGGCGACAACCCGACCCTTCGGGATTTCCGGTGTCACCTGGTCGACCTCCCGATCCTCGCGCAGAACCTCGCGCCGAAGCTGAGCGTCGAGGCTCGACCTTGGACGTTCGCGGCGATCAAGTTCGTCGCGGAGCATGCCCGAGTCGATGCCGACGACCGGTGGTTCCGCTTTGGCCGGCTGCACCCGGAGGCCCTCGCCGCCACTCTTTACTTCGACTACGGCTGCTCGCGGCCGGGGTGCGACTGCGAGTCCGACCGTTTTCGCCGCGGCGTGCACGAAGCGGCCGCCGCGCTCTACCGCTATCTCGGCGATACCGGGAAGTTGAGTCGCTGCAGGGCCGACGAGCTCGCTCGGCGCTTGGAGGAAAGCGTCGAGGGGCCCGATACCCGGCTGGGCTGGGCCGGGTTGCCATCGAGGAAAGGGGCCGCCTGAGCCCCGAGCCTCAGAACATCGCGTTGGCGATGACCATGAAGGGCAGGGGGCCCTCGGTGATGATGTTCGCGAGGCCGATTTGGACGCCCTTCATGCGGCGCGTGTAGTTCACCAGGCCGAGCTGAAGGCCGGTGAACTCGTCGGCGATGTTGACTGCGCCAAGCTGGAGCCCGGTCGACTGGCCGCCGTTCCAGTTGAGGGCGCCGGTCTGGACGCCGGTCATCCCGCCCTTGGCAAGGTTACCGAGGGTGGCCTGCCAACCGGTCATGGTGCCGTCGACCATGTTCACCGCCAAGCCGACGAAGGCCACGCCGGTGAAGTTACCGGTGGTCTGGTGAAAGCCGAGCCACACCCAGTCGAAGCCGACGACGTTGGCGTTCCGGGCGTGGAAAAGCGAAAGGCGCAGACCGGCGACCGACTCGGCCTCGGGAACAATCTGAATCGGGTTGAACACCGACAGGTTGACGGGCTTCTGAGCCGAGGCGTTGGTCGGAGCGGCCAGGAGGAAGGCCGCAAGGGATGCGGCCGCGAGGCACCAGGTGATCTTTCGCATGAGCGCGGATTTAGTGGCCATTTGGGTGATCGTCAATGGGCCGATCGCCACTTCGAGCACTGATTCCCAACGCAGACGTCCACGAACGGTGGGGGGGCTAAGTGGTATGATTGGGCTCGACGCGAATAACCGACTCGGCACTGCGTCGATCGCGGACGTACACTCTGGATGCGCAACCAAGGAGCCCCCGTGATTTCTTACCTTCATCGCCCTCAGTTTGGCCTCGCCGCCGCGGTCGTTGCCTCCGCCTTGGTAATCGGCGTCACATCATCTGCTTCGGCCGGCATCCCCGAGTGCGGGAACCTGCGCCTCGAGGACGTCGCCAACTGCGACCTCCGCGCCGACGCCGAGTGCATGGCGGGGTGCGACCGCCTCGGTGTCTACGAGGTGGCCTGCGCGACGCGCCTCGAGACCGTATGCCGCTCCGAGTGCACCCTTTCAGCGACGCCGACCTGCACGGACAGCTGCACCGTGATGTGCCAGGCCGAGTGCGACGCCGGGGTCTCGATCACCTGCCAGCACAACTGTTTTGGCGAGTGCACCGGCGTCTGCGTCGACCAGTGCGCCGGCGCCGCGAACCCCAGCCAGTGCCAGGCATCTTGCGAAGCCACCTGCGACGGCGAGTGCGACATCCAGTGCGCGCCGGTGGTCGACGAGAGCTGCTACGTGCACTGCATCGAGTGCTGCGACGGGTCCTGCGGGGCCCAGGCCAACATGGACTGCCAGGTGTCGTGCCAAGAGGTGCAGTTCGAGGACTGCGAGCACGAGTTCCAGGCGGACTGCTCGGCGAGCTGCAGCGTCGACGGGGCGCTCTTCTGCGATGATGAGTT
>QMMC01000428.1 GCA_003647065.1 Deltaproteobacteria bacterium | reverse complement strand
CTGCCGGACGATTTCGAAGGATACGTCTCCGGAGACTTTCAAAATGTAGCCCAAAAAGACCTGGGCGTCGCCCAGGGTGGGGTCCTCGCGTATGAGCCGCCCGAACTCGTGGCGCCATTTGGGGAGACTCCGCAAGAGCTTGTCGATGGATCGCCCGTCGCGCAGGGCCCAGAGGACCAGCTTCGGGAACGCGTCCATCGGCCGGCCGAGGAGGGCCTCGTCGTCGACGTGGACCAGGTCGTCGATGATCAACTCGAAGTCCGGCACGGAGGCCTCGAGGCTCGGGAATGCATCGAGGCCCTCGACCATCTCATGAAGGCTCCGGGGCCCCGTCCATCCTCGGGCGCCATGATGGACCACGAGCGCCGTGATGATCGGCAAGGTGCGGCGCCTTGGCTCGCGGCGCATCAGACTCGTCCATGCGCCCTGGCGATATGTCGCAATCCGGAACGGCATCCGTGGGTCGGGGCCGCTCTGATGTTCGATGAGAATGTAGAGGAAGGTGTCTTGGCCGAGGATCGGCACGCGGAAGAGCAGGTCGCCACGGCGCTCGGCCATGGCGTCGTCGACGAAGCTTGCCGGCATCAATTCCAGACGCTCCAAGTCCAGGCGACACGTGACCGCCCGCGGTAGGAGGCTGCGGATGAGCCCTGCGGCGCACCGGGGGACGCTGAATGTGTGCTTGAAGAAGGTGTCGTGGTCGGCGGGCATGGGTCCGGCCCTTATCGGGTCCCGGCGGGGGCAGTTGCGCGGGGGATCCCGCGTTCTGTGATTCCGCCGCGCGTTTCCGCGGGAATGGTCGCGCCACCGCCAATCGGCCGCCGCCGCGAGAGGAAAGCTCACTACGGACCCCGCGCGTCCCGTCGCTCTTCAGCCGGCGAAGACGGCGTCGAGGGTCTCGGCCGGTCGCGAAGCGCTCGAGCCATCCCTCGAGGTCCTCAGGGCTGCCCTCCGCGATGCCGTGTAGGGCAAGAAGGAGTTGCCCGGGGTGCTCTTCCGCAATTTGCGGCAGACAAACCACTGGACGCATGTTCCGTTTTGCGCCAGGGTATGGAGACGCTCGCGCAATGTTTCGTTGGGTGGTGTGCTGTTCGGGGGGGGCCGGTTTGGGTCGGCGTTGACGGGGGCGGAGTCCGGATGTGTCACCAGTTGCCAGAGGCCGGGACAGAGAGCGGAGTCCAGATGTGTCACCAGTTTTCCGGGGCCGGATATGACCGAGTCCGGATGTGTCACCAGTTTGAAGTCGAGCGGGTCGGCGCGGGTTGAAGCGGTCTGTGGGGTCGGCGGAGCTCGGGGGCTCGAGGCCACCGCTGCTGCGCGGTCACGGGGTGGAGCGGTGAGGCTGCGACGATCGAGGGACTCGAAGAGATGCTCGCGGGCGACTGATGGCCGGCCGGCGGGGGGGGCGTTCAGTCGTCGGCGAGGTCGTCGGTCAGCGATCCGTAGCCGTGTTTGTCTAGGAGGTCGTTGGCCTGGGCGATGTCGCGCATCAGGGCCATGGCGGCGCGTTTGACGATCTGTAGGGCCACTAGGCTGAAGATGCTGATGGCGATGCCGAGGGCCATGGCGAGGATGGCGCGCTGCATGGCAATGCTCTCGACGAGTCCGGCTTTGAGGGCCAAGAGGCCGTGATCACCGGAGAACATCCAGATGAGTTCTTTGAGGGCGCCGAGCATTCCGAGGGCGGTGCCGAGGCTAGCGAAGACCCGGATGGGGTAGATGCGGCGGCTGGCGAGGTAGCGGAACTCGGCGACTTGCTCGAAGAGGTCGTGGTCGCCCTCCCCTGATTCGGTGTCGGCTTCATCGTCGGAGCCGTCGCCGTCGCCGAGGCCGAGCTCGAGGACGGCGGGGACCCATCCGGGGCTGCCCCGGCGGGCGAGATCTCGGGCTTCGTCGAGGTCGCCGTCGGCGAGGGCGTGGCCGACGGCGGCGAGGTAGGGGGCCGTGTCGACGGGGGCGATGAAGAGCAGGGCGCGGAAGCGGTCGACGACGAAGCCGATGGCGGCCGCAGCCAACATCAGCTCGAGGACGTGAATGAAGGTCAGCTGGTCAATTGCGCTCAACGGAAATCCAATGGCGTTCAATTGCGTCAGTCGCCGAGCGCGCCCGCAGGGGCCTGCCGAAGGAATACCAGAGGTATTTCGAGGTAGGCCGCGAGGACGTAAGCCGGCGAATGGCGTGAGTGAACGCCATTGGCGCTCAGAACGGGTCGGTCTGGACGCTGCGAATCACTTCGCGCACGAAGCTGGTGCGGAGATCCATGACTTCGTAGCCGAGGTTCGAGCGGTTCAGGATGTAGAAGGCGTTGGGCTTCTGGACGCGACCCTCGATGCGGATCTCGTCGAGCTGGATCACCCGGGGGCGCCGGCCGCGGCGCTGGGCGTCGGTGGTTGCTGGGGTGAGGGCCAAGGTGCCGAGCAGGAGACCGAGGGCAAAGAGGCCCAACCCCGCTGCGCGCTTCATGATGTTCAAACTACGCATCACTCACCCCCACCTTGTGCTGCAGCCGCTTCGCGTGCGGCCCGCTCGGAATCTCGCTTGGACCGTGCCGCGTCGCGGTCGATGCGGCGCTGTTCACGCTCGACCTGACGGTTGAGGTCTTCGAGGTAGGCCTCCGACGGGTCGTCGCGGTCGAGGCGCGGGCCCATCATGGACCGATACTGGGTGAACTCGTTGACGGCCTTCCGGAGCGACTCGAGGTTCGACTGCCCTGGGTAGTCGGCGCCGGCGGTCATGTACATCAGCGCCAGGTTGAAGTGGGCCTCGGGGAGGTTCGACTGCATCGAGATGGCGCGGTCGAAGCTGGCCTTGGCCGCGGTCCACTGCTTGTTGGCCCGCTGGGCGTCGCCGAGGTTGAGGTGGACGGCGACGAGGGTCGGGGCGAGGTTGGCGGCGGCCTGAAACTGCTGCAGGGCGCCGGTGTAGTTGGCGCCGGCCATGAACTGGATGCCGAGGGCCATGCGGGCTTCGGCGTAGTCCGGGCGCAGCTCGACGGCGCGGCGCAGCTCGGTGAGGGCCTCGCGCATGCGGCCCTCTTCGGTCAGCAACATGCGCGCCTTGAGGTAGTGGAGCTCGGCGTTGGTCTCGTCGACTTCGAGGGCCTGGGCGATGATGGCTTCGGCGAGCTCGGTGCGGCCCTGCTTGAGGCTGGCCTTGATGATGGCGACCATCGCCGGCACGAAGCGCTCGTCCCGGCGGAGGGCGGTGCGCGCGGCGGCCAGGGCCTGGTCGGGGCGATCGGCGTGGACCAAGACCTCGGCGTAGAGGGCCTGGAGATGCAGGTTGCGCACCCATTGACGAGCGAGGGGCTCGATGAAGGCGATGGCGTCGGGGATGTTGCCCCGGCGGACGTGAATCGTGACGATGCCCTGGGCGGCGCGCTCGTAGTCCGGGAGGACGCGGAGGGCGCGGCGGTAGTAGTCGAGGGCCCGGCGCTCGTTGCCGGCGCGGTCGGCCATGACGCCGAGGTTGTAGGCGGCCTTGTAGGCGTTGCCGTCGGCAGAAAGGGCCTGTTCGAAGGAGCGCTGGGCGCCCTGGGCGTCTCCGCGCTGGGCGGCCTGGACGCCTTGGGCGTAGGCGCCGCGGGCGCTGCCGTTCATGGGGCGCCGGGGCGGAAGGGGCCGGCCCTGTTCGGCGGTCGGTGCGCCCCAGGGGCTCTCGGCGGGCTGGCCCGCGGTGGTGGTGCCCTGCTGGGCGCCGCCTGCCGTGCCGTCCGCGGCGCCCGCAGCGTCTCCGCCGGGGTCGTCGCTATCCCAGTTTTCGGTGGCCGGATCCTGGCTGCCTGGGGGGGCCTCCATGCCGCCGGCGGTGCCCTCGCCGCCAGAGGTGCTGCCGCCAGAACCGCCGGTGGTGCCCGAAGACTCGGTCTCGGTGTCGCCGCAGCTAGCCAACGGCAACGCCAGGGCCAATGCGATCGCTAGAATGCGAAGCTTTCTCATTATCGGCTCTCTGGGCTCGAGAGTGAGGGCGGTGAGGTGTCGGCAGCCATGGGCAGGTTTCGTCCGCGCGGGGCCCGCGCAAACTCTCCTGCACTATACGCCTGGAAGCTGGCATCTGTTGCCTGGGCGGCGGCGATACACTCGGCGATGCGCTCTTCGCCGTACGATTGCAGGCGATCGGTGGCTATCTGGGTGTACTCGTTGTCGATGTTGCCGGCCCGGGCAGCGCGGGCTGCGAGGGCGTAGCGGGCGACGGCGAAACACTCGATGGGTCGGGTCTTTTCGTCGAGGAGCCCCTGGACGGTGCCCTCGATCTCGAGGCGGATGTCGTCCCGGGCGTCGGGCGGCAGGCGCCGCATCTGGCGGGCCAGGTCGTTGGGCGTGATGAAGGGCGTGTTGAGCACGGCTCGGGCGAGGATCTCGTAGGCCCTGCCCTGGCGGACGAAGCCCGCGATGGCCCAACCGGGGCGGCGATAACCGAAGACCGGCTCGTACCCAGCGTTGATGGACTGGGCCTGGGCGGCGCCGGCGTTGATCTGCTGCTTCAGCGCGTTGACGTAGGCGGTCATCGTCGCCGGACGCCCGGGGCGCACCGCAAAGCCCTCGAACTCGGCGATGGCGCCGTCGACCAAGATGAACTTGGCGTGGGCGGCAAACTCCGCGGCGAGGGACGCGGGCTCTTGGCCGGAGCGCGAGAAGGCGCTGACGACGTCCTGCAGCGCCGAGTGGTACTGGCTGCTGCTGCGCCCGCTGTGCTGAGCCGCCTCGGCGATGCGCCAGTAGGCTTGAACGACGAGCTCGCCGGCGTCGCTGTCCCGCTGGTAGCGCTGGATGAAGCTGCGCATCTCGCGGGTCGCGCCGCTCCAGTTGCGCTGCTTGAACATCATTTCGGCGATGCGGTAGTACGCGTTCCGCTGCGACTCGGGGTCGCGCATGATGCCGGCGGCGCGGCGGTAGTAGGCGATGGCACCGGTGTAGTTCTGCTGACGCTCGAGGATGATCGCCGCGTTGATGAGGCCGTCTTCGCGCTTCTCCACGACGGCCGGATCGGTCGACGAGGCAAAGCGCGGCGAGTCGGCGAGCTGCTGGTAGTTTTGCACCGCGCGGTCGAAGTCGAAGAAGCGGTTCGCGTTGTAGGCCAGGCGGAAGTAGGCGTTGGCCATGATGGCGTCGAGGCGCCCCTGTTCGGCCGAGTCGGCGCCGCGGCGCGGGCCCACCTCGTCGATGATGCGCTGGTAAAGACGCGCGGCTGACTCGAAGCGGCTGGTGCGCTCGAGGGCCGTGGCGGCGTACTCGAGGGCGACCGGCGCCTGGGGGTCGTTCGGGTTGTCATTGACGGCTTGGACGAGGACCGTCGCCGACTCTTCATAGAGACGCCGCTGCTCTTCGCCGCTGGCCCCTTCGGCCTGACGGTAGATCTCGAGGGCGCGCCGGTAACGGAGGGCGTTCAAGTCGCCCATCACCAGGCACCGGGGGTGCTCGGCGTTGGCGGCGTCGGAGCAGTCCACGGCCGCGACCTCGCCGGGGGCGAAGGGACAGGCGCGGGTGTTGTACTCGTTGGCGAGGCGCTCGAGCTCTTCGTCCTGACCGAGCTCGACGGCCATGTTGCGCAGGTTCGCCCAGGCGACCTGGCCGGTCTCGTCGGCGTTGGGGCCGTCGCAGCGCTCGTCGAAGATGCGCTCGAAGCGCTCCTTCGCCTGGGGCCAGTAGCCGTAGAGGTAGAGCAGGAGCGCGTTGTTGTAGTCGTACGCCTCGCGCACGTTTTCGGAGTCGTCGCGGTCCGAGACCCGGGCGATGTAGATCTCGCGGGCCTGGGCCATGCGCTGGAGCAGCTCGGGCATGGCGACGGGCATGACGCTCGGCGGCGGGCCCGGCTGGACCTCCGGGGGATCGGTCCGCGGGGTCAGAGAGCCCGCGGCGACGGCGGTGTCGATGATGCGCTTGAGGGACTCGACCACACGCCGGGCGGCCTCCGACAGATGCGAATCGTCGAGGTTGCTGTCCCGGACCGCGGCGTACTCGATGGCCGCGTTTTCGTAGTCTTCGGACCAGTAGAGGGCGTCGGCGAGGTTGTACCGAAGCTCGTAGGCCTGGGGGTTGTTCGGGTACTGCTGGATGTACTGGCGATAGGCCCGGGCGGCGAGGCCATAGGAAGCGCCGGCTTGCTCACAGAGCTCCGGGGCCTGCTGCTCGATGCACCGACGCCGGAGGGTCTGGGCTTCTTGATGGTAGTGCACCGCCGTGTTGATGAGCGCGTTTTCGGCGAGCTGCTCGGCCCTACGCTGCTCCGACGGGTGGTCGACGTTTTGGTTCCACCAGCAGTCCGGGTCTTCGCGGCAGGCGCTCGGGCCGAATTCGCCGAGGGCCGACCGGTAGTTGATGGCCTCTTCCATCTCTTGGTTCCGGGTGTAGGCCCGGGCGATGAGGTTGGTGATCTCCGGGGATCGGGCGTGGTTCGGCCAGCGGTCGAGGGCGAGGCGCCAGACCTCGATGGCCTCGGGGAGCTTGTTCTCTTCGAAGTAGACGTTGCCCAGCTCGAAGTAGACCTCGGCGGTCCACTCCTGGTCCTGGGGCAAGAGCGCCGCGTCCTGGACCCGGATAAAGCCCGTGGGCTGCCCCTCGTCGGGGTCTGGGATCATGTTCTCGTCCCAGTCGTCGTACGCGAAGCTGATGCCGAGGTACTGGACCGCCTCGGGGCGCAGCTCGGAGCCCGCCCGGCCGGTGCGCCGGTGCTCGTCGTCGGACCACTGGACCAACCGCGCGAAGTGGTTGATCGCCTCGGGGTAGCGGCTCGCCCGGTAGTACGCCCACGCCACCTTGTAGAGGGCGAGGTTGTAGTTGCGGTCCTCGGGGTCGCCGAGGATTTTCTCGTAGGCGCTGATCGACATCTCGAGGGCGTGGGTGGCGCCGTAGGCGTCGAAGTGGAACTCGCCGATGCGGAACCAGGTTTCGGACTGGAACTCGGCGTCGGCCTGAACCGGCTGGCAACCCGCGTAGGGGTCCGAGTAGACGCCCTCGCCGGTCGGCGGGGTCAGCTCGATCTCGTCCTCGTCTTCGTGGGTGAGGACCGGGGAATCTTCTTCGCCATCGGCGGCGGCGTCTTCGGCGGCCTCTTGGTCGGCGAGGG
>QMMC01000427.1 GCA_003647065.1 Deltaproteobacteria bacterium | reverse complement strand
GTCCCGGACGGGGTGGACGGTAGCTGTACGGTCGATACGATGGCCGACCCCCTCAGCCAGGGCCGGGCATTCAACGGGGCGCTCTACGACAACGGCCTCGTCTCGTTCACCCTCGCGTCTGCGGTCGGCGTGAACTACCCGAGCCGCGGTGATGACCTCGTCTTCTCCTTCGTCGTCGGCGATACACCGATTGGCCTGATTCGCACCGCTGGCACCCTCCTCGAGGACCTCCAGTACAGCCCCGCGGACGAGACCCTGTACTCCGTGGACATCGGCGGCGGTCGCGGTCTCGGCGGCTTTTCGATGGACCCCTTTGAACTCGTCCAAAGCTTCGAGTAGCAATGCCGTTCACTCACGCCATTCGCCGGCTTACGTCCTCGGAGCAGACCTCGAAATACCTTTGGTATTCCTTCGGCCTGCCCCTCCGGGCGCGCTCGGCGACTGACGCAATTGAACGACATTGCGAGTCGGGCGAGTAGGCGCGGGTGGCGCGGAAGGGGCGGGCGAAGCAAGGGGGCAGGCATACGCCGGTCATGCAGCAGTTCTTTCGCTGCAAGGACCAGTATCCCGACGCGATCCTCTTCTTCCGCCTCGGTGACTTCTACGAGATGTTCTTCGAGGACGCGGTCGTCGCGAGTCAGCTCCTCGGCATCACCCTGACGAGCCGGAGCAAGACCGCCGAGGGCGAAAAGATCCCGATGGCCGGGGTGCCGCACCACGCCGCCGCCGGCTACGTGGCCAAGCTCCTCGGCAAGGGGCAGAAGGTCGCCATCTGCGAGCAGATGGCGGATCCGTCGCAGGTCAAAGGGGTGGTGCCCCGGGAGGTCGTCCGCGTGGTCACCCCGGGCCTCTGCCTCGAGCCCGACGCCCTCGACGCGCGCCTGCACAACTACCTCGCGGTGGTGACCCGTGGGGAGAACTCTGACTATGGCCTCGCCGCGTTCGAGCTCTCGACGAACGAGCTTCGGGCCGCGGGGCTCGCCGATGGGGCGTCGTTGCTCGCCGAGCTCGTTCGCCTCGACCCCCGCGAGGTCATCGTGCCGGCGGGGCCAACCGCGCAAGACGCGCAAGATGCGCAAGACGCGCAAGGCGCAAGCGACGCGGCGCCCGATGCGGCGGCCCAGGCGCTCCGGGATGATCTAGCCCGGGCGTTGCCGAACGCCGTCGTCCGCGAGGCCCGGCCCGTCGAGACGGCGGCGGACCCCGAAGAACTCCTCGCCGAGGCCCTCGCCGCCGGAGACGAAAGCCTTCGAGGCGTCGTGGGCTCCGCGGGGCTCCGTGCCGCGGCCGAGGCGCTGCGCTATGCGCGTTCGACTCAGCCTGGGGTAACCCTCGAGGTTCGCCGGCTCGGAGTCTACGACCCCCAGAGTCAGCTCGTCCTCGACGAAGCGGCGGTGAAGAACCTCGAGCTGGCCCGAACCCTCGGAGGCGAGCGCCGCGGCTCGCTCCTGCATCAGGTCGACGCGACCCGGTCCGCGATGGGAGCGCGCCTCCTGCGTCGTCGTCTGCTGGCTCCCCTCACCGATGTCGCGGCGATTCGTCGGCGCCATGATCTCGTGGAAGCGTTTGTCCTCGACCCGGCGCTGCGTGATGACCTTCGGGAGGGCCTCTCGGGGGTAGGGGACCTCGAGCGTCTCGCCACCCGCGCCGAGCTCGGGGTCGCGACGCCGCGGGACCTCGGGGCCATCCGCAACGGCCTCGAGGCGGCGGCGGTGATCACGGGGCTCCTCGAGGGTCGAGCCAAAGGAGCCGCTGGCTTCGCCGACCCTCTGGCCCAGGCGGCCCCGGCGGACCCGTGCGCCGACGTTCTCCGTGCCCTCGCCGGGGCTCTCGTCGACGAGCCCCCGGTGGTGCCCCATCAGGGCGGCATTTTCCGAGCCGGCCTCGACCCGGCCCTCGATGAGCTCCGGGACCTCAGCGCCTCGAGCAAGGACGTGGTCCTCGCCCTCGAGCAGCGCGAGAAGGTTGCCCTCGGGGTCAACCTCAAGATCCGCTTCACGCGGGTCTTCGGGTACTACATCGAGATCACCAAGGCGAACCTGCTGAGCCTCGGCGCGGTCCCCGAGCACTACCGGCGTAAGCAGACCGTCGCCAACGCCGAGCGCTTCGTCACCCCCGAGCTCGACGAGCTCCAGGGCAAGATCCTCAACGCCGACGAGCGCAGTCGGGCCATCGAGAAGGAGCGCTTCGCGGTTCTCCGCAAGGAGGTGGCGGCGGAGGCGCCGCGCCTGCGCACCCTCGGGGCCCGCCTCGCCGACCTCGACGTGCACGCATCCTTCGCGGATGGCGCCCACCGCTATGGCTACGTGCGCCCGGAGGTCGACGACACCCTGAGCCTCGACCTCGTGGAGGCCCGGCACCCCATCGTCGAGCGCCTCGCGGCGGCCGGGGAGTTCGTGCCCAACGACGTGCGCCTCGACGTCGACGACGCTCGCTTGATGATCATCACCGGCCCCAACATGAGCGGGAAATCGACCGCGATGCGGCAGGTGGCCCTCGCGGTCATCCTCGCCCAGGCGGGGGGCTTCGTGCCGGCGAAGAGCGCGCGCATCGGGGTCGTCGACCGCATCTACACCCGGGTCGGCGCGAGTGACAATCTGGGCCGTGGTCAGTCCACCTTCATGGTGGAGATGATCGAAACCGCGGCCATCCTCCGGGGCGCGACGCGGCGGTCGTTGGTGATCCTCGACGAGATCGGCCGCGGCACGAGCACCTACGACGGCCTCGCCATCGCCTGGGCCGTGGCCGAACACCTGCACGACGTAATCGCCTGCCGGGCGATGTTCGCGACGCACTACCACGAACTCTGCGAGCTCGCTGAGACCCGAGCGACGGTCCTCAACACGAACGTCGCGGCGAGCGAATACGACGGTGAAGTCGTCTTCTTGCACAAGCTCGTCCCGGGCAGCGCCAATCGCAGCTACGGCGTGGCGGTCGCGCGCCTGGCCGGGGTCCCCGAGATCGTCCTGGCGCGGGCCCGGAGGATCCTCGGCGACCTCGAAGACGGGGCGCCTTTGCCCTCGGGGGCCTCCCCCCGGTCCCCCGGCGCCCCTCAGGCCCTCGGCGGGGCCGCGCCGCAGCTCGACCTCTTCAGCGCGCCGGCGCCGCGGGAGTCCGAGGTCGAAGCCACGCTCAAGAACATCGACGTCGACCAGCTGAAGCCGGTGGATGCGCTGGTCGCCCTGGCCCGGCTCAAGGACCTGCTCGAATCATAGGGCTTTCGGGGCTCTGTTCCGGGTCGACCCGGGCTGAACCCGGGGTTAGCATGGCCGCCCATGGCGGATAAGAATCACGACTTCGCCAGTGTCCGGGAGGCGCTGCTCTCTGCGGATTCGGCCCTCGTCGAAGCCCTCGACGCCCGCGCCCGGGCCATCGAGTCCCTCGTGAAGCTACGGGGCGAGGAGCCCGATGGATACTTCGCGTTGCCCCGGGACGAAGAGGTAATCCGTGCCGCCATCGAGCGCGCCGAGACGTTCCCTGGGGAGGCGGTCGCGACCGTCCTTCGCGAAGTGCTCAGCGCGTCGGCGCAGATGGTCGCTCCGGTGAGAGTCGCCTACCTCGGCCCGGCCGGGGGGTTCGCCGAGGCCGCGGCCCGGAAGCACTTTGGAGCGGCCGCGGAGCTCCGGGTCCTCGATGGGGTCGCCGACGTCCTCGAGGATGTCGCCCGGTCCCGGGTGTCTTTCGGCGTCGTCCCCCTCGAGACGTCGAGCGACGGCGCCATCACGGCGACCCTCACGGGTTTGCTCCTCGCTGACGTCAAGATCCGCGGCGAGCTCTCGATCCCGGCCAGCTTCCACCTGCTTTCGGCGACGGGCAACGGCTCCGATGTCGACAAGGTCTATGGGGCCCCCGGCGCCATCGCCGCGTGCGAAAAGAAGCTCCGGGAGCTCTACCCGAAGGCCACCTTGCTCGATGTGCCCTCGGGGGACGTGGCGGCGGAGTTCGCGACCGGCGACCACGGGGCCGCGAGCGTCGGGACCGAGTACACGGCGACCGTGCACGGTCTGCGCGTCGTTCGCGAGCGCATCGAAGACGTCACGGGCATCGAAACACGCTTCGCGGTCATCGGCACCGACTACCCCGCGAGGACTGGCGAGGACCGCACGGTCCTCGCCATCTCGGTCCACGACGAACCCGGCGCCCTCTTCCAGGCCTTGGCGCCCTTCGCCGACCGCGGTATCAACCTCACGCGCCTCGAGTCCCGGCCGGGCCGGGGCACCGCCTATCGCTACGTCTTTTTCGTCGAGTTCGACGGCCACCTGACGGACCGCTCGGTACTGACCGCGGTCGAAGAGCTCCGGGGCAAAAGCCGGATGCTGAAGGTGCTCGGCTCATATCCACGTCCGACTTAGTTGCTCGGCTCTTACCCCCGCCC
Source organism: Deltaproteobacteria bacterium (assembly GCA_003647065.1). GTDB lineage: Bacteria > Myxococcota_A > Polyangia > Polyangiales > B10-G4 > B10-G4. The sequence continues at coordinate 2,720 of QMMC01000427.1, read as the reverse complement.
CGCATAACTCGAGGAAATATGGAACGTCTCGTCGCCGACAACATCGAGCGGTTGATCCCCTACACGCCCGGTAAGCCCATCGAGGAGCTCGAGCGGGAGCTCGGCATCACGGACGTCATCAAGCTCGCTTCGAACGAGAACCCCGTCGGCCCATCGCCGAAGGTCCTCGAGGAGATCACCCGGGCGGCGACGGAGATTCACCGTTACCCGGACGCGGCCGGCTTTGCCCTCCGGAAGGACCTCGCCGCGTTCCACGACGTGACCATGGAGGAGATCTGCCTCGGCAATGGCAGCAACGAACTCATCGACATCGTGGTCCGCGCCTACGCGTCGCCCGATGAACACGTGGTCTTCGGAGACCCGAGCTTCGTCTGCTACTGGCTCGCTGCGACGGCGGCCAACGTGCCCTTCACCAAGGCCCCGCTCCGGGATGGCATTCACTGGGATGTCGACGCTCTCCTCGCAGCCGTGAAGCCCGAGACGAAGGTCCTCTTCCTCGCCAACCCGAACAACCCCACGGGCACCCACGTCGGCGAGTCCGAGCTTCGTCGGCTGCTCACCGAACTCCCGCCCCAGGTGGTTCTCATCATGGACGAGGCCTACGTTCAGTTCGCCGACGCCGATGACTTCGAGAGCGCCCTCGGCATGCGCGACCTCCGAGAGCGCCTGGTGGTTCTTCGGACCTTCTCGAAGGCCTACGGCCTCGCCGCTCTCCGGGTCGGTTACGCCATCGGAAACCCCGAGCTCATCGATTACATCAACCGCGTCCGGGCCCCCTTCAACGTCGGCTCCCTCGGCCAGGCGGCGGCCCGGGTGGCCCTCGCCGACCAAGAGTGGGTGGCGCGCTACGTCGAGATGAACCGGGTCGAGCGTGCCCGGGTGAGCCAAGGGCTCCGCGACCAAGGGTTCGAGGTCGCCCCGAGCCAGACGAACTTCGTGCTCGCGAATTTCGGCCGCCCCGGCAAAGAGATCTACGACGTTCTGCTTCGGCAAGGGGTGATCGTGCGGCCGATGCCGCCGCCCATCGCGACCTGGCTGCGCATCACCATCGGCACGCCGGAAGAAAACGACCGGCTCCTCGGCGCGGTCCAGGAGCTCTCGCGATGAAGGGTGGTTCCTTGCTGAAGTCCATCCTCTGTTTTTCGCTCATGTCCTCGTCGCTGCTGGCGACGGCGTGCGGCGGTGCGGCAGAAAGTGCGGGTGACGGGACCACGACCGCCGCCGCCATCCCGGCGGCGCCGTTCACAGCGGACGCCCTGCTGCCGACCAATGCGTTCCTGGTGGCGCGGATCGACCTCGCCCAGCTGCGCTCCTCGCCGGACTGGGACATCATCGAGGGATGGGTCCTCTCCGTCGAAGAGAACATCGAATCCGTATTGCCGACCCTCGGTGACGGGGAGCTTCGCCGCTGGCTGGGGCTCACGGACCGGGTGTGGATTGCGCTCGTACCGTCCGGTGACGCTCAGCGCCCCGGCGTCGTCACAGTTGCCGAAGGGCGCTTCGAAGCCGCCGCCATCGACCAGAAGCTCGCTAGTCTCGGGGGCGACCGACCAATTCTCGTCCGAGTTCCGGAGCAGCCGGCGCGCTTTCGCGGCTCCTGGTGGTTCGAGGAGGTCACCGTCATCGAGGACGGCCTCGTCGTCGCGACAACGGCGGGACTCACGGACCCGGTGCGCGCGCGCCACGAAGCGCAAGTTGGCCAGAGCCCGCTCTCCCAGCAGGTCCTCGGGCAGATGGCTTCGCGAATCGACTTCACCGAGCACGCGGTCTCCGCGGTGGCGAACTTCATCCCCGAAGCCAAGGCGGCCTTCGCCGTGGGCCTCGACCCGGCCCGCCGAAGCGCCCTCGACGCGGCGACCGCCGGCGGCTTTCGCATAGGCCTCTCAGACGGCCTCGATGGGCTGGCCCTCCTCGATACGACTTCCCCCCAGGTCGCCGCGGCCCTCGTCACCGAGGTCGAACAGAGGCGGGACGCGGTGCGCCGGAACCCCCTCGTCGCCATGATGGGCCTCGCCCCGCTCCTCGAGGGCCTCGACGCCGTGGCCACCGAGGGGACCGCCCAAGCCACCCTCCGGGTCGGCGCCGAGGACACCCGGACCGTTTTGGGCCGGGTATCGAGCTTCATCTCCCTCGCCATCGTGGCGGGGATCTCCGAGCTGCCCCGCCCACGGCCCGCCCCGACGGCGAGCCAAAGTGCCCAGGGAGCCACGCCATGAAGCGTTGGCGCATCCGCCCTGGGGGGTCCCTCCGGGGGACGGTGTCGGTTCCCGGCGATAAGTCGATCGGGCACCGCTCCCTGCTCTTTGGCGCCCTCGCCGAAGGCACGTCGACGGTCCGGGGGCTCTCCGGCGGCCTCGACAACCAGGCGACCAGCGACGCGATGGTCGCCATGGGGGCCAAGATCGAAGCAGCCGAAGACCTGGGCCCGGGAGCGGTCCGCATCGAGGGCGTCGGTCTCCGGGGCCTCTCGATGGCCCCGGCCCCCATCGACTGCGGCAACTCGGGCACCTCGATGCGTCTGCTCGCCGGGCTGCTCTCGGCGCAGAAGTTCGGGACCCGCCTCGTCGGGGACGAGTCGCTGACCGGGCGCCCGATGATGCGCATCGTCGGCCCTCTCCGAGCCCGGGGGGCGCACATCAAAGGGGTCAGCGGCAAGAAGGAGGGCGAGGCCTACCCGCCGCTCTCGATAGCGCCGCTGCTCGAAGACGAGTTACTCCGGG
>QMMC01000426.1 GCA_003647065.1 Deltaproteobacteria bacterium | reverse complement strand
GCCCAGATGGACGACACCATCCGCGACCAGCTCCGGGCCCTCGGCTACGCGAACTGAGCTCTCTTGCGCATCGACCAAGAGCCGGCGCGTTACCTGAGGAGTCCGCGCCTCGTCCCCCGGGGGGCCGGGGCCATGCTCCACCTGCTCTCCTGGGAGGAGGAGGGGGACCGGGTTCTGGTCTTCGGCATCGATGCGGACGGCCAGGTCGGTGAGGTCGGTGAGGCAGACTCCGGCCCCTTCCGCGACGCAATTTCGGGGATCACGGGCGGGCCGGAGCCTCGTGCCACCGATGATCCTGCGATCGAAGACCGAGACGAAGCGGACGGCCACCTCGTGCGCATCGAGCGCGCCGGCTACCGCTCACGGGTCATCCTGACGGTACCCGGGAGAGACGAGGTCGAAGTCTTCGATGCCTGGGGGACTGCGGCGGCGCCGTGCCTCGCGGTGACCGATGACGGGGTCTGGGTGGCTTTTCATCACAACGTCCGTGAGGACACGGGGGCGCCGGACCTGGCCAAATGGGTGGCCCTCAGGTTCGTAGACAGGGAGGGGCGTGTATTCGAGCCCGCGGCGCCGATGGTCGACCGGAACCGGGACCGGGAAGGGGAGGAGCAGTCCTTCGAGTTTCCCTCCCTCGTCACGTCGAAGGACGGTGCGGTGGCTCTTTTCGGCCGAGGCTCTCACTGCTTCTATCGTCAGGACCTGAACGCTGACGGTTTTTCGCCACGTCGTGCCTTGGGCGATGATGGGTGGGGGTGTCGAGGCCGTCGCGTGGCGGTCGCGACGATGGCCTCAGGAAGGGTGATTACTGCGCGTCGGGAACGGAAGGGCATCGAGGTGGAGGTTCTCGACGGGCCCGCCGGAGGCGCGCCGAGGCTTCTGCCCGTCGACGCCGCGTTTGGACGGTCGGTCGAGGTTGCGGCCGAGGCTCTCGCGTTGGACGGTCGTCCCGACCCGGCGGCCGCCGCGGGGCGCATGACGCTCTTCGGAGACATCCACCAACACAGCGCGCATTCGGATGGAATCGGTACCGCGGACGAGCCCTATCTGCGTGCTCGCCATCTCTACGGTGACGACTTCTGCGCCTTGACTGACCATGAGTCGTTCCTCGGAAAGCGCATCGGCCCCGGAGAGTGGCGCTACCTCAAGCAGGTCGCCGAGCGTCACGACGATGAGGGCGAGTTCGCCACGCTCATCGCCTTCGAGTGGACGGGCCGCATGCACCCGGGACCAGGGCACAAGGTCGTTTACCTTCCCGATGCTGACGGGGCGGTGATCTCCCGGGACGACGTTCCGGAGGGCGAGGGCCTCGTCGCCGCGGCGGCCCAGGCCGGGGCCTTTGCCGTCCCCCACCACGTCGGCTGGACCGGGGCAGACGAAGGCGCCCACGACCCAGAGCATCAGCCGGTGTGGGAAATATGCTCGTGCCACGGCTGCTACGAGTACTTCGCCCACGAACTCGGTCAGCGCGGAGACCTTCGCGACCAGATGGTCGACGCCGTGCTCCGGCGCGGACATCGCTTCGGTTTCATCGCCTCATCGGATGGCCACGGGCTGCTTTTTCACCATGGCATGGCGCGCAAACGTGACCCATTTCGGACGGGCCTCACGGCGGTGCAGGCGACCGGGCGCAACCGGGCGGCGATCCTCGATGCCATGCGCAGTAGGCGCTGCTACGCGACGAGCGGCGTGAAGATTCTCCTCGACCTCGAGGTCGGCGGTCAGCCGATGGGTGGGCAATTGCCGCGGGTCGAGGAGGTCGCGATTCGAGCCTTTGCCCACGGTACGGCCGACCTGGCGTCCATCGAATTGGTTGGCCCCGACGGCGTCGTCGCGGTGGGGCGCACCGACGGGGCGACGGGCGAACTCGACGCTCGGGGGGCGGCTCCCTGGCTCTACCTTCGCGTGCGCCAGGAAGATGGTGAGATGGCCTGGTCGAGCCCCGTCTTCATGGGGTGATCATGTGCGGCGGCCGGCTCGTGGGGATCCGGCGGGGCGGCTCGTCGTCGGCCGGAGGGACCGGCAGGGTGATGGTGAGCCGAGTGCCCTGGCCATAGTCGCTGTCGAGGCGGAGGGTGCCTCCGTGGGCTCGCGTGATGCGATCGACGATGGCGAGGCCGAGGCCCGTGCCGGTAGCGCGGGTCGTGAAGAACGGGTCGAGGGCCTTGTCCTGGACCAGAGAGTTCATGCCTTCCCCGGTATCGGAGACCACGATCCGGAGCGCGGGATATCCGCCGAGGGTCGCATCCTCGGTGCGTATGCTGAGGGTGCCTCCCGAGCCCATCGCTTGCACGGCGTTGTCGAAGACGTTGGCGAGGGTTTGGGTGAGAAGCTTGGAGTCGCCCAGGGCCCGAGTCGGGCCGAACTCGAGGCTGACATCAATTGCTGCGTCATCCCGTGGGGCCTCACGAACCTCTGCGGCGAGGAGCTCGAGGAGGGGCTCGAGGTCGAGGGGCGTCAGGGCCGGTAAGAGGGGTTGGGCGTAGGCCGCGAGATCCTGGGACAATCGTCCGAGGCGTTCGGCTTCTTCACCGACGATGCTGAGCAGAGTCTCGCCGTCCGCCTTGCTGAGGGTGCTGCGGCGCAACCCGGCGGCGGCGTTGCGCAAGATGGCCAAGGGGTTGCGGATCTCGTGGGCGATGACCGCCGAGAGTTCGCCGACGGCGGCGAGCTGTTCTTTCTGAATTAGAACCGCCTGGGCGCGCTGAAGTTCGAGGTAACTCGCTTCGAGTTCAGAGGTCCTGCGCTCGAGTTCGCGCTCGGTCACCGCCAGGCGGCGGAGGAGCATGTAGGAGAACGCGACGCTCGTGAGGACCAGCGCATGTTCGGCGAGATACGGGTCGGGGATTCCGAGCAGGTAGACCGCCTGGTCGTGGCCGACCGCCGCAGCGAGAGCGAGGGACCCGAAGACGAGGATGCGCAGGTCAGAATCGACCAGGCTGCGGCGGTAGACCCGGTAGAGCGACCAGCTGAGGATCAGCACGGCTCCAATTACCCAGGCGACGCCCCATGGCGTCTGGTCCGGCTCGGAGTAGGGCGAGAGCGCCGCCCGGGTATCGGGGTCGAAGAGCACGCCGGCGAGGCTGCCAAAGAGGCCCACCGCGCCGTGCACGAGACCGGCAAACATCATTTTTCCGCCCACGTCGCCGAGGAGGATCGATGCGAAGGCGACGAAGCTGGTCAGGGCGACAGGCGCCCCGATGTAGGCGACCCGCATGGCGGTCGTCCCTTCGGCGACTGAGCCCGCATCCGAGAGTAGCCCTGCGCCGACGGTGTAGGTGGCGGCGGAAAACGAGTAGATCGCGAAGGCGAGGTATTCCAGGTCAGTCGGCCGCCGCAGGTGCACGGAGAGGTTGTGCAGGCCCACAGCGACGTGCATGGCGGCCCAAGCGAAGATCAATGTCGTCATGGCGGACATGGTCAGGCCGGAGACGTCTCCTGATGTAGCGCCTTACCCGCGATGCCATCGATGGGGCTGATGGATGAAGTGGGCTCGCCGTCTGGAATCTCGAGGTGCACCACGGTGCCGCGACCCCGTTCGGATTCGAAGCTCAAGGACCCCGAGTGCATGGTGAGGATGCGCTCGACGATTGCGAGGCCCAGGCCCGTGCCGAGGGGCTCGGTGGTGAAGAAGGGCTCGCGGGATTTCTCGATGGTCTCCGCGTCCATGCCGATGCCGGAATCGTGAACCTCGAGAACGATCGCATCGCGGTCATGGACGACCGTGGGGCGTGCGCTGATAATCAGCGAACCGCCGTTCGGCATCGCCTGGACCGCGTTGTCCACCACCTCTCGGAGTGCGACCCGGAGGAGGTCCCCGTCCGCGTAGATGATCGCCGGGGCGTTATCCACATCGATGTCGGTGTCGATGTTCGAACCCTCCGGGACCTGCCCGATGAGGACTTCAGTGACCATCTCGAAGATCGCCACCGGGCGGATCTGGGGTTTCACCGGACGTGCATACGAAAGCAGGTTGTCGACGAGGCGATTGAGGCGGTCGACCTCGTCATCGAGTCCGTCGATGAGGGATCCTCGCTCTTGGCTGTCGAGCCCCTCCCGGGAGAGTCCCCGGCTCGTTGCCTTGATCGCCGAGAGGGGGGCTTCCACCTGGTCGGCGATGAGCCCGGAGAGTTCGCCCACGGTTGCGAGTTGCTCCTTCTTCACGAGGGCCGCTTCCGTATTACGGAGCTCGTCATAGCTCTTCGACAGCTCGCGGGTGCGCAGGTCCAGGGTCGTGCTGGTCTGAGTGAGCCGGTCGATCAGTAGCTTGCCCATTGCCCCGAGGGTGAGGAGCGTCGCGTGCTGGGCGAGGTACCAGGAGCGCAGCGAGGCGGACAGGATGAACTGGTCGTGGGTCGTCGCCAGGACCATCGCGATCACCGCCCACATCAAGAATCGGACCCGGGGGTCGTCCTGGGACGCGCGATATACGGCCTGGATGGTCGATGCGATGAAGGGCCACGCAAGGAAGATGATGAGGTGCCCCGCGACGGAGAGGGCAGGGTCCAAATAATCCGGGGCTGCCGCGAAGCCCCAGGTCGGGCCGGGGGCGGCCTCGCCGGAGGTGAAGGCCAATCCAGAGAGCGCGAGGAGGGCGAACACCGTCGCCCATGCGTAGCCGACCCGCACCAGCCAATCGCGCTCGAGGCCCGCGAGCTGGACCGTCGCGTGGTGCATGAAGGCCAGGGTGAACGCGGACGCCGCGACGGTGATGCCCATGGCGGCGGCGCCCGTCGCGAGATCCGGGGCGTCCACGAGGAGGGCCCCTCCGATGCATTGCACCATGATGGCCAGGCTCATGAGGCCGAAGGTTCGGTACTCGCGGCGGGCGCGGCGGCGCGCCCAGAGCGCGAGGCTGTAAATCGCCACGTATCCGTAAACGGCTCCCCATCCGAGGATGATTGCGGCGCCTATCGAGTACATAGGGAAGGGCGAGTCTAACAGCGTCGGTGCCGCCGTAGAGAGGCCGGGCCGCATTCTTTTGCAGTCAGCCTCGCCGCTCCGTTACGATCGTCGGGTGCGACGCCCAGCTCTGCTTCTCTCCCTCGTCCTCGCCCTCGTGGCTGGTGCCGCTGTCGCCTTGGCCCAGGAGCGCACGGAGCCCAACCCCGTAGGCCAATACGCTGGGGTTGCCCCCGGCAGCGCAAACCTACCGCCCCGGGCCCCGGGGCCCGGGGGATCGCGCCTTCTGACCTGGCCGGGTTTCCAGGCCCGCCCCGATGGGGCAAGTCGGTTCTTCCTCCAGACCACCGCCGCCGTGACCCATCGCGTCGAAAATCAGCAGGGCCGGGTGGTCATCATTCTCGAAGGGGTCGGCATTCATCTGCGCAATACCCGGCTGCCCCTCGAGACGCGGTACTTCAATACGCCCGTTACCCGAGCGAAGGTCGAGCGGCGTGGCCGGGACGCGGCCCTGGTCCTCGAGATGCGCAGCAACATCACGCCTGTCGTGACGGTGCAGCCGGCCGAGCAGGGCTACCACTACCTCTTCGTGGAGTTCCCTGCCGGCAACTACCTTCCGGCGGAGCTGGCCGGAAGAGCCGGCAACGGGTCGGTCACCGTCCCCGCCGAGCCGATTTCCAACTGAGCTAGGGGCTGTCCCTAGTCGGGCCCGTCGGTCTGGAACGGAATCCAGAAGACCTGCGTCTGGGCGTAGCTGCCTTGGCGGCGATAGCCGGCGAGGCCGTAGAGGATGTTCCACCAGTGGTCGCCGGGGCGCGGCTTGCCGAATGCGAAGAGCGGGAAGAAGTGGAACTCCCAGCCGTCAGCGCCGTCTTCGCGGTACTCCCGGTAGTAGGTGTTGAGCATCACCTGCTTCACCTCCGGGCCGCTGCGGAACCGCCAGAAGATCGGGAAGTCGATGGTCACCCGATAGTCTTCGTCGCTCCACTCGAAGTCCCAGTGAATGGGCGCGATGACCAGATGCCGGTATTCCTCTTCGTTCCGTGAGTAGACCAGCGGGTGGAAGTTGACGATGTTCTTCTCGGGGTCGTGGCGAAGATCGAGGGTCGGGAAGACCCAGGTAAAGCCCGAGTCCTCGTCGTGGCGCTGGTTGTGCACCGTCAGCAGCGACGCCCATGTCGTGTAGAGGCCCGGCTCGTGGAAGTACCCGACGAAGGGGAAGACGACGGTATTGGTCGATGCTGGACCGCCGAAATGGAAGAGCAGGGGTGGGATCACCAGGGACGAGTAGTGCTCTCGAGGATCGCGGTAGCTGAAGAAGAACGGCGCGATGGCGTCGAGCTCGGTCAGGCCCCGGTGCCGCTGGTAGACCCAGGTGAGGAAGGTGCGCTCCTCTTCGACGTCGAACCACGCGAAGAGTGGACTGATGAGGCGCACGTCGCCGTTGAAGTTGCCGTAGTGGAAGAGCAGCGGCGGCAGGGTGAGGGATGAGCCCTCGTCGTCGTGATAGTGATGGAAGAGCGGGGCTAGGCCGAAGAGGGCGTGGGTCGGATCTTCCTCGTGATAGACGGGGGGCACCACCGTCAGGACGTTCTCTGTTTCGTGGTCCGCGAAGCGGAAGAAGAACGGGATGGCCATCGTATCCCGGTGGGTGATCTCGGCGAGGTCCCAGATGAGCGGGAAGATGCCCCAGCGGACCGCCTCCTGTTCGCGGTAGCGCCAGAAGATGGTGGCGAGGGTGTAGGCCTCGTCGTCGTTCGCGTAGGAGAACGTGAGCAGCGGCGGGATGAAGGTGTAGACGCTGTCTCCGCTGCGTCCGTCGAAGATGAATGGCGCGACGCCCCAGTCGAAGCCGTCGTCGTCGTAGTGGTAGTAGACCGGCGGGATCGAGAAGGTCAGGGAGTCGACGCCCCGAAACGACCAGTAGAACGGGAAAAGCACGTCGGCGTTCTGCTCTTGGCTGCGCCGATAGTAGTAGAGGAGGATCATGCGCTGGACATCGTCCGGCGCTTCTTCTTCGAAGAAGAGCGGGAAGACCGCCGTGGTGGTGGTGTCACCGCGGGTGGTCCGCATGAAGAGCGGAGGGATGATGATGGTCGAGTCGTCGTCGCTCTCGGGGTCGTCCGCGGGGATCCAGCTGGTGGTCGTGCCGCCGAGCTCCGGGTCTACGTTTTCCTCTTCGTCCTCTTCGTCCTCTTCGTCTTCTTCGTC
>QMMC01000425.1 GCA_003647065.1 Deltaproteobacteria bacterium | reverse complement strand
TCTTACCTGGGCTTCAATACCAGCGCGCGTCCTTTCGACGACCTCCGCGTGCGGCGCGCCGTGGCCCACGCGATCGACCGGGAAGCCTTGGTCGAGGCCAAGCTCGGCGGCCGGGCGACCCTCGCCCGCGGATGGATCCCCCCGGGCCACTGGGCCTACGAAGAGGACGTCGAAACCTACGGCTACGACCCCGCGCGCTCCCGGGCGCTGCTCGATGTAGCGGGCTTCCCGGACCCCGACGGCCCCGGCGGCGAGCCGCGCATGACCATCGCCTTCCGCACCAGCTCGGACCGCTTCCGGTCCTCCGTCGCTCGGGCCGTCTCCGCCATGTTGGCCGACGTGGGCATTCACGCCGACGTCAGGCCGTCTGAGACCGCAACCATGATAGCCGACCTCAACCACGGGCGCTTTCAGATGACCTTCCTTCAAGTGCCGGAGGTCTTCGAGCCCCACGTCCTGAGCTGGTTCTTCGCCTCCGAGCGCATCCCCGAGGTCGGCGTGCGTGAGGGCGCCAACCGCTGGCGCATCCACAATGCCGCCCTCGATGCCGCATTCGAACGTGGCCGCGCCAACGCCGACCGCGAAATCCGCATCGCCGCCTACGCCGAAGCCCAACGCATCCTCGCCGCCGAGCTCCCCGTCGTCCCCCTCTGGCACGAAGACGTCGTCGCCATCGTCGGCCCCCGAGCCGCAGCCTACGACGTCCCCCGCGACGCCCGCCTAGGCACCCTCGCCAGATGAAGGAGGAGCCGTGGGCGTGCCCAGTGAGGGATTGTGGCCGGTCCCAGGCGTGGGACCAAATTACGATGCATCGTAAAATGGCCTGGACCATTTTACGATTAGGCATAAAATAGTCCCATGGCGCGCCCTCGCCTCTACGACCGGGTTCTGAGCGAACACTTCGAGAGAAACCGGCAGATGGCCTTCGTCAGTGGGCCGCGGCAGGTCGGTAAGACGACGACCTGCCGTCGCGATAGCACCGACTATTTGAACTGGGACAACCAGGACCACCGGCGCGTAATCCAGCGCGGACCGGGAGCTGTCGCCACCCTGCTCGGACTCGACCGCCTTCGCGCTCACCGTCCTCGGGTGGTCTTCGACGAGCTCCACAAGCACCCGAGATGGAAGGCCTTCATCAAGGGCTTCTTCGACACCTATGGAGATGGGCTCGAAGTCGTCGTCACTGGCAGCTCACGCTTGGACGTATTTCGTCGCGGTGGAGACAGTCTGATGGGCCGGTACTTTCTCTACCGCATGCATCCTTTCAGCGTCGCAGAGTGCATCTCGCCGGACGCCCGGGAGGGCCTCATCCAGCCGCCGTCTGCTGTCGGCGACGCCGACTGGAAGGCGCTCATCGAACACGGCGGTTTTCCCGAGCCCTTTCTCAAGCGCGATGTGCGCTTCACGCGGCGCTGGCGATCCTCGCGCCACGACCAGCTCGTGCGGGAAGACGTCCGGGACATCGCGCAGATTCAAGACATCGGAGCCCTCGAAACGCTCGCGCAACTGCTGAGCGAAAGAAGCTCGGAGCAGCTCGTCTACTCGTCGCTGAGCCGTCAGCTGGGTGTGGCGGTCGACACGGTACGCCGCTGGGTCGGTCTTCTCGGCCGAATGCACTTCGGCTTTCTGGTGCGCCCCTGGTTCAAGAACGTCACGAAGGCGCTTCGCAAGGAGCCAAAGTGGTTCTTGCGAGACTGGTCCGGCATCCGTGACGAAGGACAGCGCACGGAGACCTTCATCGCATGCCACCTCATCAAGGCGGTCGATGCGTGGACGGACGCCGGGCTCGGAGACTTCGAAGTGCGTTACCTGCGGGACAAGCTCAAGCGTGAGGTCGATTTCGTCGTGGTCCGCGATGGTTCACCGTGGTTTTTGGTGGAAGCCAAGACCAGCGACGCCCGAGTCTCCCCGTCCCTCCAGCACTTTCAGCGGCAGACCGCAGCGGAGCACGCGTTTCAACTGGTGATGAACCTGCCTTTCGTAGACGCGGACTGCTTTGCACACCAAGCCCCCACTGTCGTACCGGCCCGCACGCTGCTCTCGCAGCTCATCTGAGAGACGGGGTTTACGCTCGTGTCGGCGGGCCCCATACTCCGGCGCCCAGTGACAGGCCCGGGGCTGGACCCGGGAGGAGAAGCATTCGCGATGGCATTCGAACTACCGGCGCTCCCCTATGAAAAGGACGCGCTCGCGCCCCACATTTCGGCAAACACCCTCGGGTTTCACTACGGCAAGCACCACCAGGGCTACGTCAACAAGCTGAACGCGGCGGCCGAGGCCGATTCGTCGATTGCCGGCAAGAGCCTCGAAGACCTCGTGCGCACGGCCGAGGGCGGCGTCTTCAACAACGCAGCTCAAATCTGGAATCACACTTGCTACTGGAACAGCATGAGCCCCGACGGCGGTGGTGAGCCCACCGGCAAGATCGCCGAGGCCATCAAGGCGTCCTTTGGTTCATTCTCGGACTTCAAGGACCAGTTCTCGAAGACCGCCGCCGGTCACTTCGGCTCCGGCTGGGCCTTCCTCGTCAAGGACGGCGACCGCCTCGCCATCGTGGGCGAGCACGACGCGGGCAACCCCCTCCGGGACGGCAAGACGCCCCTGCTCACCTGCGACGTCTGGGAGCACGCCTACTACCTCGACTATCAAAACGCCCGGCCCAAGTACATCGAAGCCTGGTGGAACCTGGTGAACTGGAAGTTCGCCGAGTCGAACCTCGGCTGAACCAGCCTCGGTAGTGACATGACGGCCATCTCGCGTTGAATCGCGGGGTGGCCGTTCTCGTTTCAGTCACGTAAGTTTCGCCCGTGATTCTCCGGGACCCGGTTCATGGCCTCGTATCGTTCGAGGGGGATGCAGCACGCGTCGTGATGGCGCTCCTCGAGACGCGGGAGGTCCAGCGCCTGCGCCGGGTGCGCCAGCTCGGGCTGACTTCGCTGGTCTTTCCCGGGGCGGAGCACTCGCGCTTCGCCCATGCCCTCGGCGCGGCCCACGTCATGGTGCGACTCCTCGACCGCATGTCCATGTGCGACGGGGAGCTCCCGCCGGAGGCCCGGGTCACTCCCGAGGCCGCCCGGGACGCCCTCGCCGCGGCGCTCATTCATGACCTCGGTCACGGCCCCTTCTCCCATCTCTTCGAGGAGGTGCTGCCCAACGCGCGGCACCACGAAGCGTGGAGCCACGACATCGTCGTCGACCCGGGCACCGACGTGCACCGGGCCCTCGAAGCCCTGGACCCGGGCATGGCGACGCGCGTCGCGGGGCTCTTGGCGGGGCGCTACCCGCTCGGCTACCTCGCCCGGGCGGTGAGCGGGGTCATCGACGTCGACCGCTGCGACTACCTGCTCCGCGACAGCCACATGACCGGGGCACGCTATGGGCTCTACGACCTCGACTGGCTGCTCCGGGCGCTCTCCTTCGACCGGGCCCCGACCGGCGAGTGGGTTCTCGCCGTCGAGGGGCGAAAGGGCCTGCCGCCCATCGAAGGTTACTTCCTCGGCCGCAACTTCATGTATCGGCAGGTCTATCACCACAAGGCCACGCGGGCCGCGGAGTGCCTCATCCGCGCCATCTTCCTGCGGGTCGCCGAGCTGGTGCGGGACGGCTCATCACTCGCGTCGCCGCTGACGCCGGTGCCCGAAGCGCTCTCACTGGCGGCCCGGGGGGAGACCGTTTCCCTGGGCTCCTACCTCGACGTCGATGACGCCCGGATGCACACCTGCTTCGCCGACTGGGAGCGCTCCCGGGATCCGATCCTCGCGGACCTCTGCGGGCGCCTGCGAGCGCGGAAGCTGCCGAAGACCGTGCCTCTCCCCGCGGGCCCCGAAAGCGGCGAGGCCCGGCGCGAGGTCTACCGGCGAGCGAACGAAATCGCAGCTCGAAACGGGATGCGCCCCGAGCTCTCGGTGTTCCTCGATGAGACCAGCGACACGCCCTACGCCGAGCCCGAGGACGACTCCCCGGGCGGAGTCTGGGTCTCGATTCGCCACGCCCCGATTCGGCGCTTGGGCGACGTGTCGTTTCTTTTGGGCGAGCTGCGCAACAAGCGCATCGAGTCCGCGCGTTTGATCTTTCCCGAGTCGATTCGCGACGAGGTGCTCGGGGCTATCGATGAGGTGACGGGATGATGAGGCTGACGGATGGGCGGGGAAACCCCACGCGAGCGCTCTCCTGTGGGCTGGGCTCTGCCTGCTTGCTCGGTATCTTGTGGCTCTCCCTCGCGCACCCCGCCGGGGTGGTCGCCCAGCGCCGAAATCGGGCCGAGGCAGATCCCGGAGTGCAGGTCTCGGTCACTCCGAATGCCGCCGCGTCCGATTCTCCTTTTGCATACCTCTTCGAGCTCCGCGCGACTGCCGGGGCGACACCGGAGGTCGTTGCGGACCGGCGACTCCTGTCGTTCCGGGTGCACGTCGAGGGGCGCCGCCGGCCCCTGACCTGCCGCCATCCGGACGCTCCACGACGCGTGTCCCAGGGGCGGGTGCGCCGCCTCGGCGGCGATGAACCCTCGGTGTGGCGAGAGACCATCGACTTGCGCATGTACTGCTGGGGTCGCGCCCTCGCGGCGCTCTCGGCGGGGGCCCGAGTCGAGGTGCGCTACGGCTTCGGCCGACGTCCTCGCCGCGACCGGTGGGTCACGCGCATGATCACCGGCGTCGGCGGGTCGCGGAGCGAGATGGCCATGGCCTCGTCCCTCGAAGGCCCCGAGTTCACCTTTTCGCCGATCGAGGAACCCGCCCCGAACTCGGCCGAAGCCGGTGATGACGCGGCTCCCCGGGTCTCGATTTCGATGTCTTCGATCGACACCTCTCGGGGTGCCTCGGTCACCTTTCGACCGCGTCTGCGCGCGACCGGCGGCGCGGTCCGGGTCTATGTGCGCGACGACCTCTTCCGCTTTGCCGTCCGCGGCCCCCTCGGGGCCTACGTCTGCGCCATGGAGCGCACGCCAATCGCTCCCATCATCGACTTCTTCACACGCCTCCGGGGGCGTCGCAGCGCGGGCGGTCGGGTAGGGGTCGCCTTCGCCTGCCCCAATGCGTTCATGGTCCCTGGCATCTACGAGGTCACCCCGATGGTCGACCTCGACTACGGCGCCGGGGACTACGACCTCGACGATGTCGTCACCGGCACCTTCACCGGGGAGACGGTCCTCGTGCGAATCCGCCGGGGCCGGGGCGGGTACCTCGAGCAGGTCCCCGAGGTCCCAGGAGAGGGCGGTTCGGCGCGATGACCGACCGGGCGACGCGCATCATGGCGGCCGTCGGCCTGACCGCGGCGCTGCTTTCCCTCGTCCTCTCAGCTTGGGCCGCGATCACGGTTTCCCGCCAGGAAGAGCGCCTTCGGGGCGTCGCCGAGACCATCGAACGGCGCCTGGTTCCCTCCGGGGCCGGGGTCGATGCCCTGCCGATGAACTCGCCTCCACCGGCACTCGAAACGGAGCCGTGAGAGAAGGCTGCTCGTTGAGGTTGAAACCCGGCACCATTGGGCGATAATCCGCGCCGAAGGGGGCCCTCGCGGCGTATGGCAAAGATCCTGGTCGTCGATGATCAGCGCAATATGCGCACCACTCTCGCAATGATGTTGCGCGGGGAGGGGTACGAGGTCGAAGAGGCCGAAGACGGCGACGCGGCCATCGACAAGGTCGGCGCTGCTTCCTACGACCTCGTGCTCACCGATCTGAAGATGGGTGGGCGCGACGGCATGGACGTCCTGCGCCACGTCCGAGAGACATCCGTCCTGGCCGAGGTCATCGTGATGACCGCCTACGGCACCATCGAGAGCGCCGTCGAGGCGATGCGCATGGGCGCCTACGACTACATCCAGAAGCCCTTCGGCGAAGAAGAGCTCCTGGTGAAGGTGGGGCGCGCCCTCGAGCGTCGGCAGATGGCGGGGGAGCTTTCGGCCCTCACCAAGGAGTTTCGCGAGCGCTACCGCTTCGAGAACATCATCGGCCGCTCGGCGGCGATCAGCGACGTCCTCGACCGCATCCGACGCATCGCCCCGACCGACGCGACGGTGCTCATCACCGGCGAGAGCGGCACGGGCAAGGAGCTCGTCGCCAAAGCGATCCACGCCAACTCCCGACGCTCCGAGCGTCCGTTCATCACCGTCAACTGCGCAGCCATCTCCGAGACCCTCCTCGAGAGCGAGCTCTTCGGGCACGCGCGCGGCGCCTTCACCGGCGCGGTCTCTTCACGGAAGGGCCTCTTCGAAGAAGCCAACGGCGGGACCTTCTTCTTCGACGAGATCGCCGAGACCCCACCTTCGTTCCAGGCCAAGCTTCTCCGCGTCATCCAAGAGGGCGAGATCCGCCGCCTCGGCGAGAACAAATCGGTGAAGGTGGACGTGCGCATGATCGCCGCCACCAACCAAGAGCTGAAGCTCGCCATCGCGGAGAAGCGCTTCCGCGAGGACCTCTTCTATCGACTGAACGTCGCCCGCTTCGTCCTGCCACCGCTCCGGGAGCGCCGCGAAGACATCGGCATGCTCGTCGACTTCTTCCTCGACAAGTACGGCCGCAAGATGCGGCGTCGGGCGAAGCTCGGGGAGGGCGTGCTCGATTTCCTGCGCTCCTACGGCTACCCCGGCAACATTCGCGAGCTCGAAAACCTCATCGAGCAGGGCGTGGCCCTCGCCGAGGACGGCATCATTCGCCGCGACGAGCTCATCTCCCCGGAGATGGACACCGGCGCCCCGCCCAAGCGAAACGGGGGCCAGCGCGAGCTCCAAGACGTCGTCGACGAGGCCGAACGCGAGCACATCGAGGCCACCCTTCGCAACGTCGACGGCAACAAAGAGCGTGCCGCAGAGGCCCTCGGCCTCAGCTCGACGACCTTGTGGCGCAAGATGAAGCGCCTCAGCGTCATCTGGCCCTAACCGATTTGGGGACGCGTGGTTGCTTAATTGTCTTACGGCCGACTGACGTCGCCCTACGCCGTTTTGCCGACTCCCGGATTTCAGATCTGAAGGACGGGGCTTTCAAGTTCGGCGTGATTCGGCGGGTATTTCAGTCGAGCTAGGGTTTTCTTGCCTGGCACGTGGGTTGCGACGACTCGGCGCGATGGGCATTCGTATCCCCCCCGTGGCGACCAGCTCAATCAGCGGAAGGCCCTCCGGG
>QMMC01000424.1 GCA_003647065.1 Deltaproteobacteria bacterium | reverse complement strand
TCGGTGTTCATGGTGCATGCGACGTTCTGCGTATCGCTGATCCCCTGACATGTCGTCGTGGTCGGCGGCATGCAGAACTCAGACATCCACCCGTCGACGCTGCCCAACGTGATCCGTGTTCTGTACGGCCGCCTGGCAGCATCCGTATCTCCGCATCCACCGTCCGCGCTGTCGAAGAAACAGAACGTGCCCACGCTGCTGCCTCCGAAGACGTGGTCCACGCAGCGGCGGCCAACTGCGCACTCAGCGTCGCTCGTGCACGCATCGCAGGTGTCGGCCGTGCGCATCGTCGACGTACACGTGCCATCGCGCCAATCGCACGCGAACGTACCGCACTGGGTCGCCTCGTCGGCCTCGGTGCATTGAATGCACCGACCGTCGGTCACTCCACTGTCGCCGCAAAGCGTCGTATCCCCGAGCCCCGCGCACTGCATGCTGTCGTCGCAGGTCGTGCACATCCCGTCGGTGCCGCACTTTGCTGCGGCCACGTCGGTGCAGTCCGTGTCCCCGATGCACGCGACGCACATGCCGGTGGTGGTATTGCAGAGCGGGGTCGTGCCGGTGCACTCCATGCCGCAGGGGCCGGCGTCGACGGCAGAGTCGGCGGGAGCGTCCGGGGACGCGTCGCCGGCATCCCCGGCGTCCGCGTCGGCGCCCGAGTCGGTCGTGCCGCCGTCGGCGGGCACGCAGAGGGTGCCGTCGTCGACGAGGACGAAGCCGGGGTCGCAGGAGGGCTCGGTATTGGGGCAGCCGGTGAGCAGGACCCCGGCCGAGAGAACGAACGGAAGGATGAGGGTGAGGTTCATTTTCGGCATCTAAAAGCTTCCGGTCAGGGTCAGGGTTGCTCCGGCCAGGTCACCGGTCTCGGTGGGGATAGGCTTCAGGACGAGCATGGTGACGCCGCCGGCGACGAGTGCCGCGGCGATCACGGTTAGAGCGATGTCGCTTCCGCCGAAGCTGACCTGCTGTCCCGGCTCACCGTCCGGGCCCATCGGCTCGGTCACTTCACCCGAACGCGCGAGCGCTTGAATCGGCCCCGCGATCAACGCCACGGCGCCGCCGGCGATCGCTCCCCAGCCGAGCACGTCGTTCCACACCGACGGCACCGTCGTCGGCGCTCGTCCATCGAGGCCAGGGTCCGAATTCCCCTCGCCCCCCAACACCGCCTCCACCGTCACCGCATCATCCACCAGCGTCACCTCGCGGATGTCCTCTTCGCCGCGCAGGCGTACTTCGACCTGGTGGTCGCCCGCTTCGAAGACACCGACGAAGGGGGTGACGCCGACGTCGGTGCCGTCGACGACGACCAGGGCGCCATCGGGGGTGCTCCGGACGCGCAGCTCGACTCCGGCGCCGAGATTCATGCGCCGGGCCGCGGCGACGAGGGCGGTGGTCGCCGCCTGGGTTACCCCGGCGGTGCCGATCTCGGCGTCGGCTTCATGCATCGCACCGCTCGCCTCGACGAGGGTCACGGCGACGGAGCCCGGGTTGTCTCCTTCGGGGGGCCAGACCGCGACGACGATCACCAGGTCGAGGCCGGCGCCCCGGGCGAGGCGGGCGGCGCAGTCGACTTCGAGGCACTGGGAAAGTTCACGCTCGTCCGTGGGGAGGACCGCCTCGAGGGGGCCCACCGGAACGAACTCGGCGTGGGGCCCGAGGACCCGGGCGCTCCGCACGGCCGAGAACGCGGCGGACCGCTCGTGGCCAGGCGTCCGGGCGTCGCGTTCGACGGGCAGGACGGTATAGGTCTGGGCTCTCGCCGTCGGCGTGGCCAGGGCCGCGAGGCCGACCAGCACCATCGCCACTGTCAGTGAGATCTTCATAGGGTTCCCCCGAGGATCAGCCCTGCTCCTTCGGGCCCGAGGGTGGGCACGAGGGACAGGTCGTTCGGGCGCGCATCCTCGCTCGATCCGAGGATGAGGGCCAAGATAGGCACGGCGATCATCGGTACGGCGGTGGTCACCAAGAGGGGAGCGAGGGGCACGGTGCGGCTGACCTCGCGGCAGTCGGGGGGATCGATGCAGCCGTTGTCCTGAGTCCAGAGCCCGATGCCGACGGCGGCGACGGCGACTCCGACCCCACCCACGACCCAATGCCAGGGGGCGCTGCCCCCGTCGCCGAGCAAGAAGGGCAGGGCGGCGGTCGTCAGGACTGCGCCGGTGGCCCCGAGGAGCGATACCGGTAGGGCGAGCTCGTCTCGGCGTGCGACGCGATCCGCGTAGTCGACGTCGTCGGGTTCGGCGACATCGACCTGGCCGTCACGGTGAAGCCAGACCCCTTCGAGGCTCCAGGCGACCGCGTAGGTCGCGACCCCGACGCCGCCGAGGACCCACCCGAGGGCTGCGAGGTCCGAGCCGGTGGCGTCCTCCTCGGCGCCGGCGTTCGGGTCGGGCTCGAAGGCGCCGGAGTTCGAGGCCACCTGGGGGCGCCTCGGGGCCGGGGGGGCCCACGTTTCGATGGCCACGGAGGTTTCGCCGGTCGCGTCGACGGAGTGTGCTTCTCGGAGCTCGGCCATGCCTCGGGCGAGAGATTCGCTCACGGCTCCGGCGCTGTTCATCGCCACCCGCACCGACGCGACCACGACCCCGGATGTGCGGATCCAGTCGACCCGCGCGACGGACTCTCCTTCGGCGGTGATCAAGAGCACGTTGTTCGCCCCCATGATGTCCGCGACGGCGGTAGCGTCTCCGAGCCGGTGCGCGTTCTCCTCGTCGGTGTCGACGTACTCGAGGCGCAGGTCCCGGTCGGTGCTGCGCAGTGCACGATCGAAGCGTGAATCGATCATCACATCCCGGGGCTCGGCGGCGAGGACGATGCGATGGACCCGGCCCGGGCGCCCTGCTTCGCACTCGACCTGGACCCGGTACTCCCCGGTGGCGAGGTTTTCCCGAGAGAAGGGGGTCGAGCCGAGGCGCCGACCGTTGAGGAAGACCGCGCACCCCGAGGGTTCACTCTCTACGCTCAACGACCCGTGGGGCCCGGACTCGATGCGCGCCACGGCTCGGTCGAAGAGGCGTCGGACCGCCGGTGGGTGTTCGGCGGCCGAGGGCTGCATGTCTGGGACGAGGCGCGCGCACTCCACCGCTTGGTCGAGGGCCGCCGCTTCGTCCCGGGCGTTGTCGAGGGCGCGCACCAGGTAGAGACACGAGTTGAGGATGCGCCGCGCCGACCGTGACTCACGGTTCAGCGCCTCGATGGCTCCCTGGGCTCGGTCGAGGATCGACTCGATGGCTCGCCGCGCCTGGCGCCGCCGGCCGAAGGCCACGTGCTCGAGGGCGGCTTCGGACTCCCGGGCGAGGGCATCGAAGTCGTCCCGGGACGCGGCCGCGGGCTCCGTCGAGTGGCGCAAGATGATGAGGTTCGTCGCCTCGTCGGTCGTCAGGAGCGTGTGCTGCCGGCCCGCGGTGGTTTGGACCTCTTCGGTGACCGGGACGAGGCCCGGGGGCTCGCTTCCGGCGATCGTTCGCAGCACGACGAAGCGATCCTGAGCCATCGTCGGTGTTGCTCCGGCGATGGCGCTGACCGCCAAGCTGACCCCCAAGGCCCCCAAGAGGACGACTACGAACGCGCGCACTTCCCTCGACCCCCAAGTCTCTCGAAACGTCTGAGACTCTTCCGATTTCCCCAGGGGCCCTCCTACCACGGACGTGGTCGATGGCATCCTAAACGGACCGAAAAAACCCTATGCATGCATGGACTTGCGGGGGTTCTTGGCCCGCCGCAAAATTCCACCAAAGGCCCCCCGGGTCGCCTCCGAAAATCGCCTACCCTCGCGCCCCGGGAGCCGTGAACCGTGACCACCCTCGCTCATAGTCTGGTGACATCGAAGGGGGCCTCCCCCGAGAAGTGGGTGCTCGTCCTGCACGGCATTCTCGGCAGCCGCTCGAACTGGCGAGGCCTCGCGCGGAAGGTCGTCGCCGAGTGTCCCGAGTGGGGTGCGTGTCTCGTGGACTTGCGCATGCACGGCGACTCCGGGGGTTATCCCCCTCCCCACACGGTGGCGGCGGCGGCCGCGGATCTCGAGGCTCTGTCGGGCGTCCTCCCGGGGCCCGTCGCCGGGGTCCTCGGCCATAGCTTCGGAGGCAAGGTCGCCCTCGCCTACGCCCGCAGCCACAGCCAGGACAAGCTGGAGAGCCTGGTTTTGGTCGACTCGAATCCCGGCGCTCGCCCGGGGGGACGGGGCTCCGAGGGCTCCCTGACGGTCCTGTCGATGCTCGGTGGGTTGCCCAGGGCTTGGGTCTCCCGCGATGACTTCGTCGAGGCCGTCGTCGCTCGCGGCCACAGCGAACTCTTGGCTCGGTGGTTGGCCATGAACCTGGCGGCGATGGGCGACGGCTACCAACTGCGTCTCGACCTCGACGCGATCGCAGACCTCCTCGACGACTACTTTCGCACCGACCTCTGGTCAGTCCTCGAGGCCCCTCCGCCCGCCGTCCGCGTCGAGCTCATCGTCGGGGGTGCGTCGTCTGTTTTCGACGCCGCGGATCTCCGCCGTGCCGAGGCCATCGCCGAAGCCTCGGGGATGGTGAACCTCGAAGTAATCGAAAGCGCCGGCCACTGGGTGCACGTCGATGCTCCCGAGGCCCTGCTCACCACCTGGGCCAAGTCCCTCGGAGGGGGGACCCTCGGAGGGGGGACGGTATAAACTTTCTTACTTTCGCCTCGAAAGTAAGAAAGTTTATACCGTCCCCTCATTTGAATAGCTCGGGAGGGGGGCGGGTCTGATGGTCCGTGACCCGATATACATTTCACTTCGCCGCGGCGATGGTCTTGTCGCTCGTATTTGCGGTCCCCGGCAGCGCTCAAGAGCGACCAGAGCGACCAGAGCGACCGGAGCGGCCCTCCGCCCGTCACGTGGCCGCTCAGGTTCAAGGCTTCTACGACCAGAGCCAGGGCTTCGAAGCGCGCTTCGTGCAGACGTATTACAACCGCGTCTACCAGCGCTACGAGCGCTCCCGCGGGGCGATGGCTTTCGACAAGCCCGGGCGCATGCGCTTCGACTACGCCCGCCCCAACGGCAAGGTGGTGGTCTCTGACGGGCGCCGGCTCACGATGTGGGAGCCCGGCGATAATGGCGGGCCCGGCCAATACATGTCGTCGTCGATGGGCCGGGCATCGTTGCCCGGGGCCTTCTCCTTTCTCACCGGCGAGGGCCGCCTCGAAGAGAGCTACACCTTCCGGCTGCTCTCGTCCCGGACCTACCGTTTCGACGGCTACGTCCTCGAGCTGACGCCGCGCCGCCCGGATCCGCGCTATCGCCGGGTGCTGCTCTACGTCGACGCCAGCCCTCGGCGGCGGGGACTGGTGCGCGCGATCCGCATCGACGACCACGACGGGAACCGCAACAAGTTCGAGATGTACCGGATGCGCTTCGACCGGGCGATCCCCGCGAGCCGCTTCTCGTTCCGGCCTCCCCGGGGGGCCCGGCGGATCCGCGGCTGAGGGAAAGCCTCCCTCGGCGTTGATATTGCGCCCTCATCGGACTACGCAGTCTCGGGTTCGGCGTTCGATGGACGGGAAGACTTTCATTCGGTGGATCGGCGCCTGCGCGGCTGGAGAAGCCGTGGGCCTCACCCTGAGCGGCGTCATCGCAGCCCTCGTGGGCGTTTTGGTGAGCCCCGAGATAGGTTCCCCCGACCCCTTGCTCCTCCGCGGGGCGATGGTCGCCGCCGGTTTCGTCGAGGGCGCGTGCGTCGGCGCGGCCCAGGTTGCGATCCTCCGGCATCTCTTTGGCGACGTGTCCGCGCCGAAGTTCATCGTCATGAGCGGGGTGGGGATGGCCCTCGGTTGGGCCCTGGGCTCCTATCTCATCAGCGGCACCGAGAGCTTCAACAACCCCGACCTCGGGACCATGCTCTTCGCTGCCCTGGTCTCCGGCCTCGGTCTCGGCGTGGTCCTCGGCGCCCTGCAAACCTGGGCCCTCGGGCGCGCCGCCGTCGCCCGGAGGTGGGCCGCCGGAAACGCGGTTGGCTGGTCCCTCGCGATGATGGTCTCGTTCTTCGGGACCAACGCCATGCCCGCCGGTGCCTACGGACCGGGGGCTCTGGGGGTTCTCCTCGTGACCGGTGCCGCCATGGGAGCCGTCGTCGGTGTATCGACCGCCGTCCTCGCTCTGGCGCCGCTCAGTCGGGACTGAATCCACCGCGGCCGATCTCCTGGTGGGGTTTCCAAACCGGAACACGGAGCGTTCCGAGTTGCCATCTCAGGTAGCCGACGGCGTTCCGGGGAAGCCGATTACCAAGCAATTTCGTCTAGCCCGATCGAGGCACGACCTTTGCGAAGGCACCCGGTAGCCGACAAACGACGGCCGAACATGGGAGGACGCTTCGACCCACCTGACCAGCCAACCAGCCAACCAACTATGACGTGCGACTCCTTGGGCTTCGGGGGAGGTTTCCGAGGAAATGCACGTCATTCGCCGGCACTCCGCTAACGCGGGGTGCCGGTATTTTTATGCGCGCAGCTACCCTTCGACGGGGAACGGAAACGGCGCGTGGCCGGCCGCGGGGACGAGGTGATTGAGCCAGGTGGCTTGGTCGTCGTACTTCGCGAAGAAGGGCCGCTGGACGAGGCGGGGGTCGCGGGCCTGGATGAAGCGCAGGACGAAGACCTTCTCACCATTGAGCTCGGTGATGCCTTGGATCTCGACCTTGCCCGGGTCGGCGCTCATCGACGGGCC
The DNA here is from genome assembly GCA_003647065.1 of Deltaproteobacteria bacterium. Taxonomy (GTDB): domain Bacteria; phylum Myxococcota_A; class Polyangia; order Polyangiales; family B10-G4; genus B10-G4. Next base: position 447 of record QMMC01000424.1, on the reverse strand, counting down.
CCGGGCGGTGCGGCCCAGGCCCGAGACATGCTGGATGGCGTCGCGGTAGATCTCGTAGCACTGCGCGAGGGGCACCTCGAAGTAACGGCGCGCCCCGGTGTTGCGCTCGGCGAACATGTAGTAGGGCACGATGCCCACCTTCACCTGCTCACGCCACATCTTCGACCATACGCGCGGGTCGTCGTTGATGTGCCGAAGGAGCGGGCCCTGGGAGCGGATCACCGCGCCGGTGTCGCGGATGCGCGAGATCGCGCGCCGGCAGATGTCGGTGTCCAGCTCACGCCAGTGGTTGACGTGGGCCATGAACGCCACGTGTTTGCCGGCCTTCACCGCACGCTCGAAGGAGCGCAGGACGTCGTCGGCGTCGCGGTCGGTGACGAAGCGATGGGGCCAGAAGGTCAGGGACTTCGAGCCGATACGGATGTTCTGGATGTGGGCCAACTCGGG
>QMMC01000423.1 GCA_003647065.1 Deltaproteobacteria bacterium | reverse complement strand
TGGCCGGGAGGGGGATCGGGCCACTTACTCGGCCAGGCGCGCTCGACTGCCGCGGCGTCTGGTGCGGCGCGGGCCGCTTGGCGTGTCGCCGCCGCGGCTGCGGGAACTGCACGATTCGTTGTCGTTACCGTGGCCGCGGCAACGTGCTTGCCGCCCTTGAGCACCGTGCCGGCGGCGCTGGCGGGGAGGAGGTTGAGCCCCACGTTGACGACGCCGCGGTTGCAGGTGTAGGCGTCGCCGCCGACACACGCGCGAACGAGCTTTGCGCCGGCGTCGTAGACGCTCTTGTTAATGCCCGCCATTACGTTCGCCGCGGTTTGAAGCGTCTCTCTCGGATTGCTGACGGCGTTGGACACGGCACCCGCCACGGCGGCGGCGCTATCGAGCGGGTGTTTGGCCTTTTCCCAGAGCCACCAGCCGGCGTCGTTGACTGCAACGAGGCTGTCGGCGACGCCCTCGACGAAGTCGGCCGCCCCGTCGGCAGCGCCACGGAACCCGGCAGCGAGTCCTCCTCCGTCGCCGGGACCAAGCCTGTAGTCCTCGCTAGCGTCGTCCCCGGGCGCGCCGGGGCCAGCCCCGGGGGCCGGGTCTGTGGGGTCCGACGTCACTGAAGGGGCGAACCCGTCCATCGAACCGCTGACGCCACTTGCTCCGGTACCGCTCGGGTTGATGCCGGCGATGGCCTCCGAACTCAGGCCGATCTTCCGCTCGACCGTGGCGCCGAACCCCTGCCACGCCGTGAAGCCGCCGACGGCAATGAGCATGAGGATGACGACGTACTCGACCGTCGCGAGCCCCTGGGTGTCGTCGAGCAGTCTGGTCGAGGGCCTACACATGGGGGAACTCATCCAAGTAGAGAGAGGTTAGCATGGTGTCCGCGACTGCACGCGCGATCGAATGGGTCAGGAGGCCCACGAACGACGCCAGCCAGCCGAGGGCTCCGAGGGCCTCGAGGAACCACGCCGCGAGCGCCCAGACCATGCGGCGGAGGCGGCGCCCCCGGGCCCGCGACCAGGACGACTCGATGGCAGACCGGGGCCCCATGTTTCGGAAGACCGCGTCTCGGTCCGCGAAGAGCAGGCCAAGGTGGGTGTAGAGCCAGCCGCTGAGCGCCCCGCTGACGAGGGCGATTACGCCGATCAACGCGAGGACGGGCATTTCGGTGTGCCCTGCCACGACGAGGAGGATCATCCCCGGAGCGCCGGCCAACAGCGTCGCCCCGGCAATCGCTAGGGCGCACATGGATCGGACGGCGAGAACTCGTCCAAAGGGCGCCATGCCGGGTCTCAGCAGAGGGGCCGTGGGATCATGGCCGCTCTGTCGACGATAGTAGCCGGGAAGCAGCCAGGCACTGATCAACAGCAACAAGAGCGCGATGGGCGTAGCCCCGGCCCACGTTCCGAGCACCTCCCCGACGGCTTCGGCCCCGCTGTCGTCGCGTTGACCGGCGATGTAGGCGACGCCATCGCTGACGAAGACCGTGCCACTGTGACCGAAATACGACGCGTCTTCGAACTGGGACCCAACGCCCGGGCCGTCGATCGGGGTGATGCCCCCATCGAGGCGCATATTGACGTCGTCGGTATCGGGGTAGTCTCCCGCCACCGCATTGCAGGGGCCCTCCACGGACAGGAGGACCAGGGCGACCAGGAAGACCCCGGAGTTGGAAAACACCCTATTCCAGCAAACGCCCAGGAGCCTGAGGTTCAGTTTCGCCACGACAGGCGACAGTAGCCGCATTTTTCATACCGACAAAACCTCGTGTGAACTCGCTTGGTACGCCGGGCAGAAGGCCGCTTTTGCTCGCCGAATCTGCCCAAATTGCCTTCCTTCCGCCGAAGGTTGGACGGCTGCCCCAACACAAGGCAAAATCGCCGTCTTTCCAGGGTTTTGGGGACCCAGGGCACTCCGGGGGGCTGCCCCCGGGGGAAGTCGGAGACGCGATGAACAGCAACGAGATCCGCGACAAGCACGCGAAGCACCTCTTCCCGTCCGTAGCTAACTTCTATAAGGAGCCCGTAGTCCTCCACGAGGGTAAGGGGTCACGGATCAAGGACCTCGACGGGACCGAGTACCTCGATGTCTTCGGGGGCATCCTCACCGTCTCCGTCGGCCACGCGAACGACGACGTCAACGCCGCGGTCATCGCCCAGGTCGGACGCCTGAGCCACGTCTCGACGCTCTACCCGACGGTGCCGATGGTCGAGCTCGCCGAGAAGCTCAGCAAGGTCACCCCGGGCAACCTCGACAAGGCGTTCTTCGTCGCGTCGGGGACCGAGGCCGACGAGACCGCGGTCAGCCTCGCTCAGGTCTACACAGGCAACCAAGAGCTCGTCGCGCTGCGTCACGGCTACTCCGGGCGCTCGCTCCTCGCCCAGTCCCTCACGGCCCATTCGGCCTATCGCGCCGTCCCGACCCAGGTCGCGGCCATCAAGCACGCGATGAGCCCCTACTGCTATCGCTGTCCCTTCAAGCTCGAGTATCCGAGCTGCGGTGTGCAGTGCGCGAAGGACATCGAAGACCTCATCCAGACGACCACCACCGGCAGCATCGCCGGCATGCTCGCGGAGCCCATCCAGGGGGTCGGCGGGTTCATCGTGCCGCCGAAGGAGTACTTCCAGATCGCGGCCGAGATCATCCGTAAGTACGGCGGCGTCATGATCGCCGACGAGGTGCAGACCGGCTTCGGCCGCACCGGCAAGATGTGGGGCATCGAGAACTACGACATCGAGCCCGAGATCATGACGATGGCCAAGGGCATCGCCAACGGATTCCCCCTCGGGGCGTGTGTCGCGACCCCGGTCGTCGCCGACAGCTTCACCAAGTCGAGCATCTCGACCTTCGGTGGCAACCCCGTCTCGACGGCGGCGGCGGGCGCCGTCCTCGACATCATCGAGCGTGACGACCTGAAAAAGAACGCCCGCGAGCGCGGCGCCGAACTGCGAGAAGGGCTGCTGATGATCCAGAAGAAACATCCGAAGATCGTCGGGGATGTGCGCGGCATGGGCCTCATGCAGGCCCTCGAGCTCGTCGTCGACGAGACCGCCGGGGACCGCACGCCGAACCCCGGCGCCGTCGCCGCCCTCTTCGAAGAGACCAAGAAGCGCAAGCTGCTCATCGGTAAGGGCGGCCTCCACGGCAACGTCCTGCGGATCACCCCGATGCTGAACGTTACCCGGGACGAGATCGCCGAAGCGTTGCAGATCCTCGACGAATCCTTCGACGCGATGGTGGCGGCATGAGCGACTACTCCCTGCCCGACGGGCGCCTCGAAGAGCAGCTCGGCGACAAAGCCCCGCTCTACAGCCGGGCCGAGGCCGTCGCTGAAGCGAACCGCTGCATCTACTGCGTCGACGCGCCGTGCATCGCCAAGTGCCCGACCTCGATCGACATCCCGACCTTCATTCACAAGATTGCGACCGACAACGTGCGCGGTGCCGCGCGCACCATCTTCGAGGAGAACCTCCTCGGCGCATCCTGCGCCCGAGTATGCCCCGTCGAGGTGCTCTGCGCCGGGGACTGCGTCTACAACCAGTGGGGCCGCGAACCCATCGCCATCGGACGGCTCCAGCGCTACGCGACCACCAACGCTCTGGCGCAGGACGCAGCGCTTCTGTCCAAGACCAAAGCGCCCTCGACGGGCAAGAAGATAGCCCTCGTCGGGAGCGGCCCGGCCTCCATCGCCGCCGCGGGGCACCTCGCCCTCGACGGCCACCGAGCCGTCATCTTCGAGAAGAAAGCCATCCCCGGGGGCCTGAACACCCTGGGCATTGCACCCTACAAGTTGAAGGCCCAGGACGCCCTCGACGAGATTGACATGGTTCTCGGCCTCGGTGACATCGAGCTCCGCACCGGCGTCGGCGTGGTCGCTGCCGATCCGGGCGAGGGGGAGGTCAGCGCGGCACAGCTCCTCGAAGAGTACGATGCGGTCTTCATTGGCATCGGCCTCGGCCCTGACAACTACCTCGGCATCGATGGTGAGGACGGCGCCGGGGTCTACGGCGCCGTCGAGATGATCGAGCGCATCAAGGTCGACCCGGGCTTCGACATCTCGTCGATGAAGAGCGTCGCGGTCCTCGGCGGCGGCAATACCGCCATCGACATCGCCCGGGAGCTCGCCCAGCTCGGCGTGCCTGACGTCTTCATGGTTTACCGCAAGACCGCCGCGGTGATGAGCGGTTACCGCCACGAGATGGACGGCGGATTGAAAGATGGCGTCCGTTTGGTGGAGAACCGCCAACCCATCGCCATCGTCCGCGACCTCGGTGGCGAGGTGGTCGGGGTCGACGTGGAGGACACCTCCGGCGGTGGCGCCGGCGGCGAAACCCTCGCCTGCGACGCGGTAGCCTTTGCCATCGGCCAGTCGCGGCTCACCGTTCTCGCGAAGGCTTTTCCCGGCGTCGAGCTCGATGACAAGGGCCGCGTCGTCGTCGACGACGAAACTGCGAAGACCGGGAATACCAAGGTCTTCGCCGGTGGCGACTGCGTCAACGGCGGTAAAGAAGTGGTCAACGCGGCCGAGCACGGAAAGCGTGCGGCCCGCGAGATCACGCGGATGCTGAACGCGGGCTGAAGAAGAAAGCGAAGATCATGGCAGACCTCAGCATCGACTTCTGTGGGGTGAAGAGCCCCAACCCGTTCTGGCTGGCCTCAGCGCCGCCGACCAATAGCGGCGACCAAGTGAAGCGCGCCTTCGACGCCGGCTGGGGAGGAGCGGTCTGGAAGACCCTCGGCAACCCCATCGTGAACGTCTCGAGCCGCTTCGGCGCGGTCGACTATGGCAATACGAAGATGATGGGGCTCAACAACATCGAGCTCATCACCGACCGTCCCCTCGAGGTGAACCTCCGGGAGATGGCCGACGTCAAGAAGCACTACCCGAAGAACACGCTCATCGCCTCGCTCATGGTCGATACCAAGGACGAGTGGCACGAGATCGTGAAGAAGGTTCAGGGCGTCGGCTCGGACCTCATCGAGCTGAACTTCGGCTGCCCCCACGGCATGTGCGAGCGCGGCATGGGCTCGGCGGTCGGGGCCGAGCCCGAGGTCCTGAAGACCATCGTCGGTTGGGTGATGGAGGTCGCTGAGGTCCCCGTCATCGTCAAGCTCACGCCGAATATCGGCGACATCACCGAGCCCGCCATCGCGGCCCTCGAGTCCGGCGCCAGCGCGGTGAGCCTCATCAACACCATCAAGAGCATCGTCGGGGTCGACCTCGACCTGATGGTTCCGCGCCCGGTCGTCGGCAACGCTTCATCCAACGGCGGCTACTGCGGGCCGGCGGTCAAGCCGATCGCCCTGCACCTCCTCGGTCAGGTCGCCCACGTCTTCCCGAAGCCCATCAGCGGCATTGGCGGCATCAGCAACTGGCGCGACGCGGCGGAGTTCATGGCCCTCGGCTCGACCTCGGTGCAGGTGTGCACGGCGGTCATGCACTACGGTTACCGCATCGTCGAAGACATGATCGAGGGGCTCAACGACTTCCTCGATGACAAGGGCATCGCCTCGTCCAGGGGCCTCGTGGGTAAGGCCGTGCCGCAGTACCAGAACTGGGGCAACCTCGACCTGAACTATCACGTCGTCGCCGACATCGACCCCGACAAGTGCATCGGCTGCCAGCTCTGCTTCGTGGCGTGCATGGATGGCTCGCATCAGTGCATCCACATCCCCGGCATGGACGACGCGGCCAAGAAGAAGGCGGGGCACGTCGTATTCCCGACCGACATCCCAGACCGTCCGGTCACCGCCGAGGGCGGCACCCCCGGCGCCCGCATCCCGTGGGTGCACGAAGAAGAGTGCGTCGGCTGCAACCTCTGCCAGCTCGTCTGTCCCGTCGAGGGCACGGTCACCATGCGCGAAAAGCGCAAGGCCCCCGAGAAGGAGACCTGGAACGACCGCATCAACGCAGGCACGGACGTCGTGCCCGGTGGCCTCGACGCCACGGCGAAGGCTCGCGGCGCTAAATGAGCCAGCACGCCGAGGCCGTCGTCATCGAAGGCGCCGACCCCCACCTCTACAACGAAGATCTCGCGCCCACCGCCGAGGCCGGACGGACCTGGACTTGGACCTCCATCGCGGCGCTGTGGGTAGGCATGGTCGTCTGCGTGCCGACCTACATGCTCTCGGCGTCGATGATCGAGCAGGGCATGGCCTGGTGGCAGGCCGTGGTCACGGTGCTCATCGGCAACGTCATCGTCCTCGTCCCGATGGCCCTCGTCGGCCACGCGGGCACCAAACACGGCATCCCCTTCCCGGTGCTCCTGCGTTCGAGCTTCGGCACCGTCGGGGCCAACGTGCCGGCGCTGCTCCGCGGCCTCGTGGCCTGCGGGTGGTTCGGCATCCAGACTTGGGTCGGCGGCTCGGCCATCTACACCATCCTCAACGCCGTCTCGAGCGACTGGTTCGTGGGCTCGCCCCTGCCGGTCCTCGGCATCGACCTCTGGCAGTTCATCTGCTTCCTCGGCTTCTGGGCCATCCACGTCTTCTTCATCGCCAAGGGCACGGAGTCGATCCGCTGGCTCGAGACCTACGCCGCGCCCTTCCTGATCGTCATGGGCCTCGCGCTCCTCGGTTGGGCCTACGTGAAGGCCGGGGGCTTCGGCGAGATGCTTTCGACCCCGAGCCAGTTCGTCGCCGGCGGCGAAAAGGAGGGGAAGTTCTGGGATGTCTTCGTCCCGAGCCTCACGGCCATGGTTGGCTTCTGGGCGACCTTGTCGCTCAATATTCCGGACTTCACCCGCTACTGCAAAACTCAGAAGGACCAGTTGCTCGGCCAGGCCATCGGCCTGCCGCCGACGATGGCCCTCTTTTCCTTCATCGGCGTCGCCGTCACCTCGGCGACGGTGGTCATCTACGGTGAGGCCATCTGGGACCCCGTCGCGCTCCTCGGCAAGATGGGCGGCTGGGCCGTCGTCGTCGCGCTCTTTGCCCTCGTCATCGCGACCCTGACCACCAACCTCGCGGCCAACGTCGTCGCCCCGGCGAACGGGTTTTCGAACATCAACCCCAAGAAGATCTCCTTCAAGATGGGCGGCTACATCACGGCGGGCCTCGGGGTCGCCATGTTCCCGTGGAAGATCCTCGAGTCGAGCGGCGGCTACATCTTCACCTGGCTCATCGGCGACTCGGCGCTCCTCGG
>QMMC01000422.1 GCA_003647065.1 Deltaproteobacteria bacterium | reverse complement strand
TGGAGCACGCCGGCCGGGATGGTGACCACCTGGCCGGGAGCGAAAGCGGCGATGGCCGCCCGTGGGAGCTCTTCAGCCAGATTCTGCAGATCCTGTCGCGGCGCCTGGTCAGCTGGATGAGGGGGCGTGACGACGGGCGTGCTGGCCGCCCCGTCGGGGGCGGTCGAGACGCGGTCGCCTGCCGCACAGCCGGCGAGGGCGAGGAGCAGGGTCAGGGCAGCGAGGGCTCTCACCCCCCGAACCTAAGGGGCGCAGATCCTGCAGACAAAAAAACCGGCCGCCGGCCTTGCCCGGGCGGCGTCGAGGGCCTATCCGTGGGGCGTCGGAGAGGCCGGGTGATCGCCGGCGGGTTCGCCCGCGGGAGGAAAGTCCGAGCTCCATAGGACGGGATGCCAGGTAACGCCTGGTGGGGGTGACCCCGAGGAAAGTGCAACAGAGAGTATACCGCCTCGCGACGTCGGCTTCGGCCGGGGTCTCCGAGGTAAGGGTGAAAGGGTGAGGTAAGAGCTCACCGGGCCGGCGGTAACGTCGGCTGCAGGCAAACCCCATTCGGAGCAAGACGGAATAGGGGAGCGTTCGAGGGTGGTCCGCCCGAGCTTCCGGGTTGCGTTGCTCGAGGCCCGTGGTGACGCGGGCCCTAGATGAATGATCGCCAGCCGGGTCCGGCGACGGCCCCGGCGGACAAAACTCGGCTTATAGGCCCCTCCGACCGCCGGGCTTCCCTTTGGGGAGGCTCGGCGCTTTTATTCCGTCGCGGTTGACAGGGAGCGCGCCTCAAACGGAGTCTAGTCGGCAATGAGCCGGAGTGAGTTGACGCGCTCCGTCGCGACCGCCTTCGCGCTCCTCGTCTTCGGCGTGGCCGTCGTCGGTTCCGGCGTTGGCTTGGCGCGGGCCGATGATTTTCACATCGACTCCGATACTGCGTTTCAGGCCTATGAGGTGCGGTCGCCCGGGACCGCCGTGTTCATGGCGCGACGGCGCCTGTTGCAGACCCTCGCGCTCACCTGGTCTCGCCCCGTCGCCGAACCGGCGGTCGGCGATGAACCCACGCCTCGGGTCGCGGCGTCCCTCCGGCTGCGCCTCGACCAGGACTTCGGGCAGACCTGTTTGATCGACCGAGACTACTGCGCCCGGGCGACGGAATCCGGCGCCCGGGGTTCGTACCAGCCCCTCGCGTCCGACACCGACGTCGATGCACCGGAGGCCTGGGTGGAGCTCCGGGGGCTGCCCGCTGCAGGGCGGCTGCGCCTCGGGCGCCATCTGAGTTTCGGCCCCGCGGGCATGCTTCGCCTGGACGGGGCGAGCGGCCATGTCGCTCCGAGCGCCTGGCTCAGTTTTCAAGCGTTCGGCGGTGCCGTCGTTCGGCAGACCAGCCTCGCCGGTGGCGTCGGGACCTTCGAACCCCAGGGCATCGTCCGCCGCGACCTCGACGACGGGGTGTCTCCGGAGCGGGTGCCGTGGATTGACGAGCCCACGACGACCTGGGCCGCCGGTGGGACGGTCAGCCTCGGCCACGCCCGGTACCTGCAGGCGCGCGTTGGCTACCGGCACATCCTCGAAGACGCGGGCAACGTCGCCGCGACCGGCGCCCTCACCCTGACCTCGAACCCCGTGCCGGCGTTCAGCGTCACGGCCCGTGGGGTCTGGGATTTCATCGGCGCGGGGGTCCAGGACGCCCAGGCCGAGGTCACCGTCGCCCCCCACGAGACGCTCTCGTTCCGCGCCCGCGCGGAGCATCACGTGCCGCGATTCGATTACGGATCGATATGGATGTACTTCGACCTCGTCCCGATCACCGAAGGCCTGCTCTCGGCGACGTTCCATCCGACGCGGCGCTTCGAGGTTGGGGTGGGGGCTCGGGCGCGTTACGCATCCCTCGGCGCCCAGGGCGAGGAGCAGGACGTGGGCTTCGAGGGCCACGGACTCTTTCGCGCCCTCGGCTTCGACGTCGCGCTCTCCGGGTCCACCTGGGGCGGCGACCTCGGCCCCGTAGCGTCGGTCCTCGTCGACATCCAGCGTCCCATCGTGTGGTGGGCCCGCCTCGACGCCCGCGCCTCCGTGTGGCACTTCGACGACCCCTTGCGTGAAGGCCTCTACGGAACCAGCGTCGCCGAGGCCCTGGGAGTGATCTTCACGCTCTCGGAGCCCACGACGCTTCGCCTCGACTTCGAGCACTCGTACAACCGGGTCGCCGGTAATCGCTTCCGCTTCATTGCCCATTTGTCGGTGGACGTATGGCGATGAGTCGGCGGAGCGCGGTCCTCTCTGCCTCGGGCGTCTTGGTGATGCTCGTGGCCCTGGTGTCGGGGGCGTTCGTTGCTTTCTTCGGCGCGCGGGCCGCGGGGGATGCGCACAGCGGCGACCTTTCGGTCTCACCCATCGTCTTTCCCGCGGCCGAAGGCTTCATTCGCGCAGCCCACGACCACCCGGCGCATCAAAGGCTGCGCTGCGAACGGTGCCATGTCGGGGCGACCGATAGTACCCGGGCCGCCGACGTCCTCGCACCCCGCGAAGAGAACTGCGGCTCCTGCCACGACGACCTCATGGACCGGCGTCTCGCGTCGGCAGAGCGCTGCGGCTATTGCCATGAAGGATACGGGACGGGGGAGGGCGCTCGCGGCGAAAGCGCGGTGCGCTTGCCGGATAGGCCCCAGCCGCGCATCCACTTTTCGCATCAGGTTCACGCGCGGAACGGCGTGCGTTGCCTCGCGTGCCACGCCCGCGTCGACCAGGAGGGCGACGTGCCCGGGGCCCGTCACCTGCCCACGATGGAGAGCTGCCACCGGTGTCACGGTGGCCCGTCGCCGACCGCCCCGTCCGCGTGCGCGACGTGTCACGTCGCCCTGCCCGATGGCCGTGTTCGTAGCCACTTCCCCGAGGGCAACCTCGACCCCCCTGCGTGGTTGATGGACATGAACCACGACCCCGATTTCCTCGTCCGGCATCGGTGGGTGGGCGCCGACAACGGCGAGGCCTGCGCTAGTTGCCACGAAGAGAACGACTGCAGCGATTGCCACGACGGTCGCATCCGGCCGGGCAATCGTGTGCACCCCAACGACTATTTGACGATTCACCCGCAGATGGCGCGGCGCGACGACCACCAATGCACTTCGTGCCATTCGACCCAGAGCTTCTGCCTGGAGTGCCACGCCCGCCTGGGCATCTCGTCGATTTCGGCTCCCGACGTGCGGTCGCCGTCTCGGTATCACCCGCCACCGAGCGTCTGGCTACGCGGTCCTGTGCTGCACGGGCGGGAAGCCCGCCGGTCCATGACGACGTGCACCAGCTGTCACACCGAGAACGACTGCGTCGGTTGCCACGGTGTCTCCGGGATCGGCAGCGGCATCAGCCCCCACCCGCCGGGCTTCCGCGCGAACTGCGGCCGCTTGTTGCGTTCCAACGACCGCGCCTGCCGGAGTTGCCACGGCGACACCGCGGCCCTCGCGGCGATTTGTCGTTAGTCGGGCAGGCGGATTTGGCCGGTGTCGGCGTCCGGGTTTGCCGGGGGCTTCACGAACTCGTTGGTCGACTCGCGAGAGGAGGTGACCTGGGTTGGTGTGCTGGCGATGGTCGTCGGCGTCGCGGCGAGTTCGTCTTCGTCATCATCGTCTTCGACGACGGTGGCCATTTCGGAGAAGTCCTCGACGATCTCGGGCGCCGTCCCGGGGCGAACTGTGGGCAGCTCGGGGTCGGTCCCCGGGATCACGATCTCGCCCGTGTCCCCGGGGCGGTAAAGGACCTCTCCCTCGGCGGCTCCAACGTCGCTGGCGTTGAGCAATCCGATGATCGCCTCCGGGGCCAGCGTATTGGCGTTGTCCGCTATCTGCTCTTCGAGGTCGTCCTCGGAGAGCTCCTCCCCGAGATCTTCCGGAGAGAGCAGGTGGGCGTCGCTCTCCTCTTGGTCTACTTGGGCGGCCAGGTTGGCTGCCTCGAGGACCGCGAGGGCTTCGAGGTCGACCATGCCGGTGACCTCGCTGGGGAAGCTCTCTCCCCAGGCGTCGTAGCGCTGGGAGCCCGGGTAGAGCATCTCGTAGACCTCGGCGATGCGCCGGCGCCGAGCGCCGCCCGAGAACAGCGACCGCACCCGGGCATAGGCGGCATCGACGAGACGCTCCCGTTGGGCGTCGTCGGCGAGGAGGGTGATGATCGCGTCCGCGAGGGCCTCGTGATCGCCCGGCGGGTAGATGAGCCCTTCCTCGTCGTCGCGGAGCACCTCGCTCACGCCGGGCACCCCAGCGGCGACGACGGGGCGCCTACAGGCCAGGAACTCGAGGAGGGGTTGGGGCAGGTCGCCGAGGTCCTGAAAGCGTGGGGCCGCCGCGGCCGGTGCGAGGCAGAGGTCCGCGGCGCCGATGAGCATGGGCAGGTCGTGGGCGGTCGGCTCGCCGCGGACGGTCACCACCGCCCCGAGCTCGAAGGCGTCGACCACCCGGCGCAGTCGCGCCCGGGCTTCCTCGTCAGGGTCTCCGACGATCAGGACCTCGACGGGCCTCTCCCGGTGCACGTCTTTGATCGCCGTGAGCACCGTCGACAGATCGCGGTCTGCGCCGAAGCGCCCGAGATAGAGGATACGTCCGACCTCGTCCGTCGCCGCGGGCCACCAATCGTAGGCGTCCACGTCGACCCCTGGGTGCACGAGGGCGACCTTGCCTGCGTGGCCGGCCTCGCCGAGGCCCCGGGCGGCGGCCTGGGTGGGCACCAGGATGAGGTCTGCGGCCTCGGCGCAGGCCTCGTGGGCCGCCGTCCAGGCTTTCTCGATGGCCTTGCCTTCGGCTTCGTCGGGGAAGGTCGCCATCTCGTAGATGAAGCTGAAGCCGTAGGCCTTTTTCTGCTCGGCTAGGACGCGGCCCTCCATCGCACCGCGCACGTGCACGACGTCGTAGGGCTGGGCTTCCAGTTGCCGAAGGCAGGCCCGTCCGAAGGCTTCGCGCTGCTCGGCAGCGTCGCCGTGGCCGACGGGGACTCGGTAGAGCCGCGCGTGGCCGTGGTTTTCCATGTGTTTGAGGGACTCGGTCTTGAGCGTGATCACGTCCATCTCGGCGCGAACCGCGGCCGCCAGCCCCAGCACAGCGGCCGCGTGGGGGCTGGAGCCGGGGACGGGAGCAAACGCCGTGACGAGCACGCGGATCTTGGATCCGTCCATCATTCTCAAAGCTACACCCTCTCGCCTCGTCGTGCTTGGGCCTTTTGGCGATGGAGCCGGGAGCAGGCTCCCGAATCTTCTTGCGTTTCCTTAGGTTGGGGGTCTAAATCGGCGCGCTGTACCACCCCGAGGAGGACCCCTGTGAGGGAGCTTGCCCGCTATCTTTTGAGCCACGCCATCCTCGATTTCGAGGGGGACATCACCATCGACCAGGTGAGACAGTTCCTTAGGGACGACGACACCCGGGCGGCGCGTCTGCTGCTTTCGCGCCTCATCGAGGACAAGGGAGTCGACGATTTCCTCATCGTGGTGGCTGATTGCCTCAAGGAACACATCAAAGCCGGCATCACCGAGGACACCATCCTCGACCAGCTCGGCAGCTACTCCGACTCCTGAGTAGGCCGCTCTTTCGGGCCTTTCTGGTTGCTTTGGTCGCCGCCCCTTTGGCGTGCGACGTTCCGATCACATCGACCGCCTCTGACGGTCCCAGCGTTCTCGATACGAGTCCGGCGGGGGGCGATGAGGGCGTGCTGCGTCTGGGCCCCTTCGTCGCGTTCTTCGACCGGCAATTGCTGCCGCGGACGGTGAACCGGGGGACGGTGCGGGTCCGGTCCGGCGACGTCGACCATTTCCTCAGCGTGCGCTTCGACCCTGTCGAACGTGCGCTGATTGCCATTCCCGTGGGCGATCGGCCCCTCGAGCCGAACGTTGTCTATCGATTCGTCATCGACGGCGTCCGGGACCTCGACGACCAGCAGATCGCCACCGAGCACGTCGTCCGCTTTCGTACGGGTGACGAGGTGGGCACCCCGGAAGTGCCGCCGGCGGCCGGTTGGGCTGACGTCGCGCCGATTTTCGAGACCCGGTGCGCCACCGCCGCTGGCTGCCATACGCCGGAAAATCCCCCCTTCGGGCTGGACCTGTCGAGCGCCGAGGCCGTGGCGCGGACGGCCATCGGGCGCCGGTCGCCGCGCCTCGGGGGCACGACGGGCCCCGACGCCAACCGCGGCAGCATCTTTTTCGGCGCCCTGCACATCATCGACGTCATCGGCGGGGTGGGGCGCCCCGACGGCAGCTTGCTCATCTACAAGGTCCTCGGTGACGAGCACGTCCTCGGCGAGCGCATGCCGCCGCCGGATGAGGGGGCGGCGCTGAGTCATGATGAGATTCAGACGCTGTCGGCGTGGATATTGGCCGGGGCGCCTACGAGCTGAGCCGTGGTCAGTCGCGCGTGCCCAGTAGCTCGGCGTAGCGCGTCGAGGACTTGCTGAGTTCGCTGGGCGTGCCTGTTTCGACGATGCGCCCCTCTTCGAGGATGACGACGCGGGCGACGCGTTCGACCGTGGACCGGCGGTGCGACGAGATGATGACCCCGTGGTCGTCGACGAGCCCCTTGATGGTCTCTGCGAGGGACGCTTCGGCGATGCCGTCGAGGGAGGCCGTCGGTTCGTCGAGGAGCAGAAACTGCGCGTCGCGATAGAGCGCGCGGGCGATGCATACGCGTTGGCGCTCACCGACAGAGAGGTCCTCGCCGCCTTCTGCGAGGGGCGTCTCGAAGTGCTCGCCGAGGCGGTCGGTGAGGGGGGTGAGGCCGGCTGCAGAGGCGGCGGCCGCGACGCGTTCCTGCGACGGTGGATTGTCGGCGAGGGCGATGTTTGCGGCGGCGCTGACCGAGAGCAGTTGGGGCTCCTGGGGCACCCAGGCGAAGAGCGAGCGGAGTTGGTGCGGGTTGGTCTCTTTGCCGTCGACGCGTATCGCTCCGGCGGTTGGCGTGAGGGCGCCGGCGAGGAGTCGGAGCAGCGTCGTCTTGCCCGACCCGCTGCGGCCGATGATCGCTAAGGACTCGCCGGGGCGGAGGGTGAGGTCCATCCCATCGAGGACTGGCCCCGCGCCGTAGTCGAAGGTGATGGCGTCGATGTGGATGTCGCGATTGGCCCTTAGCTTGTTGGTCTCTTCGTGGGGGGCGGCGGGCGACGTGGTGGCGCGCGCCAGCAAGGAC
>QMMC01000421.1 GCA_003647065.1 Deltaproteobacteria bacterium | reverse complement strand
CAGGGTTTGATGCCACCTGCCCCGATGGCGATGAGCGCTAGGCCGAGGTACATGCCCCACTCTGCTTCGTCGTACATCTGCCACTCGGCAAAACGGCCGGCGAAGGCGAGCACACCGTGCCCCAGACAGTAGAGCAGCGAGACCCAGAGGATGACCGGGTACTTGCCCCGGTAGCGGTCCGCGAGGATCGCGCCGATCATCGGAAAGGCGTACACCCCCGCCATGAAGAGATGCACGACTCCGATGCCCCGCGCCTCGGCCAAGGCAACGTCCTGAGGACTCGCGTCGGGAGCGAACTGCAGGTAGAGCGCCGCGAGGTAGATGTACAGGATCGCGCGCATCCCGTAGTAGCTGTAACGCTCGGCGCCCTCGTTTCCGACGATGAACGGAATCCCGGCTGGGAACCTGGCTTTCGAAGTCTCGGTGCTCATGGGCCCCCCTGTAAGGACGCGGGACCGTAGGCAAAGCGGGTACCTGAAGCAAGGCGACGGCACGCTGCGGCCGGGGACGGAAGACGCCAGCGCCGCAAACGGCTAAGATCGCTTGATGCGCGACGTTTTTCGGACTTCATTTACCTACCGATCGCCCGGCCTCTTGGGCCCCTTGGCCCTCCTCGGCGTCCTGACCGCACTGGGCGCGGGCTGCAGCGATACGCCCTCGGCGCCGGGGTGCGAGACCTCCTCGGAATGCGGTTCGGGATTGGCGTGCGTCGATGGCGAGTGCGCCCCGGTCGCCGTCGACAGCGGCGCCCCCGACACGGCGCCCACGGACGCCGGCTGTTCCTGCATGGCCGGCGAAGTCTGCGGCATCAGCGGTTGCATGGCCGACTGCGGCAATCCGGCGGCCGCCCCCTGCGGCGGGGACGACGTCTGCGACTTCGCCTCCGGCACCTGCGTCGCCCCGGACACGCCGGGCATCCTGACGGGCGCCGGCGAGCGCTGCGGTACCGACGGGCCAACCTGCCTGCCGGGGACCGAGTGCACCCTCGACGGAGTCTGCGCGCCGGCCCCCCCTTGCTACTCGGTGTCCTGCACCCCAGACGACTCGACCTGCTGGGGCCGGTCCTGCCTCCGAGAGCGTCCCGCCGGTGCGTGCACCCCCGCGTCCCTCGAGCGCATGAACATGGACGACTTCCTCCGGGGCGGTGACGGGGGAGCCTTCGACCTCGAGTTCGACGACGGCTGCAACGCGTACATCGTCACGATGATCAGCGGCCCCGACTACCTCCGCCAGCTGACCCCCGCGGGCGAGCTCACCATCTGGACCGGCGTCACCAACCTCAACATGGGCGAGGTCGCGGTGCTACGCCGACCGGGCGGGGAGTTCGGCGTCGGTGACGAACTCGGAGAGGTCGCCCTCACCTACATCTGCTGCGCGACCTGCGGCTGCGTTTCGACCGACCCCCAGGGCGTCGCTCACCTCGACCGCGTCGACGCCGAATCCCTGCCCATGGTGGTGGAGGCCACCCCCAGCCCCGGCGACGGCCCCTGGGACGTGCTCCAAGTCGACACCGGGCCCTACGGCCTGGCCTACGGCCGCAACGACCGTCTCTATGTCGGCAACGTGACCGACCAGGGCGACCTCGTGGCTGCAAACCTGATGGACGGCACGACCGAAGAAATCCACCGACTGCCCGGGCGCATCCACGCGACCGCGGTCTTCGACGAGACCTCGCTCTTGGTCGCCGTCGAAGGCGGCGCCGTGCACCGCGTACACGTCGACGGGGACATCCAGGTCCCTTGGACCGCGGTCGGCGAAGACGTGACCAGCATCGTCCGGGACCCCTTCACGGGCCACGTCTACATATCGGTCGCAAGCGCCCGCATTGTCGAATACGACGCCCACGGCACCCTCATCGGCGAACTGGCGACGCCCGGCGAAAAGGGCCGGATGGCCTACGCCCCGGATGGCCATCTCTACTACCTCGTCGTCGGGTGGCCGACCCGAGCCGAGGTCATGCGCTTCGCCCTCCCCAGCACCCGATGAGGTCGCCACGTGCTCAGCGCGTGAAGACCACCGGAGCCGTCGGCACCGGCGCACGCCCGCTGAACCGGGCATCGTAGGCCGTCAGGTCGAGGGTCAGGGCGGTCTCGTCGCCGCAGAGAGTGGCGTAGCCGAATACTCCGCTGACGGCGCGGTCGAGGGTCCCCTCTTCACCGCCCCGGTTGTGCCAGTTCGCCGCCCCGTAGCGGCCGAAGAGAACCTGGTCGCGGCTCGCTGTTGGGAAGGTCACGTAGCGGACCCCATCGCGGACGAAGACGTTGTAGGAGTGTCGGTGTCCGCCGAGGACGAGGTCTACGCCGGCGGCGACAAATGCCTCGTGCACGCGCTCGTAGTTTTCGACGTGAAACCACTCGACGGGGGCCGGGGTGTCCGCGGTTTCCCAACCTTGCACCATGTGATGAAGCGCCACGATGCGCCATCGCCCCTCGGCCGCGGCCAGGTCATCGGAAAGCCAGGCCAACTGATTCTCGTCGACGAAAGTAAGCCCGGGTGTCGCGCCTGGCCCGGTCGAGTCGAGCACGGCCACGTGCAACGCCTCCCAGTCGAAGGAGTACACCGACTCCGGCGGCGCGGTGCTCGGGCCGTTCTCGGGCAAGACCAGGTGCTGCGCATAGATGGAGAGGGCTTGGGCGCGGCCCACCTCCGGGTACCAGTTGCCCACATCGTGGTTTCCGACGGTCGCCATGAGGGGCACGTGAGACGTCAAGGTGCTCAGGGGCCCGAGCAGGTAGTCGAGGTACGCCAACTCCTGGGCCTCGGGCGTCGTCGCCGCCTCGATCGCCACCTGGTCACCGAGGGAGAGAACGAAGTCGACGTCGGTGCGCAGTGCTTCGAGCTCGCCGAGCACCTCCGTGAACGAACTGCCCTGGGTATCGCTGATCACCAGGGCACACGCGGAGACCGCGGGGCTGTCCTCGCTCGGCGCTGAGGTACTCGGCGTTCGGAAGGAGAGTCCTGTGCCCCGCGGGTCGGCTTCGACGAGCATCCCGTTGACGATGCGAAAGCGATATTCGTAAACGGTGCGCGGAGAGAGCGGGGAGAGTTCGATCTCGAAGTGGCGCCCGGCGTCTCCAGCCGGAGAGTAGTCGACCCAGGGCTCGGGCCACGGGCCCGTGCTTTGTGGGCGCGCTTCTACTCGCACCGCCACCGGCAAGAAGAAGTCGAGCAGCAGGGTGGCCTGGTCAGCGCGCACATTCGCGATCCCCAAGCGACGGATATTCGACTCCGTGTCTCCGCGAAGGGCGTAGATCCCGCCGCGCTCGGAGCTGCTCGCGCAGCCGAGGGCGGAGCCGTGGCTGAGGATGACGCACAAGAGTGCCATCCCCAGGCCAACGTCGACGAAGCAGTAGCGGCCCCCCACAGCGATCCACGGTACCCCCGATGGCGCGACGCCGATACCGGGCCGAGGTCGATTGTCGTACCGGAGCCGCCGCGTTCAGGCAGAGTTCTCTCAGGAAACCACTTGCCTAACCCCATCCGAAGATGGATCCGGCGTCACCGGACGACGATCGCCATCGCCCTGGCCGCCGTCGTATGCTGGAGCCTCGCCGTGCTGGGGCTGCAACGATCGATGATCTTCCCTCGGGCCTACGCCGAGCCCTTGGCCGACGGCGGCGCGAGCGTTCCAGGCCTCGAGCGCCTCGAAGTAGAAAGCGAAGAGGGGATCGTCGAGGCGTACTTTCTCCCCGGCGACGGAGTGAACGCCGGGGCCCCGGGCCCAGCGGTGGTCTTCGCCCACGGCAACGCCGAGCTCATCGACTACTGGACCTCTGACCTCGAGCCCTACCGGCGCATGGGCGTCAGCGTGTTGTTGCCCGAGTTTCGCGGGTACGGCCGCAGCGCCGGCTCCCCTTCCCAAGAGGCGATTCACTCAGACTTCGTAGCGTTCTACGACCAACTGGTCGCCCGCGACGACGTCGACGGCGCGCGGGTCGTATTTCACGGCCGGTCCCTCGGCGGCGGGGCGGTCTGCTCCCTCGCAACGGAGCGCCCCCCCGAGGCGATGATCCTTCAGTCGGCTTTCGAGAGCGTGCCCAAGATTGCGCGGCGCTATCTCGTGCCGCGTTTCTTGATCCGCGACCCCTTCGACAACCTCCGGGCAATCGGCTCGCTTCAGCCGAAGCTCTTGGTCGTACACGGCCGAAACGACACCATCATCCCGTTCTCCCACGGACAATCGCTCGCGGCCGCCGCCCAAGGGGCGCGCCTCGTCGCCTACGACGCCGGGCACAACGACTGCCCGCCGCGGCACCAGATGGACGACTATTGGAGCGAGGTGCGCCGCTTCGTGATCGAGGCGGGCATCATCGACGGCGACTGACCCGCGTTCGAGGAGGCCGCGCCCAGCGGGGTTGGCCGCCGGACGCTCGCGTATTCAGGTGCAGGCGCCGGACACGCACATATTGATGAAGTCGCACGCGGGGTTCGTGCCACAGCGGCAAACGCCGCCGATGCAGCTATCCGCTTGATCGGTGCACTGGGCCTGGCACAGGCCGCAGTTGTTGAAGTCGCTCTGTGGGTCGGTGCATCCGCTCGCACAGCAGACCTGGCCGGCGGCGCACGCCGCGTCACCGGCACCCTCGGCCGCGCACACGCAGGCACCTGCGGGCGTGCACGTGTCGGCCCGTTCCGCCATGCCCTCGCAGGCCGGACAGCAGGACGCGATCTCGTCGACACGGCCATCGCAGTCGTCATCGACTCCGTTGCAGGTCTCCGGCGCACCGGGATAGACGGTCGCTTCACGGTCGTTGCAGTCGCACGCGGGGGGCGCCTCACCGGGGCGACAAGCCTCGAAGCTGTCCATATCGGTGTTGCCGCACGAGTCCTCACGTCCGTCGCAGTTCTGGTCTATGCCGTCGCCGCAGATCTCGAAGCTCGGCACGCAGCCGTCCACGCCGACGGAGGTGTCGACGACGCGGCCGTCCGGGAGGACGACCGTGCTGTCCATAGGCGTCGAGGTATCGCCCGCTACACCGGTGTCGGTACCGCCACCACCATCGTCACCGCAACCGGTGAGGGGGGAAACGAAGAGCAGGGCCAAGACCATGGAGAAGAAAGTGTTGTTCATCGAAGACTCTAGGCTCGAAGCGATAGGTTGGACCGAAGCCGAGGCGCCCTAAGGGCGGCGCCGCCGGACACGCCGAGCGACCAGGCCGAGGAAGAGACCGATGCCGAGACCGAGGGGCAATGCACCGGGGCCTCGATCTGTGCTCGCGATATCGCAGGCGCAGCCCGATTCACCGCGGGCGCCGCCGGTGCCATCGCCACCGTCCCCGGTCGTCGAACCGTCAGCGCCGGTCGAGGTATCGGGTCCGACACCGCCGTCCCCGGGGGGCGGCGGCGGCGTGCCTCCATCGGGGACCGGCATCGTCGCGCCGTCAACACACTCCCCGAGCTCGCACACCTGCCCGGTCGGACAGGCCGCGCCGTCGCATGCGTCGAGACACGTCCCGCCCATGCAGAAGTCACCGACGTCGCACGTCACGAGGTCGCAGCTCGGATCGCTGCAGGATCCGTCTGCGAGACAAGTCTCACCGTCTGCGCAAGGCACGCACGGGCACTCCCCGCGGCATTCGCCGTGCTGGCAGACGTAGCCATCGCCGCAGGTAATGACCGAACAGACGTCGACGCAGCGGCCGGCGACGCACGTCCGGTCGTAGGGGCAGGTGATGCCGTCGCAGCCATCGATGCAGGCGCCGCCCGAGCAGCGCTGGCCGTCGGGGCAGATCACGTCGACGCAGGCAGAGTCGATGCAAACACCCTCGGGGTTGCAGGTGTAGCCATCCGCACATCCGCCCTCGAAACACGGGGGAATGCAGGCGCCCTGATGACAGACGTATGTGGCATCGCAGAGCCCATCTCCGTCGACCTCGCCGTCGCAGTCGTTGTCGATGCCGTCGCATCGCTCGGCGCTCGAGGTGCCGACCCCGACGCAGCTCACGCTCGCGCCGATGCACTGGGTGATGCCGATGCCGCAAGCGCCGAGCATCCCCGTGTCGCAGACCTCACCCGCGTCGGGGCACGCGACCATGCCGTCGTGCACGCTGAAGCGCCAGATGCCGGGCTCGCCGACGTTCGACTCGGTGCACTGGTTGAGGATGTCCATGCTCAGCGAGTTGGGGACCGAGACGAAGTTCACCCCGTCGTGCGCGTCGAAGCCCACCTGTGCCGGCGTGCCGCCGAAGCCCCCGCTGCCGCTGCTCGCGTTTCCGGTCGTCCACTCGCATTTGTTGTAGCGGAACTCGACGTCGAAGTTCCCCATGGCGCACCCGACCGCGTTGGTGATGATCATCTGGAAGCTCATCTTCCTCTCGTCGCTGATCGAGTAGTAGCCGACGTTGTCCCAGGTCACGATCATCCGGCCCGCCTCGAGGTACCACCAGACGTAGTTGCTCGCGGGCGCGCCGCCGCCACGGGTGTCGACGTCACCCCAGTAAGCCGCGATCATCGGATACGCGTCTGTCCCGCTCAGAGGGAACGGCTCGGGGGTGAAGGTGTAGAGGGTCCCGCCGAAGGTGATGTTGCCGTTGTTGTTGACGACCACCTCGGTGAACGGGCCGCCGAAGAAGTTCAGGCCACCGGGGAAGGCAGTCGCCAAGCTGATGGTTGGGCTCGAGCCGTCATCGTTGGCAGCGAGGATGCCCGTCGGCGCCCCGCCTCCCGGAACGGGGAGTAGCGGTACGCAACCCGGAGTGCCGGACGCGGCGTTGTGCCAGCCGGGAGACGAGGTTTCACAGAACTGCGCTTCCGCCAGTCCGGTCGGCGTCGAGACGAAAATGGCGAGGCCGAGGGCAAGCAGCATACAAAGGCGGGGAAGCATCGGGATCCTTCGGTTGGACCTCCAGTCTAGCTGGAGGAGCAGGCGCAGCAAAGTGAACCGACCTTCAGCCGTCCGTGCCCAGCGTCAAACTCCGCTAGGGGGGACCTGTCCGAGGAGTTCGAGAAGGCGCCGGCTGGACCGGCCTGGGGGCCCCGGAATCCTCGACGTCCCCTGGCAAAGCACCCCTGCCGGATGACGGCGAGGGACCGCACCCTTGACTCAATCTCGTGACGGCCATAGGTGACACAGCGAAATGAGGCGGGAGATGAAGAAAAGAATGGGCTTTATGAGCCTGATGAGCGTGATTGCGGTGGTGCTATCGGTCTCGGGCTGCACCGGGGAGAGCT
>QMMC01000420.1 GCA_003647065.1 Deltaproteobacteria bacterium | reverse complement strand
CCCTCGTCCATCACCCGACGCAGCGGCGCGGTGGCGAGCCCAGCGCGGGTGGCCTGGTCGCGGGGCAGCGACCAGAGCTCTATCGACCAGCCCACCTCGGTCACCCGGCCAGGCAGTCGGATGGTCACGTGACGCGGTCCGCCCCCCGGGGGCGGCACCCGGTCATCATAGGCGCCTCGGCCGTCTACGCGGCCAACCGCACGCCCAAGCTCGACGGTGCGCCCTTCGCCAGGCCGGGAGGCGTCCCATGCGTGGATGACGAGGCGCCGGAAGACGTCGCCGGTCGGGACGGCGTGGCCCACATCGTCTGCCTCGAGTTCGAGGTCCACGCGCGTGTCCCAGCCATCGTGCACCGCCCGCGCCCGTACGGTGAGCGCCCGCGACAGGAGCTCGCGCGAGTAGCCACCGGGGGTGTCGTGGCGGTGACGACCGGCCCGCGACGGCATGTGGCAAGACTGGCAGGTGCCCGGCTCTCCGGCGGCCTCCCACTCGGCCACCGTGTTTTGCAGCGGCGTCCCCGGTCGATGCCGCACGTCAACCTGATGACACCGGGCACACGCCTCGACGCCGGCCAAGGTGGGGTCCACGCGGCTCGGATGGGGAGCCTCCCCGCTGACCGTCGCGGCCAGGACGGCGCCGTCCCGAACGTGGCAGGTCACGCAGTCCACTCCGGCGCTCGCCAGCACCGGGTGCGCCAGCGGTGACGCGGTCCGGGGCGAGTGGCAGGGGATGCAATACGGCTCGGGGTTCTGTCGCCACTCCCGCTGAAAGAGCGGGTCGTCAAACGCCCGCGCGTGGGCTGAGGCCAGGTGCTCCGCGAGGTCGGCTTCGTGGCAGCGCCCGCACTCGGCGGCGGGCATTTCGCCGAGGTCTCCCAGGTCCTCGAAGCCCTCGTGTTCCTCAAGCCGGGCGGGCCCCGTCTGGGCCCCGACCGGATGTCCGAGGGCAGTGATCAGCAACGTGCCGACGAGCAACGCCCCACCCGTCACGTACGCTTGGGCCAAGCCTCGGGTCACGGCGGTTCGTCGAGGGCCAGACGCTGCCCGTCCCAGCGGTAGCGTTGCGTGTGCCAACCGCGGGGCCAACTGGTCGAAAAGGGCCAGTATCCCTCGCCCTCCCGGACCGGGCCCGTCTCCGGCGGGTAGTCTGCGTGTTGTCCTCTAACATAGTGCTCTGCGTCGGGGTCCACAGGGTCAAAGGAACCGACCCGGCGCCCGTCGGAGACCTGCCTCACGACAAAGCGACGCCCCGCGCGGCCGCGCAGGAAGCCGATGACGAGCAAGCTCTCGCCGCCGTCCGGCTCGGTGGTGGTCAAGTGCACATCGAAGAAGTAGCCGGCATGGCTGACGCGCAAGACCTCTTCGCCGACTGCGCAGTGCTCGCCGCGCTCGTGAATCGCGACATGGCTCTCGGCCTCGACCCGTGTCGCGAAGATGACCACCGGCCGCGTGCTCCCGCCCGAGTGCAGACGCGACGACGCGATGGTCAGCCGCTCTGCCGCCCCGGCGCGCCCCTCCTCGGGCAGGGAAGCCAGGAAAGCGTCGCCCGACGGCACACACCCCTCGTCCGCGACGAGGCTGGTCTCCCGCACCCACCCGACCATGCGCAGGGCGGCAGCGACGCGGACGTGATTTGGGACCGGGGCCTCGCTTTCGTGGGTCGGCGAGACGGTCACGAAGTGCGTACCTCCGGGGACCCACCGCACGGCCGGGATGGTCGTGTCGGGCTCCGTCTTCGGCATGGAGAGAAGTGAAACGGTGTCAGCGGCCCGGACGCGCCGCAGCTGTAGGGGCTCGCCCTCCCACGCAGCCCGGCGCAACGGCTGCCCCAGCGCGCCGGCCACCTCGCGCGCGGTAGCGAGGGCGTCCGTCCCTGGGACCACCAGCTGCCCCGCCCCCAGCCCACGCGTCGCGACCTGCACCTGGCCCATGAGGCCCTCCGGCAGCGTCGCCCACTGCACGCCGAGCTCGGTCATGGGCAGCGTTTCGCCGATAGCCCAACCGTCGGCGTCCTCGGCGCTCGGGGAAGGCGGGCGGTTCATGCCGGCGAAGAGCCACGCCAAGGGCCCGGTGTCTCGGAGGTGCTCTCGGAGCTCCTCCCAGGGAATGAGGAACGCGTGGTTCCGGAGCGGGACCAGCGCACCGCGCCGGACCAGTACGAAGCGCGCCTCCTCGAGATAGTCCTGGCAGTAGTTCCGAGCCACGTCCCGGTCGAGGTCCGCCGCCCGTTCGAGGCGGCGGACGCAGCCGCGCTGTCCGACAATCCCGAGGGGAGTCGTGCCCGGCACGAACGCCGTCGATGCATCAAATGGGCGAACCACCTCGCCGTCGATGGCGAAGTGCGCCGCGACGGCGTCACCAGGGTAACCGTAACCCTCGCGACCGGGCTCGAGGGGGACGCACAGCATCGAGACGACACGCTCGGTCGCGAGCACGGCTCGGCACCCGACGTCATCTTCGTCGTCCACGATGCCTCCGTGCGCATAGGCGAGCACCTCGAGGAGGGCATCGAGCCGCCGCCGCGCGACCGGGTTCGAGAGACGCACCTCATGCCATATGCTCCCGCGCATCCGCACCGTGTGTGTCCGGACGGTCTCGAGCTCGGGCAGGTCGCCGCTCTCGGGCAGCACGAAGCGGATGGGCTCGGGATCCGGCTCGGGCATTTGCAGCACAGGCGGGGCGGGAGCCTCCGGGTCTCCCTCGTCGGGCTCCGGGACGAGGTCGTTCACGCGCTCTGCGCCAGGCACCGGCGCGCCTTCATCGCAGTCGCATGCGGCGCACGCAACAACGACCAACATGAGTAGCCACAACGTCCGCATCGCGCGAGGCTAACACGGCGGAGGCGACGGGATTGAGCGGGGCATCCTGGGTCTGCGGCGGGGTGCTCATGGCCTTTCGCCTCAGCCCACCACCTCAGCCCATCACTTCAGCCCCAGCTCCCGCCGCAGCGCCGCGAAGTCGAAGCGCTCGGCTTCCGGCAATGAGCCATCGTGGAGCTCCATCTCGCGCAGCAGGACGTCGACCTTCTTTCGCCCGTCCTTGGTACGCACCGCCTCTCGGGCGGTTCGACCGCCGAGGGCCGGGAGGGGGTCGTCGGGCCACCGGGCGTAGTGCTGTGCCTTCATCGTGCGCGGCGCATCGAGCATCAACTCCGGGTCTTCGAGGCTGGGGGGCAGCGCTCCTTCGGGGAGTCCTGCGGGCACACCGAGCCCCGCCGCGGTCGAGGTCGGGTCCTCGTGGGACCGGGCCACGAAGGCGACCAACCGGCCAAGGGCGCCTTCGACGGCGGCCCGCGCGTGGTCCGCGCGCTCGATGGAATTGGTCTCGACCTCGAGGCGCGTCGCCATGACACTCAGCCGCGCGACCATCGTGTCCCCCGAGAGCGCGCCCTTGGCGCCTCCACCCCGTAGCAAGCGGTGGGGCGACCGTCTCGCGGGACGCGGGTGGGGGCAAGGGGATGCCCGGGCCGCGGCCGTGGCTGTATTGACGGCCATACATACGAGCATCAGTATAATCCTATGGGCGAAGCTAAGAGAATCACCGCCAATCTCCCGGCCGCGCTTCTCGAAGAGGCGTGCGAAGCCACCGGAAAGGGCATCACCGAAACGCTGATCTACGGGCTCACGCTCGTGCGTCGTTCCCGAGCGGTCTCGAAGGCCGAGGCCCTCAAGGGGCGGCTTCGGATCGACGTGGACTTGGAGTCGTCGCGTGAGCGCGCTGATCATTGATACGTCGAGTTGGATCGCCTACTTCGGCGATGGACGTCGCGCGGATGTCATCGAAGACGGACTCCGAGAGGGTCGCGTCTACCTGCCGCCGGTCGTGGCGGCGGAGCTGACCTCGGGGACCCTGACGAAACGCAAGCTGACTGAGCTGATGTCGTTCCTGGAAGACCTCGCCCTCTGCCATACACCGCTGGAGCACTGGCTCCGGGTGGGCAGTTTGCGGGCCAAGCTACGCCGCGCCGGGGAGACGATTTCTACCCCGGATGCCCATGTCGCTCAGTGTGCCCTGGATCTCGGAGGTGAGCTGCTCTCTGAAGACGGCGTGTTCAGGCGCATCGCGGGCTCGGCCGGCCTTCGGTTGTTGGCCGCGTGAAGCGGAAGACGGGGAGGCCATCGCGGGCGGAGGGCGGAGTCCGAAT
The DNA here is from genome assembly GCA_003647065.1 of Deltaproteobacteria bacterium. Classification (GTDB taxonomy): domain Bacteria; phylum Myxococcota_A; class Polyangia; order Polyangiales; family B10-G4; genus B10-G4. Next base: position 3,045 of record QMMC01000420.1, on the reverse strand, counting down.
GTGTCACCAGTTGTTGCCGTAGGTCGGGGGTCGGCGAGACGGCGCAGCGAGGTGCGTCGAATGGGGCTGGATGGCCGGCGGGAGGAGGGCAGGAGGGAACGCCCTCGATTTGGCCGATATCTCCGAAAAAGGACCGAGCACGAGACTTCGAACGCAACTCGACCTGGCCTGGACCGATACCTGGTCATGCACCGCGCATCGACCGCCCCATGGATAGACAGGTTTACACATACACGCATATGATGCATATTTTATCCGTGGTGATAGAGAGTCCAGAGAAGCGGGCGGTGCAAGCGTTCCGCGAGCATGGCGGTGTTCTGCGGACCAAGGAGGCCCTCGAGCACGGCATCCATCCACGCACGCTCTATCGCCTCCGGGACGAGGGGGTCCTCCAGCAGGTGAGCCGTGGCGTCTACCGACTGGGCTCGCTGCCCGAGCTCTCTCACCCAGACGTAGTCACTGTGGCGCTGCGCGTCCCCCGGGCCGTGCTCTGCCTCATCTCGGCTCTGGATTACCACGACGCCACTCGCGAGGTACCGCACGAGGTACAAGTCGCCCTACCCCGGGGGACCAAGACCCCAGTGCTCGACCATCCTCCACTCCGGGTCTTCCGATTCTCCGGCCCCGCCCTGACCGAAGGTATTGAAGTCGTGCAACTCGACGGCATCGACGTGCGGATCTACAGCCTCGCGAAGACCGTCGTGGACTGCTTCCGGTTCCGTAACAAGCTCGGCACAGAGGTCGCCATCGACGCCCTTGGCCAAGCGGTCCGCCGCAAGGGAGTTCGTCCATCGGAGATTCTGCGCATCGCCCGCCGATGTCGCATCGAGAGCGTGATGCTGCCGTACATCGAGGGAATCCGGTGACCAGGCGCATCACGAACGTGGCCGCATCGGTCCATGCCCGGCTACTACAACGAGCCAAGGCCGAAGGGCGACCCTTCAACGAGTTGCTTCAGTACTTCGCGATGGAGCGCTTCCTCTATCGACTGTCCCGCTCGCAACAGCCCGAGAGGTTTGTCCTGAAGGGCGGGCTGATGCTCCAGCTCTGGGGCGGGCCGCTCACTCGGGCGACCAAAGACATCGACCTGCTCGGAAACACGGCGACCAGCGTCTCCGATCTGGTCGCGGTGGTCCGAAACTGTTGCGATGTCGCAGTGGAAGACGACGGTCTGACGTTCGACCCGGAGACCATCCGAGGCGCAGAGCTTCGTCTGCATTCAAACTACAGCGGCGCACGCGCCCGGTGCTCCGCACGCCTCGGGAATGCTCGCGTCGCCCTGCAGGTCGATGTGGGCTTCGGCGACGTGATCACGCCGGGCCCGCAATCCATCGCATACCCAACACTGCTCGATTTCGCGGCACCTCAGCTCCTCGCCTACACCCCGGAGACGAGCATCGCCGAAAAGCTCGAGGCGCTGGTCACGCTCGACATGGCGAATACTCGAATGAAGGACTTTCTCGACATTTGGGTTCTCGCCCGGGGACGGGACTTCTCGGGTGCGGTACTCGCTCGGGCTATCGGTGCCACGTTTCACCGACGCGGAACGCCCCTACCCACGTCCACCCCCGCAGGCCTCACTCGCGCCTTCTATGGGGCCACCGCGAAACAAGCGCAGTGGCGAGCATACGTGAGGAAGGCCCGTGTCGAGGGCTCGGTCCCCGACCTCGAAGAAGCCGCAGCGCAGATTCAGGCGTTCGCGATGCCAGCGGTTAGCTCGCTCGTCGCAGGGGCACCCTTTGATAGTCACTGGCTCCCGGGCGGGCCTTGGACGCGATGACGAATGACGTCCGTCAGCAAGGCCCGCCGAGTTCGATAGGGTGCGGGGTGGTGCGGAAAGGGCCGTAGCGCGCGTCGGGGGGGTCGGCGTCGGGGTCGCGGTCGGGGCTGCCCTGGCGTCGCTCGTCTGGGTAGGGTTGCCGTCGCACGCGCTTTTGGCGGAGGTCTTCGCGCATCCAGATGAAGGTGATGGAGGGGATGCACTCGCTGTCCATCCACGAGGCGTACATCCAGACGAGCTGGGCTGAGGCGACGAGGGACGGGGAGGCTTCGGCGAGGGCGTCGACGATGTGAACGAGGAGGAGCCGGGTCGGGCCGAGGAGAAAGCGCGGGCGGGTGCCGGTGTTGAGTTCGCGGAGGGGGATGGCGTCAGGGCGGCAGTCCTCGGTGGCGAAGTAGGTACGCGACCAGTCGGCGCCGGGGGCGCACTCGGGGCGACGCGGGGCGCTGAGGATGTCGCGGAGGATGGGGTCGGCGCGGGCTGCGATGGCGCGCGACTCCCGGGACGAATGGTGACCTCGAGAGCGGTACTGGAGCCGCAGGGCCTCGCGCACAGCTCTTGGGATGTGGCAGGCGGGGGCTCGGATGAGGGCGCGGAGGACGGTGCGGAGGACGTTGACGCGGTCGTAGGGCACGTGGGCCAGGGGCTGGATGCCGCGGTAGATCTGCGCGGCACATCGTTCGACGTTGGGGTCTTCTAGGCGAATTTGGGCGTCGGCGGTCGAGGCGAAGACGGCCGAAGTCAGGAGCAGCACGACGAAGAACATTGATTTGAGGTGGGTCATATCCACTCCACTGGGATGTCGCGGGGGCGCAGCTCGATGAGGCCGCGGCGCAGAAGGCGCGAGAGGCGCTGGGTGACGGCGGGGCTGTCGTCGCGGACCCGGGATTCGAGGTCGGCGATGGCGCGGAGGGCCTCGGGGCGCGAGAGGCTGGCGAAGTTTGGTGGGTGCAGACCGACGGACTCGTAGCCCCATCGGATGATCGCGGCGTGTACCTGGGCGAAGCGTGCGGCCACCTTGGGGTAGAACCGCAGCCGTAGCGCAGATTGGAGGCGGGCCCGGCGCGGGGCCCGGAAACGCACCTCGTCCTGCTCGCGGAAGTCGGGGTGGGTGGTGGCCTCTTGGAGGCGTTCGTAGAGCTCGGTGACCTGCCTTTGCCGGGGCGCGTTCATCGGGAGACGGCCCGCCATGAGGTCGTTGTAGAGAGGGAGAAGGCGGTTCATGTCGTGTTCGATGAGCCGCAATTCGCGGAGCGGCGGGCCGT
>QMMC01000419.1 GCA_003647065.1 Deltaproteobacteria bacterium | reverse complement strand
TCGAGGAACATGGAACCGCACTCGGGACAGAGCTCGACCGTGATTCCATCGCTCTCATCCTGCCGGTAGGCGGCGCCACAGCGCGGGCAGGTATGTTCGCTGGGGCTGCTCGCCTCGAGGCGACGCAGTTGTTCGGACGACTGGGGCTGGGCGCCCATGCTGGACATGCCTCGGAGAGCGTTTCCAAACGCACCGCCGGTCGCTGGGGGAGGCGCGGCGAAGCTCGCGCCGGAGGCCGTGACGACAAACTCACCAGCACCGGAGTCGGTCGCCGCGGGCTGGGCCTGTTGGGCGTCTTGGGCCATCTGCGCCAACCGTGCCGCACGCTGGGCCGCCGCGAGGAGCGGTGAATCTTCACCGGGGTCGAGGAATACGCCCCCACAACAGTCGCTGCGCTCGACCGTGAGCGCACCCGTCGGGGCGATGACTCGATACGAGGTCATGGGCTGACCATGCAAAGGGCATAGGCGCCCCGAGCGCCCGAGTGCGTTGCCGCTGCCGGGGCCACCGCCGAAAATGACTCCAACGTCGACGTCTTTCGCCGCCGCATCTTCGGGCGCGATGAATACGCTCCCGCAGTTCGGACACGCGTCGTACCCAACTCCGACGAGCCGGGCCGTGGTCATCGCCGCATTGCAGTTTGCGCAGGTTGCCATCGTCAGACGATACCACCGGAAGCATCAGGTGGCCGTCCCCGTCGGCACGAAGTTCGTCAGGGGGGCGTGACGCAGCTGCCGCCGTTGCAGTCTTCGGTGCAAAGCCAGCTGCCCCCGGAGCAGGAGCAGACGCTCCCCACGCAGACGCCGCTCGTCGCGAAGTCCTGGCACACGCTGCCCTCGGCACAGCCGCGGGTGATGCAGCCACTAGGGGGCGGCTCGGTACAACCCGGGGCCTCGCAGAAGTTGCCGAAGCAGCAACTCGGATCGCCCGCGGGACACCAGTCCCAGCAGAACTCGCCGGCGTAGCACTTGCCCGCGCCGAGACACCCCGAGTCCGCGGTGCATTGATTGGTCGGCGCGCAGGCACAAGGGGTACATCCATTGCGCTCGTAGAACTCCCAACCCAAGCCGCACGCGAGGTCACAAACCGACCCGCTGTTGTCGCAGGCGACGCACTCACCACCGACGCACCACTCACTGCCCGCAGTGCAATCCGTATCGCTGCTGCAGGCCGTCGAGCCGTCCATCGCCGAGTCCGCGGCGGCATCGCCGCTGCCGGTGTCCGGCGCCCCGGTGTCGGTCACTCCCGTATCGGCGGCTCCGGTGTCCGTGGCGGCGCTGTCCATCGTCCCGGTGTCTGCGGTGCCGGTATCCGCGGTGCCGGCATCCGTGGTGCCGCCGTCGTCGCCGCAGGCGAAGAGCGAACACACGAGACCGATGCAAAGTAGGCGAGTCATGGCTCTACCTTGATCCAAATCGTCACGGATTGGAACGCCCGAGTGCGTCCGTGGGGTCGAGCACCTCGGTCCCCCTGCCTGTTGGAGACCAGCGGCAACTGACAGGCGCATCTGTCCCCCGCACAATGTCGTCGGGAGATGAGCCGCGGTCATCGGCGAGTTGCAGTTTGCACAGGAGGCCATCGTCGGACGACACCACCCGGCAACCGAGAGCAGACGAGTTCAGCCCTCGGGCGTGAGTTGGAAGGTGTACTCGACCTTGAGGTTTGCGACCGGGGGCTCGCTGAGCTGTACCTGGGTCAGCGACCCGGACATGCACGATTGGAACGCCGGGTCGCTGACATCGCCGCCGACGAACTCGACCTCAGTGAGGCGCCCCTCTTCGCTGTCGACGTAGAGGTAGGCCTGCATCGTGCCCGATGCGTCGCGGTCACGGGTCAACGCGGCCGCGTAGCATTGGTTGAGCTCCTGCCTCTTCGCGTCGACGGCGCTGCGCAGGTTCGTCTGCGCATCCCCGATGCCGCAACCAGCGGCGCCAACGAAAATGAACAGCGCGATGGCTGATGAAGACATCCGAATCACTGTGCACCTCCCGAGGTCTGCTCATCTGCAGCAGCCTCGTCTTGTTCCGTGATGTTGAACTCGACCCGCCGGTTCGCTGCGCGTCCCGCGTCCGTGTCGTTGGTCTCGACGGGACGGCGGAGCCCGTAGCCCGCGGCCTCGAGGCGCTCCGCGGCGACGCCGTTCTCGACCAGGCGCGCCACCACGGCGCGGGCGCGCCGACGGGACAGATCGAGGTTGTAGCGCGCAGCGCCTTGGTTGTCCGTGTGCCCCTCGATGCGAACCTTCCGCACATGGGCGTTGTCGTTCATCACCTGAGCGATCTCTCGCAGCAGGCTGTCCGAGTCGCTGCTGATGTCGGCGCTGGCGGTCTCGAAGTGAATCTTCTCGTCGACGCGAATTCGCTCGGCCTCCATCGTGACGCGCGACGGGGGCTCGGGCTCGGGTCCAGCCGGCCGGGCGGCTGCGACCTGAACCGGGCTGTCCTCATGGAGGATGGCGGTGGTCATACTGCACGCGCTCATCGAGAGCGACGCAAGCACAGTGACGATGGAAACCGTGGCACGCATGGAACCTCGTTTCGTGGCGGAACACCGGCGATGGTACTGCGGACAACGAGGAGGTCAACGCCCTAGTCGCACAACCCGTCCATCTGGTCGACGCTTCGGCACCGTCGCAATTTCCAAACCGCGATACGGAGCCAACTCCCCGGGCTGCACCTCGACCATCGACGCCCCAAGAACTCGATAGCGTTGAGAGACATCGCCAAAGTTTCTCGGAACTTCTGCGCTCTTCCGTAGTCACACCGTCCGATGAACGGGATCTGCGAACGACGATAGAGAGCAAATGGCGAATCCACCGCAGCAGCAGCAGCAAAGGGCCGGGAGTGGCAACTCCGGCGCCATGACCATGGCGATGAGGGCGCTCGGAGCAGGGCCCATCGCCACGAAAGTGCTCCGGATAGGGCTGGTTCGCGGCGGCGATATCGTCGAAGAGCGCATCGTGCGAAAGCGCGGAACCGTCTCGGTCGGTCCTTCCGAAAAGAACCTCTTCATCGTCCAGGCCCCGGACCTTCCGCCGAGCTTCGAGCTCTTTCAGATCGTGCGCGGTCACTACGTTCTCAATTTCACGGCCGGTATGACGGGGCGCGTCTCGCTGCCCAGCGGGGTCCGGGAGTTCGAATATCTGCGCACCTCGGGCACAGCCCGAGACGTCGGCACCCACTACCAGGTCAGGCTCGACGACAACTCCCGCGGCAAAATCTCGATTGGCGACGCGGCCGTGCTTTTTCAGTTCGTATCGCCCCCCCCGGTCCAGCCCCGGCCCCAGCTGCCGGCGGCGGCTCGCGGCGGCTTCGTCAAAGGCATCGATTGGGGTTTCACCGCCCTGGTGGTGCTCAGCTACACCTTCTTCCTCAGCGTCATCGTCCTCCTCGAGAGCGCCGACTGGCCCATCGAGGAGAACCTCGCGGCGATCCCCGAGCACTATCAACAGCTAATCCTCGAGGAGCCTCCGCCCCCGCCGGAGCCCGCACGCCTGGTCGAAGAAGCCGTCGTCGCAGACGCGGTGGACGAGGCGACGGATGAAAGCGGCCCGGTCCAGAATCCCGTCATCGCCAACAACGACGCCCCGCGTGTGCATGACGCGTCCCCCGCGCAGGAAAGCCAAACAGAGGCGTCCGCGCGCATCGTCCAGGAGGCCCGGGCCCAGGCCGAAGCCTTGATCATCGGCGCCTTTGGCGACGGCGCCCTCGAGGAGGTCCTCGCTGAAGGCCACGTCACCACCAACGCCGCCGCGATCATGGCCCAGGCAGCGGGAGTGCGCATTGCCGACAACCAAAGCGGCCGTCTCCGTCCGCGGAACGGCGGCGGCGACTCGGGTCAGCGAGGAGACTTCGCCCGCATCCGGCGGTCTGGCCACGGGGGCATCGCCGCAGCCGAGGGGCCCGCGGTCGTGGAGCAAGAGGTGAACTTTCATGTCGACCTCGGGCCCGGCGACGCCATCGGTGGCAGGGGCATCTTCGACGAGGCTCAGGTAGTGCGCATGATCCGGGTGCGCCAGAGCGCCCTCCGGCGGTGCTACGAGACCTCCCTGGGTCGCAACCCAAGCCTCAGTGGCCGGGTCGTGGTCAAGTTCACCATCCAGGAGCGGGGCACCGTCAGCGAAGCTTCGGCGGTCGAGAATACGACCGGTGACCCAGCCCTCGGGGCGTGCGTCGTGGGCGTCATCCGGCGCCTGCGATGGCGCGTGGGACCGGAGGGCGGCAGCGTGCAGTTCGCCTACCCGTTCATCTTCGCCCCGCAGAACTGAAGACGGCGCCCAGGACTGAATGCAGCGCCGACGCCAAGGAGAGTGCTAGCGCTCTCGCACCTCACCGGTCATGGGCACGAAACGCACGGGGAAGGCGTTACGCCTCTCGAAGCCGGTGGGCGTGCGGGTGATGACGACGAGCTCCTGATGCCAATCGCCCACCGGGGCCACCAGACGGCCACCGACCCGGAGCTGGGAGAGCAAGGGTTCGGGGATGCGCGGCGGAGCGGCAGTGATCAGGACCGCGTCGAAGGGCGCCTGGTCGGGCCACCCGCGGTAGCCGTCCCCGGCGCGCGTATGGATGCGGCCGTAACCCAAACGGTCGAGAGTTACGGCGGCGCGCGCCGCGAGCTCTTCGACGATCTCGATGGACCACACCTCGCAGCCCATCTCCGCGAGCACGGCGGCCTGGTAACCCGACCCCGTGCCAACCTCCAGCACCTTGCAGGGTGGCTCCACCTCGGCGAGCTGGCTCATGATCGCCACGATGTAGGGCTGACTGATGGTCTGCCCGAGGCCGATGGGCAGCGGGTGGTCCTCATAGGCTGCCGATCGCTCGGACTCCGGGACGAACCGGTGTCGGGGGACCGCGCCCATGGCGTCGAGGACCCGCTCATCGACGATGTCCCGGCCCGCGAGCTGCGTCGTCACCATGTCTCGCCGACGGGCCGCCCACGGGCCCACCTCTGTGGGCGGTGGCGACGGGCGCGTCACGGTGCTCGCCGCGGGAACGGGAGTCCGACCACGCCCAGAACTCGTCACACCGGACTCAGGCGCTCCGTTGCTACTGCACGCCCCGATGGCGCAGACGACCGCAGCAATGGCGAACCTCTTCACAACCCACTAGGTAGACCCGAGAGAGGCGGCGTCCAGGAGTGCTCTCCGGTGCGCCTCAGTTGAGACCGCAGGCGCCGCCGCCCTGGCCTGGGCAAGTTCCGCAGGGCCCCGGGGGCACCGCGGCGGCACCGCCCTTGCCAACCGCGTGGGCGCTCATGAGCTTCTGAGGGTCCTGGGCTTCACACTTGGGGCACTCGACCTTGGCGTCCCCGAAGACCAACTCCTCGAACTCGTGGTCGCAGCTCGCGCACTTGTACTCGAATATGGGCATGGCCCGATTCTGACCCCTCGTAGCGAGGTGTCGAGCCGCTCAGCCCCGTTGCCCCCGAAGCCGTGGTCCGCGCCGGCGGGATTCGCATCGACGTACCGGCCAAGCGCCAATCTGGGTCTGCAACGGCGAGCTGGGCGCCTAGAACGTGAAGGTGTAGACGGCGCCGGCCGCGGCGGCCAAGTTGTCGGCCTGGTCGGCGTCGATGCCAACGTCGCCGCTGGCCTCTCCCGTAGCGCTCACGGCGAGGGTACTTCCATCGGAGCTCAGGCAGAGCCCGGCACCCAAAAGATCATTCATCCCGGGGGCGGACGCTTTCAGGTAGGCCTCCTGCGTCCACGTCACTCCGGTCCGCCGGAACACATAGGTGGCGCCGGCCCATTCGACCGAGTTGTCGCTCTCGGGGGCACCGGCGCCGGCGCCGTCCTCTTCCGCAGCACCTATCGCGAGGGAGTTGCCATCGCTGCTCAGGGAGAGGGACCCCGCGAATCGATCGCCGGAACTGGCGTTGGAGGCAATGAGCCGGGTCTGCTCGGCCCAGCTCCCCCCGCTCTTGGTGAAAACGTACGCGTAGCCGATCCCCACCGAGGAAGACGCCACCAGGGTATTCCCGTCGGCGCTAATCGACACGGTCCTTCCGAAAAAGAAGTTCCCCGCGGAGTGAGACGCCTTCACGTAGGCCTCCTGGGTCCACTCCCCGGCGCTCCTGACAAATACGTACGCCGCGCCGGCGTTGGCGGCGCCGGCGCCCTGGTCGCCGTTGATGGTGGTCGCCGCGCTGTCTTCACCCACTGCGCCCACGGCCAGAGTATTTCCGTCACTGCTCAGTGATACCGACTCACCAAAGGAATCAAGGCGCTCCGCGTTGGACGCCTTCACGTACGCTTCCTGCGCCCACGTCTCGCCGCTCCTCGTGAAGACGTACACCGCGCCCGCACCGTCTGCCTCGTCGTCGCTCTCGTCGCCGTTGATGTTGGTCGTCGCGCTGCCTTCACCTCGAGCGCCCACGGCCAGGGTGTCTCCATCGGCGCTCAGCGACACCGACCCGCCGAAAAAATCCTCGGCATCCGTATTGGACGCCTTGACGTAGGCCTGCTGCGCCCACGTTTCGCCGACCCTCGTGAACACGTATACCGCGCCCGCGTCGGACGCCGAGTTGTTGCTCTGGTCGCCGTCGATGGTGTTCGCCGCGCTGGCCTCACCCATTGCGCCCACAGCCAGAGTGTTCCCATCAGCGCTCAGCGATACGGATCCGCCGAAAGAGTCATCGACATCCGTATTGGACGCCTTGATATAGGCCTGCTGGGTCCACATCTCGCCGGCCCTCGTGAAGACGTACACCGCGCCTGCATTGGACGCCGTGTCATCGCTCTGGAGTCCGCCAATGTCGCTCGCGGCACTCTTCTCCAGTGGTGCGCCGACCGCCAGGGTGTTTCCATCGGCGCTCAGCGCCACGCTCGATCCGAACGCGTCGTCGGCCCCGGCATTCGACGCCTTGAGGTACTCCTCCTGAACCCACGTCGGCAACTCCGCGACGGAGCACCCGGCCGTCGGGTCGCAGTAGTTGTTGGGCGGGATGCATATCGCCGCGTCCGTGCTGACGAAACACGTACCGTCCTCGCACACTCGGTCGGCGCAGTCGCTGATCATGTCGGTGCACTCCGCCGACGTACCGCACTCCGGCGCCGGGCAGAACTCCGGCGTCTCCGGCGTGCACCGCTCGTCGACGCACCGCCCCCCGAGACACGCGGCCTCCAGCGGGTCGTCACCGGCGCCTGGGCATGCGACCCCCCGGCAATCGCGGGTCATCAGCACCGTCACCCC
>QMMC01000418.1 GCA_003647065.1 Deltaproteobacteria bacterium | reverse complement strand
CTGGAGTCTCTGGCAAGACACCTACCTGATCTACCTCGAGGAGCTGGACCAGGAAGTCGAGGATGACTCGTCCGAAGGCAAGGGCTGGCTGAACGACCTGAGTTGGCTGAGCGCCCTCGGTCTCGAAGAGACCTTTCACTGGGACGATGGCGGCGACCTCGTCAACCCCGCCGGAGAGCACCTCTTCGTCAACCTCACCTACGAAGGAGAGGTCCTCGACGTCTCCGGCGACTTCCGCGTGGTCAGAGATGATGGCGGCTACCATCTGATGCGGGAGATCATTCACACCGCGTGAGGAGGTTCACCAAACGAGCAACACCCCTAGGCTCACTCGACGAAGTCGATGACCGTGAAGGCTGCGACGGGCTCGTAGCCGAGCGCTTGGTACACGCCGTTCGAGGTGGCATTCGCGCGGTCGGTGAAGAGGCTGACGTATTCGGCACCGCCGTCGAGATGCGCTCGAGTGACATCGGCGACGAGGCGCGACGCGTATCCGCGGCCGCGCCATTTCGGTGGAGTGTAGACGCCGCCGATGCGCACGCCCCTTTCGGTCGTCGCGAGGGCCACGAGCATGCACACCGATTGGTCTCCGCCGTCGTAGAGGCGCGCGCTGCCCGCCTCGAGGTGCCGGTCCACGATGCCCGCCGGGTCCGCGTCATCACCTACCGCCTCCTCGTCGAAGGCTCGAAACCACTCGATGAGCAGGGGACGGTCGGACACGGTCGCCGGTCTGGCCCGTCCCGGCCCGGGCCTCGCCGGGATCACCTCACGGACCATGAATAGAAGCTGGGCGGTTCTCTCCTTCAGCCGGAGCCCTCTTCGTGACGTGAATGCGCGCGCAAATGCCATCGCCGGCTCCGAGGGCCCGCTCGCCCCGGGCAGCGCCTGCCCCGCCTCGGCGAGTTCCACACCGAGGACCTCACCGGCCGCCTCGGCCCCCGCGCTCACTACGACGTTGTACGGCGGCGTGCGCAGCGCCGCGAGCACGACCCCATCACCGTCGGCGACGGTGATGAAGAAGGGCTGCTGCTCACCGTAGGCCGTGCCCTCGCGCACCCGGGAAGCGATGCCGTAGATCAGCCCGTTCACCGCATCGTCGGCGAGCAAGAACGCGCCCGCCCGCGCGAGAAACGTCGCCGCATCGGCATGATGTTCGACTCTCACGCGGGCTCGACTTCGCCCGCCGCGGGCAACGCCGAGGCCACGACGACCACATTGCCGTCGGGGTCCGCGTAGTAGGCGGCCTCGTCCCCCCAGGGGCGCGCAGCGCGGTCTGAGAGCTTTCGTGCGCCGACGGATTCGAGCTTGGCGATGCACGCGTCGAGGTTGTCCTGTTGCAGGTAAATCTCCGTTGCAGAAATGGCGCCCGCTGGAGTCACGGCCGGTTCTTGGCCGGGGTTTTCGGCAAAGGCCTCGCGCTGGTAGACGCCCAGACCCGCCCCTCCCGGCAACTCGAATTCGACGTAGATCGAAACGTCGACGCGGGCGGGCCAACCGAAAACCCCACGATAGAAACGCGCCGAGCGTTCGACATCTTCGACCGCGAGGATGGTGAGCAACGGGCGCGGCCCGGATTCGATCGCAGGGGCTGCGGGCGGCGCCATCGGGCTCGCGAGTTCGATCAGGTTCCCGTCGGGGTCTCTCACGTAGGCCACGGTCTGGCCCCAGGGCTTGGTCTGGGGCTTCACCAAGCGGGTCGCGCCCGCTTCGACGGCCACCTCGAAGGCTGCCGGGACATCGGACGTGGTGAACACGATCTCGACATTGCCAGGAACAGCGGCCGGATCACTCTCGCGAAAACCGGCCGGGAGGTTTGCGCCTGCCATCTCGTAGGACGCGAACGCGAGCGCCGTCGCCCCCGTTTCCATCTCGGCGTAATGCCCGCTCTCGTGTACGAAACGCCTCTCGAGCCCAAAGGCCGTCTCATAGAACGTGAGGGCCCGGGGGACGTCGGGCACGTAGATGATCGTGTAGGCGAGTTTCATCGAAGACCTTTTCTCAGGACCATGCGTCGAGAGGCGCACCACCCCGATGGAGACGACCAGAATGCCGCACGCCCTACTTTCTTTCACCCTGCTCTCCATCTCTTTCGTAGCCGGGTGTGGCGCATCGACGCCGCACGCCGGAGCCAGGGCCGACTCCCCGACGCCGCACGCCGAGCCGGCGTCCCCTGCCCGCCCAGAGGTTTCCGAGGCCGCCGAGTGTGCCGCCCTCCCCCGCACCGACTGCATGGCCGCGAGACACTGCGCTCTCGTCGCCATCGGTGGCACGTCGCCGGAAGACTCCGGTTACCGCAGCGGCGATTACCGGTGCCGACCCGTAGAAAACCGTTGTGAAGAGGCAATCACCCAGTGGGATCTCCCCGGCGGCGGTTCCCACATCTCCTCCCCCGAGCTCGCCGACGAGGCCATTGCCGCCTGCACCAACCAGCCCGGCTGCGACTACGTCCCGCATGATTGCTACTGCAGCTGCCAAGGCTACGGGCAAACCGAGGTGGCGGACGGAGACGAAGCCCCGCAATGCCTTTGCGCATGTGCGGGTGGCAGTCCTCCCGCCTGTTCCGCGGGAACTGCAGACCAAAACGATGACGACGCCTGAGAGCCCTGGCGAAGGCGACGCTCAGCGCCGCGATGTCTACAAGAGCGACACGACCCAGGTCGCGCCGATCCAACCGCCGAGGGCCGAGCCCATGGTGGTGGCGACGGCGACGAGCAAGACACGGGTGAACTGGTTGCGATAGATACCGCGCCAGGTCTTCGAGTCTTCGGGGATCGACTCGCAGTCGGCGACGGTGGGCTTGCGCAGGTAGGCCTCGACCAACCCCGACACCATGCCGGCGCCGATGGTCGGGTTGAGCGAGGTGATCGGTGACGCGAGGATGCTAGTCACGACCGTGAGCGGCTTGGCGAGGGCGAGGATCGCAAAGAGGCCGGCGGCGATCGAGTTGGGCAGGATCCACGCGTAGAGCATCTCGGCGAGACCCTGGCCCTGGTGCTTGTGGTAGCCCCAATAGAACGCCCCGAGGACGACGGCCGGGATGACCCACTTCAAGAGCTGGGCGATGCCCGCAACCGGAGGAATCTTGGAGAGCGCCTCCCGGTCCACCTCTTCGTGCAGGTACTTGACCATGCCCTCGACGTGACCGGCGCCGACGACGCACACGATCTTCTTGCCGGGGGCCTCGCGGGTCGCCGAGATGAGGAAGCGGTCCCGCTCGTCGATGAGGGGGACCTGGACCTGAGGCAACTGCTCGGCGAACTCCTTCATCATGTCGGAGATGTTGTCGCGGTCCTTGAGCTCTTCGATCTGCTCTTCGCTGATCTCCCCCGCCGCGAAGAAGCTCGCGATGAGGCTCGCCGTGACCTTCGACTTGTTGATGAAGGACAGGTTCCGCCAGGTGCGCTTGAGGGTCGCCTGGATGTTGCGGTCGACGAGGACCAGCTCGGCCCCGGATTCACGGGCGGCCTTTACCGCGGCGACCATCTCGGCCCCGGGCTGGACCCCGAGGGCCTCACCCATGCGGCGCTGATAAGCCGAAAGAACGAGGCTGGTCATCAAGAAGAGCACCTTCTTCTCTTTGATGACCTGGAAGATGTCGAGCTTCTCCCACCGGGAGTTGTCGCTCAGGGCCGCGAGGCGCATCGCGTCGAGCTCGACGCAGACCGTGTCGGGCTTCACCTGGGCGATGACCTCGAGGACCTCCTCCACGCTCTTCTGGGAGATGTGGGCGGTGCCGACGACGTAGATGTCTTTGCCCTCGTATTCGAGGTGCGTGACGTTGGCAGTGAGTTCCAGCGGCGCTACTGGGTCGGGGGAGTCGGTCATCGGGAGCCGCCGTAATACGCACGGCCGGGGGCCGGCGCAACCGGTCTCGGTCAGAGACGAACCGAAATCGCGTCAACGACCGCGGTGAGGTCGGCCTGGCATATCGACGCCACCGGAGTCGAAGCACCAGCGGCGCCGAGGCCCTGGGCGACCTCCATGTAGCGGCGCGGCGGGAAGGTCAGACCGCGGCCGGCGGTGTTGCAGGAGGGGGCGAGGCGGGTCGGGTCCCCCGGGTCGGGCTGAACCTGCATGTCCGGGTGGCCGAGGATCGCGGCGAAGTCGGGCGCAGCCCCGAGCCGCGGGACCGCGTCGGTCGGCAGGCCAACCACAGGAGCGAAGACCAGGTCCCGGGGGTCTTCACGGAGCGCGGCGAAACCCGTGACGTGACGTCGCACATTGTGAAGACGCTCTTCGAATTCATGGCAAACCAGCCCCGGGTCTTCGCTGCGGTCCGCCGCATCGACGAAAAACGACGGTTCCCGGACCGAGCAGTCGTCGTGATCAGAGAGGATGACAACAGCGAGGACCGAATCGGCTCGCAGGAAGCCCGCGTTCCGCGTGTCGGCGTGGCCGCAAGTATTGCGAAAGAAACGCGGTGGGGCGGCGCTCTCGGTCAGGGCCTTGAGGGCGGCGTCGAGGGGCTGCTCATAGGGACAGCCGAAGATGCCCACCGCGAGGGAACACGCCGCGTCGAGCTGCCACGCGTCGAAATCGCCCGGGGCGGACTCTGCCGACCAGTGGAGGAACGGCGGGATGTCGAGGCCACAGGTCTCGACCAGGCGACCGGTGCGGCCCCGGCCGAGGATGCCGTCATCGCCGAAGTCGGGGCTCAGGCAGCCGTCGACGAGGGTGCCCCCGGAGCCCAGGTCTGCCGTCACGACCCCGAAATGCAGATCGGAAACGGGAGGCACATCCGGCGCCCCGTCGCCATCGACATCCCCGCTGACCAGCGCGTCGGTCAGGTACGGGATCTGCTCGAAGAGCGAGACCTGCTCCTCCTGCATCGAGGCTCGGTTATCCATCACGAAGAGTACGTCGACGCACCGGCCGGGCCCCTCACACCGAGGTGCCTCGTACGGCGCGGCCGCCGAGTCGCACTCTCCGACCGGACCGATCCACCCCATGCCCTCGACGTCGTCGCTGGCATGGCTGGCGAAGCACCCCACGAGGGTCAGGGGCGCGAGAACGGCCACCAGTGAAAAGACTGCCCTCCGC
Source organism: Deltaproteobacteria bacterium (assembly GCA_003647065.1). Taxonomy (GTDB): domain Bacteria; phylum Myxococcota_A; class Polyangia; order Polyangiales; family B10-G4; genus B10-G4. The sequence goes on along the minus strand of QMMC01000418.1, from coordinate 2,174 downwards.
ATGCGCGGTTAATCTAGCAGGCTCGGCGGGCCCAAGGACCATCCCATCGTATAGCGAGCGTTGATTTCGCCGCGCGGCTGATGCGCCCGCCCACCACCGTGGCGATAGACGAAACCGTCGACGCCGAAGGGCCCGTGATAGCCGAGGTCTCGGAGAGCTCGGGCCGCTCTTTCGGCCTCACCGAGGGCCTGGTCTCGTTCGCTTTGGCCGAGCTCCCCTGCCGCGAGCCTGCGCGTGCCCTGCCACGCCCCCTGGCCGTCGCATGCCTGCCCGACGATGGGCCCGAGGCGCACGGCGCCATCGGGAGAGAGAACCCCGTGCACCGAGTGCTCGACGACGATCGTCACCGCGGGCTCGACCTGTACGCCCTCCGCCAGCGGCGTCGCCTCGAGCCACGCGATGTCCTTCGCCGTGAGTTCGCCGCGCACCCGGCGCTGCCCGCGCCCCGCGAAACCGAAGGGGCGCTTCAGAAGCGCGTCGCCCTCACGGGCGATCCCGGCCACCGCGGACCGCACGTCTTCGATGGTTCGCGAGAAAGCCGCGTGGGGCAGCGTCTGGCCGAGGTCGGCGCAGAAACCCCGGTGGTTTGCTGCCCGGAGGATCTCCATCGAGGGCGCCGCCACCGGCGCGACACCAAACGCGATGAGCCTTCGGGCTGCGCTGGTCGTCATACAGAACGCATGCCCCTCGAGACCTTTGAGGTCTCCTCGATGACCCGCCGGTTGCTCTGGCCCGAGAACCACATCGCCGGGGGCGACGAGAGGGGCCAGGCGACGGGCGAGCTCCGGGGCCCGGGCTGCGACGAAAGCCGGCGCCTGATAGCCGGCGCCGAAGGCGAGCTCGAGGTCCGCGTCGAAGTTCAGGACCCAGGCGCGGGCTGCCACTGGACCATCTCCTCGACGAAGTCTTCACTCATGCCAGCTCGCAGCCGGAGCTCGCGCTGGACGGGTTTGCCGCGCATCACCATCGGCGAGAGCGGCGCCGGGAGGTGACGCGCCCAGGTCTCGAAGTCGGCCTTCCCGGTGAACTCCTCGAACCACCGAACCGCAAAACGTACGTGGGCGATCTCCTCTCGACCCACCTGTTCTTGGACCCGGGCGCCGAGGTCGTCGCCGACGTCCCGAAAGCGCTCCGTGAACCGTGCCGCGTGGTCGAGGTTACCGCCCTCGAACCCCATGCCCATCACCGCCACGAAGGCCGCGGGGCTCGTCACCCGAGGCACGCGCTCCCAGAACCAGTCGCGAACCGGGAAGTCGCCGACGCTGTACCCCAACGCCGTGAGGTGCTCGCGGTAGAACCCCATGTGCCGCACCTCGTCGAGGGCGATGCGCACGAGGCCCTCGCGGAACGCCGCCGGCGCCTCGGGGAAGGCGAGGAGCGCCCAGCACATGAGCTCGGCGGCCTGAAGCTCGTGGTGGTGGAAGGCATGCACCAGGCGCGCCCGGGCCTTCTCGCCCCGGAGCCCCCCGCGCCGAGCCCGCACCCCAACGCTACGCACCTCGAGCTCCGGCGGGCGGCCGGGGGCCTCGAGCCGAAGGGGCCTCGAAGCCGGGGCGAGGGCTCGATCCTCCGGCGGCGCCGGGGGCTCGAGCTTGCCCAGGAGGGTGCTCCCGAGCACGTAATCGTAGGCCCAGGCGTCGAGGGTGCCGTCCGGCGGTCGTTTCTGCTTGTCGCCCACCCCTGCATTCTCTATCTCCCGGGGGACGATGCAAGCGAAGGACCTAACTGGCTTCGGAGAGATCCACGCGCTCCTCGGCCGCGGCACCGAGTTCGAGGGCAAACTCACCTTCGACGGGCGGGTACGCATCGATGGCACATTCCGCGGCGAAATCTGGAGCGAAGGCATGCTCGTCCTCGGTGAGGGGTCGCGGATCAACGCCCGCATCGAGGTCGGCACTCTCATCGTCAACGGCGGCGAACTCCGGGGGGCCGTGAAAGCCACCGAGGTCGTCGAGCTCCATGCCCCCGCCCGAGTGCACTGCGACATCGACGCCCCGCAGCTCTTCATCGACAAGGGCGTGCACTTCGAAGGCCGATGCACCATGGCCGACGCCGAGATCCACGAAATCGACGAAGGCCCCGACGAAACCGAAATCACCGCCGCCCCAGCAGAGCCCGAAGAGCCCCGCGAAGAAGAGACCGCCGAAGAAGAGACCGGCGAAGAAGAGTCCCCG
>QMMC01000417.1 GCA_003647065.1 Deltaproteobacteria bacterium | reverse complement strand
TGTAGGTACCCCAATCGCCTGGCCTTGTCGGCCGCGGTCGGGTGCCGAACCGGCGCCTCCCCCTTGGGAGGTCTTTCCAACGTCCGATATCAGGGGAGCTTAGAGCGGAGCCCCGCGCGAATCTCGCGCACCGTGCATCCGCCGTAGCTGTACGAGACATGGCCGAGACCCCGGCTCAAGAGAGCCAGCCCACAAAGCCCGACATGGTGGACCCGTCCCGCGAGGATGAGCCCATCGAAGATCCCCTCGCGGGGAAGTCGCCGATCTGCCGGTTCGCAGCAAAGCTGTCCGACCGCGCCATTCAGCGCATCACCGGCGGCAATGCGTTCCTCCGGGGGCGCATCTATGCCCGGCGTAAGGCGGTTGAGGACCTCGTCGCCAAGGACGATTGGGCCACGGCCCAGATCACCGTGCGCAACGCCGACGAGCCGTACCGCATGAAAATCGCCCTCGACGACGAGCACAAGGTCGTGTCGAGCTGCACCTGCCCTGGCTTCCGGGGGCCCACTGGGCACTGTAAGCACATCGCGGCGGTCCTCGTGTCCCTGCGCGATCGCGAGCGCCCAGCCCGTCCAAAGGGCCAGGCGCAACAGCAGCCGCAGAGGAAGAAGAAAAAGAAAGACAACAACGGGGCGGATGCGGTTCACGTGCCGCAGACCGTCTCCGTCGGCGGCAAGCGCCGTCGCAGCCGTCGCCGTCGCCGTGGGGCCGGGGACGGCTCGAAGATCGAGGTGCTCTCTGGGCGGGACCTCACCGGCCCTCGCACCGAAGACCGGGGCACTCTCGAAGCGTGGCTGCCCGCCGATGTCCTTCCCCAGCCCTACGACTTCGAGTACCGCCTCACGGTGCGCTCGGCGTCCATCGCCGTGACCGCGGTCCTCGCGGGGACGCGCTCGGCGGTCAACATCGTCGATGCCCTAGCCAGCTTCAACGCGATCGCCCCGAGCGAGCGCCCGCTGCTGCGAGCCATGGCCCGTCACCCCGTCCGCGGCCAGCCGGCGACCGCCGAGCTTCGCGGCGAAGATGCCTCCGAGTTCCTGGCGATGCTCGAGAGCCGCCGGGTTCTGATCGAGCCCCAGTCCATGGAGCTGCGCTTCGACCAGACGCGCCTCAAGCCGGTCGTCGAGCTCGACCTCGCCGGGGGCGAGGCCGTCCGGATTCGAGTGACCTTCACCGCCGGGGGCCGGCCCTTCGCGCTGTCGAAGGGCGCCTGGTTCGAAGGGACTCCGGGCTATCACATCGACGTCGAGGAGGGCATTGCCCGGAAAATCGTCGACGCCGTGACCCCGGCGTGGCACCAGCGCCTCTCCCGTTCGCCGACCCTCGTCGCTCCCCTCGACGAGCTGCCCCGGCTCCTGTCGGATTTCATTCCCCGGGCCGCCGCATCCCTCGGCGCCGAGCTCCCTGACCTGAACTCGGTCGCCGACCTCATCGACGCCCAGCCCAGCATCTCGCTGCAGGTGGACGGTGACATCGTCGGTGCCATTGCCCGCCTCAAGGTCTCCTACGACGAACAGGAATTTCCGATTCCTCCGTCGGGCTTCCCGTCGCCTTTGGCCTTCCTTCCGCCCCTGCGACCCGGCGGCCGGCCGCGGGTCGTCCGTCGCGACGTGGGCGCCGAGATGACCGGCGTGCAGCTCCTGATGAACCTCGGCTTCGAGGTCGACGAGTCCGGCGACGCGATGGAGGTCCGGGGTGACCAGGCCATCGCCTTCTGGACCGAAGGCATCGGGACCCTCCCGGAGGACTGGGATCGCTACATCCCGGACGATCTGGTGGACGTCACCATCCGCAATACATCCGTGAGCCCCCAGATGCGCGTCTCGAGCGGCGTCGATTGGATGAGCCTCAACATGACCTTCGACGCCGGCGGCGTGGTCGTCGACGAGACCGAGCTGCGCATGTGCCTCGAGAAGGGGCGCCGCCTGGTCCAGCTCTCCGACGGGACTTTTGCCCCCGTCGACCCCGAGGAGGTCGGCGAAGTGCTCGCGCGCCTCGCCGAGATCGAAGCGACCTCCGGCGGCGAAAACGCGAAGCTCTCACTGAGCCAGGCTGGGCGCGTGCAAGACCTGCTCTCGCTGGTCAGCCGCCAGAAGGTCACCCCGAAGGCCAAGGACCTCTTCGGCAAGCTGGCCGACATCGGTGACATCCCCAATGTGGCCAAGCCCCGCGCTCTGAAGGCCAAGCTCCGCGACTATCAAAAGAAGGGCTTCAACTGGCTCGTCTTCATCCACAACCTGGGCAGCGGCGGCATCCTCGCCGACGATATGGGCCTCGGTAAGACGCTCCAGGCCATCGCGCTCATCCTCTGGAACCGCTCCCAGACCAAGGCGGCGGCGACCAAGGCGGCGTCGAAGTCCAAGAGCACCAAGAAGAAGAAGGTCAACGGCCGGCCGACCCTGGTCATCGCGCCAACTTCCGTCGTCCCCAACTGGCAGCGGGAGATTGAGAAGTTTGCTCCGGGGCTGAAGACCCTGCTCTGGCAGGGCCCGAACCGCTTCGTTCACGAGGACGAGATCGACAACGTGGACGTGGTCATCTCGAGCTACGCGCTTCTGCGCCGCGACGAGGAGTTCTTGCAGTCCAAGCAGTTCCGCTACCTCATCCTCGACGAGGCTCAGCACATCAAGAACCCGATGAGCGCCACCGCCAAGGCCGCGAAGAGGATAGGCAGCGACCGACGCCTCGCCATGACGGGCACGCCCATCGAGAACCGGCTCAGCGAGTTCTGGTCGATCATCGACTTCGTCTCGCCCGGGCTCCTCGGAGACCTCAAGACCTTCGAAGAGAACGTGGCCCGGCCCATCGACCGGGGGGACCAGAAGGCCGCGGACAAGCTGCGCAAGACGATTCAGCCGTTCGTTCTCCGGCGGACCAAGGTGGAGGTCGCCCCGGAGCTGCCCGCGAAGATTCAGCAGGAAATCGTCGTGCCCCTCGCCGACGAGCAGCAGCAGCTCTACAGCCAGATTCTCCGGGAGGTTCGCAAGAGCGTGTACTCGGAGGTCGAGAAGAAGGGCGTCGCCAAGGTTCAGATTCAGATCCTCGCGGCCCTCACCCGCCTCCGCCAGGTCGCCTGCGACCCCCGCTTGATGAAGATCGAGGGGGCCGAGTGGGACGACGATACGAGCGGCAAGCTCGCCGCGCTCCGGGAGATCGTCGCGGAGGCGAAGGCCGGCGGTCACCGGGTGCTCATCTTCAGCCAGTTCGTGACCATGCTGAAGCTCATTCGCGACGCCATGGATGAAGATGGAGTGACCTACGAGTACCTCGACGGGTCGACGAAGAACCGTCTCGAGAAGGTCGACAACTTCAACGACAACGAAGACACCACGGCCTTCTTGATTTCGCTCAAGGCTGGCGGCACCGGCCTCAACCTAACCGGCGCCGACACGGTCATTCACTTCGACCCGTGGTGGAACCCCGCCGTCGAGGATCAGGCGACGGATCGCGCTCACCGCATCGGCCAGACCCGCACCGTCAACGTCTACCGGCTCATCGCCAAGGGCACCGTCGAGGAGAAGATCCTCGAACTCTCTGCCAAGAAGCGCGCTCTCATGGAGAACGTGCTCTCGACCGAAGGCAGCCCGCTGAAGGGTCTGACCAAGGCAGACATCGACGACCTCTTCTCCGAGTAATCGCGCCCACGCACGCCATTCGCCGGCTTACCTCCTCGGCCCTTCGTTGCGACGTACCTTTGGTACGCCTCACTTCGGGCCTGCGGGGGCGCTCGGCGACTGACGCACGTGGACGCGATTACGTGCACCGGGCGAGTCGCGGGATTTGGGGACGCGTGGTTGCTTAATTGTCTTATGGGAGTTCGGGACGCCTAGTTCGTCGCCGGGGTCTTCTTGGTGGGGCAAAGAGGGTCGGATAGGGCGTGAGACACAAGCGAGGTGGTCTCGGTTTCGAGCAGCCCACGGAGCCTACGCATCGTAGGTGAGTAGGCAGCGCAGAAAGCGAGGGCAGATCGCGCCGTGTATCGCGACCTAGACGATATCGAAGTCGCGGCGAAACTCGTGGCATTGGGGGCTGCCGCGCTCGAAGTCGCGGCAGGTGGTGCCTCGGATGGCGTAGATTTGGCAGGCGTTGGGGCTGACTGGGGTGCCGAGGTGCACGCAGGCGCCGGTGTCGTCGGTGGCGAAGGCGACTTCGCCGAAGTGGCCTGGCTGGATGGTGTCGATCAGGTCCGCGCGGCCCAGGCGGCGCCAGAAGACGAGGTCGTCCGCGGGGACCAGGATGCGGCCATCGTGGCCAGTTCGGCAGCAGGCTCCGCAGGTGAGGCAGTCGAGCCCCGGGGCGGCGCTCACGGGGCGGGGCCTTCGCAAACCGTGGCGTAATCCAAGCCGCAGTTCACGTCGTTCCATGACGTGCTAGCGGCGCGGCCGTCCCACCCCACGACGCCGCAGTCCTCGTCACACCCACGTCCGCAGTCGTCGTTGGGCTCGCCCGGGGCCCAGGCGCTGTAGGTGAGAGTCTCCTCGGCGCTGCCGCGCCAGTCGTCTTCGTGGCCGTCGTCGTGGAGGCCCACGTAGGCGACCCCCAGGCCGCGGGCGTAGACCTCTCCGACGACGAAGTCGTTCTCCGCGGCATCCTCGATCAGGGCGAGGTCCTGACCTCGGCTCCGGCAGAGCTCGCGTGCCGCGTAGTACCCAAGCCCCCCGGTGCAGAACGAGTAGAGGCTTCCGCCGCGGATGACCGAGGTGCAGGTGCATCCTTCGTCGATGGTCCCGTCGCAGTCGGTGTCCTCGATCGAACACACCTCCGCTTCTCCGGGGTTCCGGAACTCGTGGCTGTCGTCGCAGTCTCCGCCCACGGTACTGAAACCATCGGCGGCGGAGCACCGCGGCGTGGCGGTCCCGTCGACGCCGTAGCCATCTCGGTCGTCATCCCGGTAGTAGAGCGTGGTCACTCCCTCGTCGACCATGCCGTCGCAGTCGTCATCCGAGCCGTTGCACGTCTCGCTGGTGCTGCCCGTCGTATCGTCACAGACGGGCTCGCCGCTGACGCAGGTCACGAACCCTTCGTTGCAGAGGTCGTCGTCGGCGCCATCGCAGGGCACGCCGATGAGGGGATCGCCGCTCCCATCGGGGGTCGTCGGATTGCAGTCGTCGTCGATGCCATTGCAGAGCTCGACCCCGGTGCCCGAGGGGGTACAGCCGCTGTCGGGCGTCGCCGAGTCCGGCGGAGCCCCCGTGTCGGGGCGAGGTCCGCTGTCTGGGCCCGAATCGACGCCGCTGTCCTGGCCGGAGTCCGCCCCGGCATCGCCCCCGCTGTCGGGCAGGACCCGCACATCGGCATCCCCTTCGGGCAACAGGGCCGATTGTTCGATGGAGCACCCGATGAGCCCGGTTGCGGCCAGAGCGCACCCCAGCAGCGCCGGGGGAATGCGAAGCATGACTCTGGTGTAACCCATGGCGCCGGAGCCGTCGAGGCGCCCCCAAAGCCTCCATTCGCCCAACCCCTCCCCATTCGCTATGCTCCGCCGCCGGAGAACTGATGCGTTACCTCTGCGTTCACTGTGATCACCGTTTCGAGTACGAAGGTGAGAAGAAAAAGCCCCGTTGCCCCGAGTGCATGCGCGTCGGGGGCGTCGAGAAGTTGAGCGACGCCGCCAAGGCCGGCGGGGGAGGGCAGCAGCCGAAGTGGTTGGTGCCGGGGGGCGTAGCCCTCGTCGTCGCCCTGCTCGCGGGCGGGTACTTCTACTGGGCCCACGAGGCGCCGGTGACCGTCGGAGATGAGGTGCCCCTTCGGCCCCTCGACCGCGGCGAGCTCGAAGGTCACGCGCGCCGGGTGGGGGTAACCGTGCCCGACGACAACCTCGCGCTCTTCGACGCCGACGACGCGATCGAAGCGCTCGGCGACGACGCGGCGACCGGGTCCACGCCGGTCGCCAAGGCCGAGGGTATCGTCGAGGCGATCCGTGCCCGAGCGAGCGCCCGCGGCTACGTCACCTGGCCCACCAGCGCTCCCCGAGACACTCCCGTCCGCAACGCCGCGCGCGCGATGGAACGCATGAGCGTCGACGGCGCCGGTGAGAAGCTCTACTCCCTCGAGGTCGCCCTCGTCGCTGCGAGCGCGCTGCGCTCTCAGGGGGTCGACGTGATGCTCGCCGAGATCTACTCGTTCCCCGGCGACCGCACTCCCCCGGACCCGAGCGGGCACTTCGGCTACTTCGGCCTTGCCGTCTACGAGGGCGACGTCGGCGAAGGCACCCCGAAGATCCTCGACCCCTATGGCGGCCGCGGCACCGAGCCCGGCGAGGACGACTACCGAGTCATCGATGACCTCGCGGTCCTGGGTGCGTTCCAAAACCATCTGGCGATTCACACCCTGGTCAACGAAGGCGAGCACGAGCGCGCCTTCGACCTGTCCGGCGAGGCCCTGGCGATGGACCGGCGCTCCCCCGGCATTCGTTCGGTTCGCGGGGTGGTCTTACTCACCTCCGGAGGCGCCGAGGAGGCCATGGCGGAGTTCGAGGCTGCGGCCCAGCTGCGCCGCGATGCGCCGCGCTTGAACAACCTTGCGGGAATCTCGATGGCCCAACAGGACATGGACACCGCTTCGCGCCAGGTCGCCCAGGCCCTCGAGCTGCACAGCGATTTTGCGGGGGGCCACGCTACCCAGGCGGCGGTCTACCTCGCCCGGTCCGAGGTCGAGACGGCTCTCGGGGAGCTCGAACGCGCCCAGGAGCTCGACCCCGAGCTGCCGATCCTCCCGATGCTCTGGGCCAACTACTACATGACGACCCACGACGTGGACCGGGCCGCCGAGAAGGCCCTCGAAGCCATCGAGCGGAAACCCCACGATTGGCAGACGCGCCTGTCGTCGGCCCAGATCCTTCGAGCCGCCTCTCGCTACGAGGAGATGAGGCGTCAGGCCCGGACCATCCTCGAGATGGTGCCCACGACCCAGGTGGCTCAGGTCACGGAGCTCATCGGGCGGGTCCTCGGCCCGACAGCCCTCGAAGAGCCCCTCGACGAAGAGTTTTACGACGAGGACGACGAAGAGCTCGGAAGCCTCGAAGGCGGCGGGTTCCAGCTCGGCGGCGACGACGATTTCGAGCTCGGCGGCGGAGGCGGCGGAGGCGGCGGAGACCTCGGACTCGGCGGCGACTTCGAACTCGGCGGCGGCGGCGGCGGGGGCTTGCCCCCTTCCGGCGACCCGAGCACACTCCGCCTCGGCGGTGGGGGCGGTCTGCGCCTCGACCTTTCGGAC
>QMMC01000416.1 GCA_003647065.1 Deltaproteobacteria bacterium | reverse complement strand
GGCTCGGCGACGCGCACTCGTTCTGGATTCGTTCTTCATGTCTCGAAGGTGAAGCCCCCGTTTCCATAAACCAAATACGCACTTTGCATTCCTGGCATAGCTAATGTCTATATGAGGCGCCGAAGGTGTCCGGTTCGGGGCGAGGGGCCCCGCCCGGCCTCAGAACGAAGGGAGCCCGCTTGCCTCGGGGGCCGGGAGCTCTTCACGGGCCAGATTTCGCTCGTTGTCGGTGAAGACGACGCCGTCGGTGATCCGGTTGACGTCGAACGTCGCCTCGACGACAGCGACGCCAATCGGGTTTCCGGTCACTTCACCGTCGCGGAGGTCGAGCTCTCCGCCTTCGCCGACGTAGATGCCACTCCGGGCCGACCGAGCGATCAGGAAACGCGTGACCGAGACCCGTGCACCCCCGAGGGCGAGCATGCCGTCGCCCGCGGCGAACCCGGCGCAGGCGCCATCGGCGCAGCCTCGCTCCCCCGTGTCGGTGACGAGGAGGTCCTCGAGAACGATCGTCGAACCGTCGTCGAAGGCGGAGAGCGCGACATAGCGGTTGCCTTCGAGGAGGACTCGGCGCCCTTCGATCGACGCACCGCCGAGCACCTGAATCGCGGCCCCGAACTCGTCGGACTGGTCTCCATTGCCGCCGTTACGGGCGGTGACATCGGCAAGGGTCACCACCGTCCCGGAGCCGCGGACGAGCAGGCCCAGCTCACTGTTCTCCTCCATCGACGTCCGCGTCAAGGAGGCGGAAGCGCCTGCTTCGATGAGAATCCCGATACCCTCTTGGGGCCCATCGGCGCGGGTCTCGCGAACCACGACGTCGGTGAAGCTGAGCGTCGAAGCCCCTGTGACGCCAACCGAATAGTAGCGGTTGCCCACGAGGGCAGCCCGGCTGATCTCCACCGCCGCCCCGTCGCGCACACCCAGCGCGCAGCCGAGAGCGCCATCCGACTCGCGAGGCCGGGTTCCTCGGATGAAGAGGTCCGTCGCCGTGAGCCGCGCACCGAGGGCAACGTCGACCCCGCAGGTTCGATTGCCCTCGACGGCCGTGCGAGTGAGCACGGCCTCGGCGCCGTCACGGATAGCAAACCCCTCGCCAAAACGCCCCCCGGCGTGGGCCTCCGTGTCCGCGACCAGCACGTCCGTGAGCGTCAGGTGGCTCGCCGTGCTCGCGGCGATCCCCTCGCCGTGGTTACCGACGTAAGCCGCGGTCGTCAGCGCGAGGGAGCCATTCTCGGCGACGGTCGTCCCATAGCCGAACTGGCCATCGTCTCGCCGGCGGGTTCCGCGGACGAGCACGCGCTCCCCGGCGATGCTTCCCTCGAAGATCGCCGCCATTCCCATGTAGACAACACCATCCACGATGACGTCGGTGAGCGCGACCGAGGCGCCGTCGGCCCATATGCCTGGGCGTTCACCGCTGATGCGGAGGGTCTGGATCGCGATGTCGGTACCACGGGCGGTGATCGTCCCGGAGAAGCCATCGTAGGTCGGCGCGGCGATGATGGTCTGTGCGGCACAGGCGCCGCGGAGGGTCACTCCCCTGTTCAAGACGACGGCTTCTTCGTATCGACCGGCGGCAACCGCGATGGTCGTGCCTGCACTCGCTGCCCGAGCGGCGGAGTCGACCGCCTGATAGGGCGCAGCCCGAGAGCCATCGCCACCGTCCGGTGCGTCAGCGCGGACGTAGAGCACCCCGGTCGCCGGTAGTTCAGTGGGCCAACCGTCGGCCGGACAGACGCCCCCGATGTGCACGCAGCCCTGGCCGGGGATCGGCGCCTCATCGTCAGCGCAGGTCGGCCGTTCATCCTCGGCCCACGGGTGGCAGAACCCATCGACGAAGCGCCATCCATCCGGGCAGGGCTCGAGCGCCGGCGGGGCCGCCGCCTCCGGCCCGCCGGGGCCCACGTCGCCGTCGACGCCGGCGTCATCGGGCCCCGAATCCACGACCCGGGAGGTCCCACAAGCCGCCGAGGAGCCGACGAGCAGCACGGCGAAGAGTGAGAGGGGAGCCCGCATCGTCCACGGGGATAGCAGCTCACGCCGACGGATGCATGTCGCCGCCGGCGGCGGCGCGGGCCGCGAAAGGGCGAGATTCGGCAATGGGGCCCCAGAGCGGCGACCGGGGTTTGCCGCGAGGCGGCGCCGGGGCGAAGATGCGCGCGATGTCGGCGACACGACGGACATGGACTCGGTGGGCGGTACTTCCGCTCTGTTTCGCTTCGGGCGTCGCGGGTCTCAGCTACGAGCTCGTCTGGCACCGCCTCCTCGCCGTCGTGCTCGGCAACGCCTCCTTCGCGACCGCCGCGGTCCTCGCCGCGGTGATGGGGGGGATGGGCGCCGGCGCCCTGGTCGTCGGACGCTACGCAGACCGGACGGACGCGCTCCGGCTCTACGGGGTCCTCGAACTCGCCCTCGGGTGCACTGCCCTCGCGGTCCCCGCCCTCGCGACCTTCGCCGACTCGTGGTCTCTGCCGTTGCTCACGGCCATCGGGCCCGGATGGGGCTCCTTCGCGTTACGCTTCGCTATCGCCAGCGCGGTGGTCCTCGTCCCGGCTTTTTTCCTCGGCGCGACGCTTCCGGCGTTGGTGAGGGCCGTCGAAACACGCTCCCCGCGCCAAAGTGTCGGCCAAAACATCGGCCAGAGCGTCGGCGTCGTCTACGCACTCAATACTGCCGGCGCCGCCTTGGGATGCGCCGTCACCGGATACCTGGCCCTCGGCGCCTTCGGCGTCCGGACGACCAACCTCACGGCCGCGATCATCGACATCGCGGTGGGCGGCCTCGCCCTGGGCCTGGCCTTCATCGACGGCGGCGAGGTGCCAACGGATGACACACCCGGAGCCGAAACGTCCGCTGCGGACGCGCCGAAGGACCTCGGCCCGGCCCCCCTCCCCGAACGCACCGTCCTCGGCCTGGCCTTCATCGCCGGCTTCGTCGTCCTGGGCCTCGAAGCCGTCTGGACACGTTTCTTCCTCCTGGTTTTTGGCCACGACGTACACGCCTTCAGCGCCATGCTGACGTCAGTCCTGGTGGGCTTGGCGATAGGGGCAGCCACGTATCGCCTCGTGCCGGGCATCCTGAGAAACGCCCCGCGCCTCGTGCCCGCCCTCTTCGTCGCCCTCGGCGCCGTCGCCATGCTCTCCCTGTCCTTCACCACCCACCGGTACGTGGCCGGGGGGCTCGACATCCTCGGCGTGGACGCGTCCCTCTCGATCACCCGCAGCCACGAGCGCGGCATCGTGCTCCAAGCGATCTTCGCCGCCCTCACGGTGCTGCCGACGGCCATCATCGCCGGGGCGATTTTCCCGGCCCTCGTCGGACGTCACCCCGCCGCCGCGACGAGCGGCAAGGCCTACGGGTCCGGCGAACGAACCGGGCGGGTGCTCTTTGCCAATACCGTCGGGACGATCTCGGGCCCCCTGATCACGACCCTCGTCTTGGTGCCCGTCGTCGGCATCGTCGCCGCGAGCCTCGCCCTGGCCTGCCTCGCGGGCGCCGGGGCCGCGTGGGGATCTCTCACCGCGGGCCGGGGGACGAGGCACGGCGGCAAGCCAACGCCCCCCCGTCGGGGCCTCGTCCCGGTGATCGGTGCGGCTCTCATTTGGGCCCTCGCGTTTCTGTCGCTTCCGACCGACATGATGCAGCGCGTCCTCGCCCAGAAGATCGGCCCCTCCCACGTGAGCTTCGAGCTCTACGAGGAAGGCCGCAGCGCGACGGTGGCGGTCGTGAGAAACCAGATCAACGACGAGCGGCAGATCTTCATCAATGGGATCAACGAGGTGACCACCCGCCTGGTGCACGACCAGAGCTTCGAGTTGCTCGGCCACTTGGGCCTCTTGCTTCACCCGGACCCCGAGGACGTCGCCGTGATCTGCCTCGGCGGGGGCCTCGCCGCGGGGGCCGTGACGCGCCACGACGTCGAGCGGATCACCATCGTGGATCTCGAACCGGCCGTTGAGCTCGCGGCCCGGGCCTTCGAAGAGCTGAACCACCACGCCCTCGACGACCCGCGGGTGACACTCATCATCGACGACGGCCGGGCACACCTCCGAACGACCGAAGGGCGCTACGACGTCGTCGTCCTCGACTCGACCCACCCTCGGGCCGTCGACAGCTGGATCCTCTACACCCGCGAGTTCTACCAAACGGCACAGCGGAGCCTCGCGGAGGACGGGGTGCTGGTGCAATGGCTTCCCCTCCACGGCCTCTCGGCGGACGAATTTCGGATCATCGTGGGGACCTTCGTCGAGACCTTCCCCGAGACGACCTTGTGGACCAACGTCGGTTTCGAGCCCTATGGGCAGACCGCGTATTCGCTCCTGGTGGCCACCCAGGGCAGAGCCTCGATCGACCCTCACCGCATCGAAACGCGCCTCCAAGATCCAATCGTCGCGGGCGCCCTCGCCCCCTGGGGCCTCGGCTCCACCGCCGAAGTTCTCGAGTGCCTGCACGCGGGGCCCGAGACCCTGTCGGACTGGACTCGAGGGCTGCCGATCAATACCGACGACCTGCCGCTGACTCAGTTCGTGACCGGCTACACGGGCGGCGCCGCCATGACCCCGGACCGACTCCTCGAAGCCTTCGCGCCGACTCCGTCCCTGCTCGTGGCGCCGCCCTGGCCGGAGCTGGCCGAGACACTCGCGGTCCGCTGGGAGGCTCAGGGCCTATTGCTCGCCGGGGCCCTCGGGCGCGCCCAAAGCGTGTGCCCAGAGTGCGCCAAGGTGCCGATGTTCACGGCGGCGATGGCCGAAGGCGCCGACTACTACGAAGAGCTCGGACGACGCTACGCCGGGGACGATGGACGCCTCCTCGAGGTCGCGGCCGGCCTCGCGCTCCACGGTCGGCGGGCCGCAGCGGTCGAACTGCTCGAGGCGGCCGCCGACGCCCACGGCGATCCGACGGTGCTGATCCACCTCGGCCTCCTCCGCGCCGCGGCGGGCGACCTCGACGGAGCAGCCGACGCCTACCGCGACGCCCTCAGCGTGGACGAGGGGCGGGCCCTCGCCCGGACCAACCTGGGACGGGTCTACCTCGAGCTCGGGCAGGTCGACGCCGGGATCTTCGAGCTCGAACGCGCCGTCGCCGCCGACCCGAAGCTCGCCGAGGCCCATGCGGCCCTCGGCTACGCGCGCATGCAGCGGTCGGCGGGGGTCGGTGCGTCCGGCGGCGGTCACACCGACGCGGGACCCGAGGGTGCGCTCCACGAAGCCCTCCGCCTCGACCCCCGACAGCGGAGCGCCTACGTCAGTCTCGGGCGGCTCTTCCTCCGGCAACGGCGCTACGACGACGCCCAAGAGGTCCTCAGCCGGGGCCTCACCTATCACCCCTACGACGCCGACCTGCTCTTCAACCTGGCCGTCGTCGAGGAGCGCCGCGGCAATTCTGCGGCGGCCCGGGCCCACCTCGAGCGCCTGCTCTTCGTGGACCCCGGGGACGAAGAGGCCTCTTTGGCCCTCGCGTCCCTCGGCGCCTCGGGCTGAACAGGGAGCTCCCTAGAGCGGCGACCGGTTTGAATGCCGCGCGATCTCGCGCCGATAGCGGCCTGCTGTCCGTCCCACGGCCCCTCGAAAGGGGATGGACCCTGTCGTCGTGCCCGCGAGCCGCCCAGCAAACCACTCTCGACACGATTTCATCGCACATCCAAACCGATCGCCACTCTTAGAGCGGGGGGCCGGCGGAATGACTCGCCGGTGAGGTGTCACGTGCAGGTGGCAACCCTCACCGCCGGTGCCGTGTTTCTCCTGTGATCCTTTTGTGATCCTTTTGTGATCTGCCTTGGCACATCCCGTGCGTTGGGTGACCCCATGGCACGCATTACCCCCGTATCGCTCGCCCCCTTCCTCGCACCCCTGGCCCTCCTTTGGGTGGCCTGCGGCGCAGCCCCCGGCGACGGATTGCCGCCCGATCCCGTCGACAGCGGTACCCAGTACCTGCCCGATGGCGCCATGGTGACCGACTCCGGGGTCTCCCCCGACGGCAGGATCATCCCGCCCAGCGACGGCTCGGTGACCCCCCCGCCGACCGACGGCGGAGGCCCGGTCACGGACTCGGGCACGACGACCGGCCGGGGACCGCGAATCTACGACCCGCCCACCACCGCCGGCGGGATCTGGACGCGCAACAACCCGATGTTCATCAGCGGCCTCACCCCGTCCATGGGCAACCCCCCGGCCGAGTTCGTACGGACCTACTTCGATGACTTCGGCGCCAACGCGGTGCACCTCTGGCAGGACGCCCTGCCCGCGGAAGCCCAGGGCTGGAACGCCCACCGCCCCGGCGCACCCTACGTGGCCTGGACCAACGCCGCGGGCCGAAGCTCGGGTCACGGCCCCCAGGCCCTCGGCGGTGTGGCCGTCGCAGCCCCGGGACGCATCGGCTACCAGGTCAGCGACGAACCGCGGAGCATGTCCGACCTCCTCGCGATGGAGGAGGGCGTGCGCGCCGTCCGAGCGATGGACCCGGACGCCCTCATCATCATCAACTTCGGAACCGTCGAGGACGACTCCAATCCGGGAAGCGGGGGCCTGCTGGATCGCATGATTCAGTACACCGTCGACCACAACATGGCCGACGTTCTGTCCCACGACAGCTATACGATGCACCGCGGCCAGTATCGGTGGCTCGAGCACATGCGCACCGTCGCCCTCGCCAACGACCTGCCCAACTGGCGATACCTCATGTCGTACACCGAGCCCGGCCGTGACCACGCGACCGAGTCCGATATGCGGTGGCATGCCAAGGTCGGCCTCGTCTACGGCTACACGGGCCACTCGTGGTTCCTGTACCAGATTGGCGGCGGCCACTCCGGCCTCGCGACCACGCTCTTCGAGCGCACGGGTGACTTCTCCTCTGCACGAAGCGCTGACTTTGCCTGGGCCGCGCGGGAAAACCGCGAGCTCGCGAACATCGGCCCCATTCTGACCCAGCTCCGAAGCACCGGCGTGCGCTACGTCGCCTCGGAGCTCTTTGGGGTCGAGGTCGGCCGCCCCGACGGCACGCGGGACTTCGCCCCCGGCGCCGGCGGTGACAACTACCTCGTCGGCATCGACGCAGACGGCGCGTCCCTCGGCCAGCACGCCCTGGTGGGCTTCTTCGAGGACGACTGGGGCCAGCGTTACCTGATGGTCCAGAACCCGAACCACGACAACGGCACCCGGCCGACCGCCAGCACGTCGGAGGCGACCATCACCCTCACCTTCGACTTCTCGACGGCCCCGGCGGGCAT
>QMMC01000415.1 GCA_003647065.1 Deltaproteobacteria bacterium | reverse complement strand
TCGGTGGCATGGCCGAGGTCTTTCGTGCGCGCCAGCCCCAGCCCGTAGGTGAACCGCGGCTGGTGGCCATCAAGCGCATGCTGCCGGCGATCGCCGCTCAGGCAGGCTCCCGCGCGATGTTCGAGGCAGAGTCCCACCTCGGCACACTCATCCAACATCCGAACGTAGTCGAGGTCCTCGACGTCGGAGAAGAAGGGGGACAACCGTACCTGGCCCTCGAGTACGTCCGGGGCCTCGATCTAGGGCGCTTCACCCGCTTCCTGACCCGGGAGGGCCTCAGCCTCGACCTTCCCCTCGCGATCTTCGTCGTGCGGCAGCTCTTGGCCGGCCTCCACGCGGTACACATCGCCTGCCAGGCAGACGGCACCCCGCTCTCGGTGGTGCACCGCGACGTCAGCCCGTCCAACGTGCTCCTGTCGAAGTACGGTGACGTGAAGCTCGCAGACTTCGGCATCGCCTTCGCCGAGTTTCAGGACAGCCTTCCCCAGGGGTCGGTAACGGACCATGCGCAAGGCAAGCTCGGCTACCTCGCACCAGAGCAGGTGACCGGGGACGATTGCGACCGCCGCGCGGACATATTCTCAGGCGCAGCGATCGCAGCAGAGCTCGTGATGGGGCGTCCGCTCTTCGGCGGTGGGAGCGAGCTCGCGATCCTCCTCGCGATCCGCGACGCAGAGATTCATCCGCTCATCGAAATGTCCGACACCCTCCCCGCGGGCCTCACCGACGTGCTGGGCCGAGCTCTCTCACGCAACCCGGAAGAGCGCATCGCAACGGCCCTCGAGCTGAGCAACCTGCTCGCTCCATACGAGGACGCGCCGGAGTCGGCGCTGCGCCGGGGCCTCGCCGAGTTGGTGACTTCGGCCATGCACCTCGTCGAGAACGGCGAGGTGCCGCCGACTCCCCTCGTCTTCGAAGAAGTCCTCGACGCCGCCCTGGCGGCCGATCCCCACCTCCGCGCGGTGACCGAGGAGAGCTCCCCCGACGCCGGGCCCGTCACATCCCGACCAGGGCCACTTTACCCCCACGTCGAGGATGGCCCCCAAGACGTCGACGACGTCGCGGCCCTCGAGGGCGGTGAGCTTCGTATCGTCACAGCGGGGGGGCTGCACTTCGGCCCATGGACCTACGCCCGCCTCGTCGAGGCCATCATGCTTGGAAAAGTCGGCCCCTTCGACCGGCTGAAGATCAGCGGCGGCAAAGACCGCATGCTCGGAAGGATCCCGGCCCTCGAGCGACACATCGCCCCCCACGGTCTGACTACGACGGCCAGTGAGCCGCCCCCGAAGCCGACGAAAGCCACCACCCTGGACCTCGCCAACGGAGGCATCACTTCGGCCCTCGCGTGGGGGGCGCTGCGCCGAGATACCGGGCTCTGGCTCTGCGAATTCGGAGGATCGCGCAAAGAGGTGTACCTCAAGGATGGCACCCCCGCGTACGTGACATCGAACCTCGCCGGAGAGTTACTCGGCGAATACCTCGTGGCGCGCTCCGTGATCAGCCGCGGTGAGCTCGACATGGCCCTCGCCGTCCTGCCGCGCTACGAGGGCCGCCTCGGAGATACCCTGGTGGCGATCGGGCTCATCGAGCCGGTCCAGCTCTTCCAGCAGATCGCCGGCCAGGTCCGCGAAAAGCTCCTCGACATCTTCATGTGGATAGGCGGCCGGGCCACCTATCACCCGGACGTCGAGGCTCCCACCGCCGCCTTCCCCCTGGACCTCGAACCGTGGTCCATCCTCGACGAGGGCGTAGACCGGCGCCTCGCCCATGGCCTCGAAGACGAGCGCTTCGAAGGCCGCCGGGACGTGCCCTTCACGCGCTGCGACCCGCTCCCCGGGGGCCTGGATCCGAACGCCCTGCCCATCCCGATTCGACGCATCCTCGAAGCACTCGAGGCTCCATCGACGGTCAACGAACTGACCTACGCATTCCCGGACCTCCTTGGCGGCTCGATGACCTCGGTCCCCCGATCCCTCGTGGTGCTGGCGCATCTCGGAGCTATCGTCCTGCCCGAGTAAGGGTGCGTGGGGACTCTCGGGTCGGTTGGAAGACCGCGGATCGATCGAAGGAAAGCCGCGTTTCGAGCGCGCCGAACCGGTTTACCGTTTGGTCAGCATGTGCCAATCTGCCTGCAATTAGGGAGGGTTCTCTTGTCTTCACGTAAAACGATTCCGCTCGTAACGGCCGTGTTCGCACTCTGCCTCGTAGCAGGCCCAGCCGCCGCCCAGGAGGACGCTGGGCGGATCCACTTTCAGGCCGGCGCCGCCGACTACGAAACCGGTGACTACGAGCCCGCACTCCGGGAGTTTCTGCGCGCCTACGAGTTGAGCCAACGCCCGGAACTCTTCTACAACATCGCAATCTCCTACCAACAGCTCGGCGACCTCGAGCACGCCATCGAGTACCTCGGCCGCTACCTGGCCGAGGTAGAGAACCTGCCGAACCGGACCGCCCTCGAACGGCGGATGCAGAACCTCCAGCGCCGGCTGGACGAAGAGCGCGAGCAGGAAGCCCCGGGCCTCAGCGCCACAGCAACCACTGGAACGACGGCAGCCGTCGCAGGAAACGAAGTTCAAACCACGAACGACGACGAAGCGCAGACTAACGACGACAACGCCGAGCCTTCGGAGTCGGCGAGCGGCGGCGGCGCCAACATACCGGCCATCGTCAGCTTTTCCGCCGGTGGCGTGGGCCTGGTCATGGCGGTCACCTTTGGTGCCCTAGCGCTGGCCGAGAACAGCAGCGTCTCAGACCAACCGTGCGCCGCAACACGCACCTGCACCAACGCGGGCAGCATCGATACGTTCGCGCTACTCAGCGACATCGGCACAGGCCTCGCCATCGTCGGCGTGGGTCTCGGCGTCGTCTTCCTGCTCACCGCCGCTGACGACGACGGCGAGTCGAATCAAGCAGGGGTGAATTTTGCGCCCTTTGTGGGGCCAGGCACTGCGGGCCTCGCCGCCCGGGGGAACTTCTGATGCAGACCGCGATTCGAGTCAGCTTGATGACGATAGTCCTCCCTCTCGCGGGCGGCTGTTCCCTGGTGGTGAGCTCCGGCGACTACACCGGCGGGGACGCGAACGCGGCGCCCGACACCGGAACAGACTCCGGAGCCATGCCCGACACCGGAGCAGACTCCGGAACCGCGCCGGATGCCGGCGACACCGGAACCGCGCCGGATGCCGGCGACACCGGGACCGGGCCGGATGCCGGCCTCGAGTGCTCGGCGGAAGCGCCGTGCCCGGCGGGTCAGTTCTGCGCAGCGGACATGACCTGCCAGTCCGAACCCATGTGCCCCGAATCCTGTATGGGCCCCTGCGTCCGCGGCCGGTGTTTGGATGTCAGCGGCGGAGACCGGTGCACGACGGACCTCGCAGGCTTCCTCGTCCGCACCGGCTCCGTGCCGAACTGCGACGGCACCGTTCCGCCGTCCGCGATGCTCGTCGTACCGGGCCGCGGCGCAGCCGAACTCGTCGGGCCCTATCCAGTAACGACCACCATCGCCGCGAGTTTGACGTCCGACAGTTTGCGAGGCTTTTTCCACACCAGATCTTCCGGAGACGAAGAGTGGCGCTTCGCGTGGTGGGATGCCGCCCGAACCGTCCGGGTCGGAAAGCTCCAGGCGTTTGACGACGGCTCGCCGCCGGAGACGTGTGTCGTTCCCAGCACGAATGATTTTACGGATGACGTCTGCGTCGGCGAGACGGCTCCACTGACCGGAATGCCGGCGAGGGCCTTCGACGCCCAAACCGTCGGCGGCACCGCCTACGCGGCGTTCGGCGGGGCAGCCAACCTCGAACTCTACGCGCAGCAGGCATCCGGCTGCTTCAACCAGAGTCTTTCCACGGGCAGCGCCAGCACCGTCACGGAAATCGCTGTATTCGGAGAAACAGCCCCCTGGGTTGGCTACTGGAACAACGAAACGTTCCCGGCTTTCGTTCTCCTCGACAACATCGGCGCCTCCTGGCCCCTGTCTCCCGGAGGCACCGTGCTGTTTCAAACGCCGTTGGTCAGCGCGGGCGGCTTCTTGTTCTTCGGCACGAGGAATAGCGGCGACGCAGACCCGTTGCCGTGGGCCAACTCGGCCTGGCACGCCGGCTGGCCTTTCGAGAGAGTCGAGCTGCTCAACATCGCCACCGCACGGGTCGCCGGGGACAGCGCCGGCAGCGCCTCGGCCTTCTCCGCATGGGCCAACGTGGCGGGTCCCCAAGTCGAATACAACAGCCTCGTCAGCTGCGACGCCACCACCTGCGTCGGCCCGGGGACCTCAGGCGCCCGCCTCATCAGCACGGCCCCCCTTCCCCTCGACATCGCAGCCGACCCGGCCGGCGGCGCGGTCTCGGTATTCGCCGACTATGACGGGGGCACGAACCTCATCTTGAAGGTCCAGCACCTCGTCGCGGCGGCAGACGCAGTGGATACACCCGTGACGCTGCTCAGGGGCGTGGACGTTGGCGGCAACATCGTCGACGTGCTCGACCTCGTCGTGACCACCAATCGAGAAACCGAAGCCCGCATCACCTGGGAAATCGTCTACGGAGTCATACTCAAGGTAGAACGAGACGGCGTAGACACCACCGAGCTCTGGGCCGGCTCGATCCGTTTCTGCTCCTCCTGACTGAAGAGCACGGTTCGCGGCATTCGCTCTCCCACCACGCCACTCATCATCGAGGCCGCTCTGGTCACGGTTGCCGGGTCACACGTCCTCCCGCTATCATCGGTCTATGGTTCGCGCATGCTTCTTGGTGCTATTGGCGGGTTGCAGCGCTGGCGGAGAGCTTTTGGTCGAGGTCACCTCGGATCTCATGCCGGGCTCCGAGCTGAGCCTCATTGAGACAACGCTGCTCCGCGGCGACGAGGTCGTGTCGGCCGCCAGCCACACGGTCCTCCCCGCCGAACCCCTGACCACGGGTATCCGGGTGGCCGAGCTCTCGGCGGCCCGCGGGCCCTACACGGTCCGCCTCGAGGCCAAGGGTCCGGACGGCAGCGTCATTCTGGAGCAGAGCCGCGAGGTCGTCATCGAAGGACGCCTCGGGCTGCGCATTCGATTCGACGGAGAGTGTGTCGGCGTCGCGTGCCCCTCTGGAGACGATCCGATCACCTATACGGCGTGCAGTCGCGGACGATGCGTCGTGCCGGCGTGCGTCGACCAACCCGCAAGCTGCGGCACTGACGCGGGGCCTGATTCGGGCGTCGAAGACAGCGGAACCGCGCCCGATGCGGCAGACACCGGGACCGCGCCGGATGCGGCAGACACCGGGACCGCCCCGGACGGGGGCCCAGGGTGCTCACCGGATACGTGCGTGATCGGTGAGTTCTGCACCGCGGCTGGTGTGTGTGAGGCCGTCCCGATTTGCCCCACCACGTGCGCCGGCCCCTGCGTCCGCGGCCGGTGTTTGGATGTCAGCGGAGGAGAGTACTGCGGACCGGGCGCCGCAGGCTTCCTCGTCCGCACCGGCCCCGTACCGAATTGCAGCAGCACCGTTGCTCCGCCTGCAATGCTCGACGTGCCGGGTCGCGGCGCAGCTCAGCTCGTCGGGCCCTATCCAGTAACGACCACCATCGCCGCGAGTTTGACGCCCGACAGTTTGCGAGGCTTTTTCCACACCAGATCTTCCGGAGACGAAGAGTGGAGCTTCGCGTGGTCGGATGCGGCCCGCGCCGTCCGAGTCGGGAAGCTCCGCGCTTTTCACGAAGGCACGCCGCCCGAGACGTGTGTCCTCCCGAGCACGAACGATTTTGCGGATGACCGATGTGCCGGGGTACCGACTCCACTCCTGGGCCTGGAGGCGCAGGTCTTCGACGTAGAGACCGTCGGCGCCACCGCCTACGCAGCGCTCGGTGGAGCATCGAGGGTCGAACTCTACGCGCAGCAGCCATCCGGCTGCTTCAGCCAAACTTTTTCCGGGGGCAGCGCCAGCAACGTGACCGAAATCGCGGTATTCGGAGAAACAGCCCCCTGGGTTGGCTACTGGAACAACGAAGCGTTCCCAGCCTTCGTTCTCCTCAACAGCGGCGGCGACTCCTCGACCCTGGCCCCCGACTCCACCGTGCTCTTTCAGACCCCCCTGGTCAGCGCGGGCGGCTTCTTGTTCTTCGGCACGAAGAATAGCGGCGAGGCAGACCCGTCGCCGTGGGCCAACTCGGCCTGGCACGCCGGCTGGCCCTTCGAGAGAGTCGAGCTCCTCAACATCGCCACCACACGGGTCGCCGGGGACAGCGTCCGCGGCGGCTCGGCCTTATCCGCCTGGGCCAACCTGGAAGATTCCCGAGTCGAGTACAACAGCCTCGTCAGCTGCGGCATGGTCACCTGCGTCAGCGCGGGGACGTCAGGCGCCCCGCTCAGCGCCACCATTGCGGGCCTTCCCCTCGACATCGCAGCCGAAGAGACCGGCGGTGCGCTCTCGCTATTCACCGACTACGACCGGGCCGGGAGCCTCATTTTGAAAGTCCAACATCTCGCCGCAGCGGCAAGCAGCACGGGCGAACCCGTGACGCTGCTCAGGGGCGTGGACGTTGGCGGCAACATCGTCGACGTCTTCGACCTCGTCGTGACCACCAATCGAGAAACCGAAGCCAGCATCACCTGGGAAATCGTCTACGGAGTCATACTCGAGGTAGAACGAGACGGCGTAGACACCACCGAGCTCTGGGCCGGCTCGATCCGTTTCTGCGGCCCCTGACCCAAGAGTAAATGACAACCTTGCCCATTGCTCCCCCCGCTGGCATGCGGGACCTCCTCCACCCCGAATCGGCGGCCCGAGCCTCCCTCGGGAGGACCCTGTCGAGGCTCTTCGCGAGCTACGGCTACGACCTGATCGTGACGCCGCCCTTCGAGCTGGCGGAGGTCCTCGAGCGGGGCCTCGCCACCGTCGATCGGCGTGACGTGCTGCGCTTCGTCGAACCGGAGAGCGGCGAGGTGGCGCTCTTGCGCCCGGATATCACGCCGCAGATAGCGAGGGTCGTGGCGACGCGACTCAAAGACCGCCCCGCACCGTACCGCATCCGCTACCACGGCACCGTCCTCCGGAGGCGCCGCGGTCGGGCTCGTCGGCGACGGCAGATCTCCCAGGTGGGCATCGAGCACATCGGCAATCCCTCCGTCGATGCCGATGTCGAGGTCGCGACCCTCGCCTGCCGCGTCGCCGAAGCCGCCGGGCTCGAGTCCTATCGCATCGAGCTACGCCACGTGAGGCTCGGCGGCGCATTGCTTGCGATGCTCCCCCAGGCAGCTCGAGCAGATGCCCAG
>QMMC01000414.1 GCA_003647065.1 Deltaproteobacteria bacterium | reverse complement strand
GCTATGCTCTTGGTCATGCGCGCTTCCCTTGCTCTGATTGTGATGTTTCTTTCAGCGGGGTGCGGGCTGCTCCTCGATCCCGACCCACCGGCCACGCCCGTCGGTGATGCGGCGGTGACCGACGGGGCGACCGGCACCGGGAGCTGCCGTGCCAACGTCGACTGCGGGGACTGCGAGCGGTGTGCAGACCGGGTCTGCGTATCGCGCGTGGGGGACAACTGCACCCGCGCCGGCTCTTGCCTCGAACGGATCGTCGTCTGCGAGGAGGGCGTCCGACGCTGCGCCGAGCGAGGCGTTTCTCTGGCGGGGACCGTATGCCGAGAAGCGGAGGACGCGTGCGACGCTCCTGAGATTTGCGACGGGCTCGTGAACGACTGCCCCGAGGACCAGGCCATTGCCGAGGGTGAACCGTGCCCCGGCGGCGTATGTGACGCCGAGGGCGAGTGCGAGAGCGATTGCGTCGACGGGGACCCTTGCGAGACGGGCAACGGCTGCGAGATCGGGAAGTGGAGCTGTGACCCGGCGGTGGGCAGGCGGTGCGAAGTCGACGGCGTACGTGGGGCGGACTACGAGTGTCGGGAGTCCGAGGGCCTCTGCGATCCCGCCGAGACCTGCAATGGCACGGACGGCGCCTGTCCTCCGGACGAACTTCAGGTCAGCGGTCATCAGTGCCGGGAAGCCGCCCCGGGACGACCGTGCGATCTGGCGGAGTCCTGCGATGGGTCGTCTCCATTCTGTCCCGACGACGGGGGCACGGAGACGCCGGGGACCTCGTGTGATGGAGGGCGCTTTTGCAACGCTGCGGGGGACTGCACCGTTTGCACTGCGGGAGACCCGTGCGGTCCGGCGGACACTTGCGAGGTGTACGAGATTTCCTGCGCCACCGGCGCCCCCGAGTGTCTTGGGACGGGTGCGTTCCGGTTCGCCGGCACGATGTGCCGTCCCTCTACCGGGTTCTGCGACATCCCAGAGGTGTGCGATGGGTTTAGCTACGCCTGCCCGTCCGACGAGTTCGAGGCGGCGACGACCCCGTGCCGTCCGGTGGCGGGCCTCTGCGACGTTCAGGAACGCTGCACCGGGTCGACCGCCGCCTGTCCACCGGACTCGTTCTTGCCAGCCATGGGCGTGTGTCGGGGCCCCGCTTCCATGTGCGATGTCGTCGAGACGTGTACGGGGTCGTCCGCGGCCTGTCCGGCCGATGGGGTCGCGGCTGCGGGGCGCCCGTGCGGTGGTACGGCTGTCAGAGCCTGTGACCTCCAAGATTCCTGTGACGGATCTTCGCCTCTCTGTTTACCGCTCTATGCGGATTCGTCGACGCCATGCGGCCCCACGCCCACCGCTTGCGACGAACGTGCTTCCTGCCCCGGGGACGGCCCGGACTGCCCGCTGAATTTACCGGCCGTGGATGGAACCGACTGCGGATGCGGGGAGTGTATGGGAGGGGCGTGTACGTCGGCCATGCCGGCGTTTTCGGCAATCTGCGCGCCCACCGGCGCGGGTAGCGATTATTGCTGCGCTGCCTCGCCAGAAGCCAACGCATATTGCACCACCATGTCTATCTGCGCCGCCGCCGTGGCCGGCCCGTAAAAAGCCCCCACCCCTCCGAAAATCCACGCCCCCACCGCCGACCCACCCATGACCCGGCGGCGAGTTGGCTATCTGAGTGTTTTCGTCTCTCTTCTGCTCCGGTAGCCTCCCATCGTTCCATTCCCTTGCACTCGTCGCCGGGTTGCTCTTGGCCCGCGAGTCTTCTACATCATTCACGTTTTCCCCCTCCAACCCCGGGAACGGCCGTCCATGGACCAAGACCTCGAGAAACAGCTCAAGGAAGTCATCGTCGAGTCTCTGATGCTCGAAGACGTCAAACCCGAAGAGATCGACTCGGAAGAGGCGCTCTTCGTCGACGGCCTCGGCCTCGATTCGATCGACGCCCTCGAACTCGCCATCGCCATCGACAAGAAGTTCGGCGTACGCATCAAGCCCGACGACGAAGACACGCAAAAAGTCTTCGCGAGCGTGAAGAGCCTCGCGGCCTACGTCGCGGGTCGCCTCGCCGAGAACTGACCGGGCTTACGGTGGATGGGCCGAGGCCCATCGTCCCGATGCGCGTCTTCGCTACGGTACTGAGCACGATCTTGGCGGTCGCCTATCCGGTGGCCGTCTTTTACGCGCTCACCCACTACAGCCCCCGGATGGTCGGCCTCCTCGGCCTCGTCATCCTCATCCCGCTCTTCGCGCTTCGCTTTCACGACGCGGACCGCGAGCACCTCTGGGCCGTCCTCCGAGTTCCCCTCGTCGTGCTCTCCCTGCTGCTCCTCGGCGTCCTCTTCGATGATCAACGCTTCGTCCTCGCCATGCCCGTCATGATCAGCCTCGCCCTCCTCGGAACCTTCGGCGCGTCTCTGCGATCACCGATGACCCTCGTCGAGCGCTTCGCCCGCATGCAGGAGGATCACCTCGACGAGGCCCAGGTCGCTCACTGCCGGCAGACCACGGTCGCCTGGTGTGTCTTCTTCGTGGTGAACGGGGCGGTCGCGGCGGCCCTCGCCCTTCTCGAGATGACCTGGTGGTGGGCGCTTTACACCGGGGGCATCTCCTATGGGCTGATGGGCCTGATGTTCGTTGCGGAATACATCATTCGGCAGTATCGGTTCCGGAGGTACGGGCGCGGGCCCCACGATCGGCTCCTTGCCCTGATCTTCCCGGCCCCCGAGCCGACCGAAACCACCCCCCCCAATGCGCCAAGGGCGCCGAATTCTCCAAGTACCGAAGGAGCGGACCGATGAGCGAAGAGATCCCGCTCCCCCTGGGCCAGAGCAAGCCCGACGACATCATCGCCTTTGGCCGAGGCGGTGACGTCGACGTCAAGGCCCTCCTCGGCGCGGCCCGGGCCATCGCCGAGGCGCTCCCCGAGCCGGACGTCGACGACCAGGTCATCGTCCTGTGTCGGGATCGCCTCGCCTTCGCCGCGGCGGTCTTCGGGGCCTGGGAGGCCGGCTTCGGCGTGGCCCTGCCCCCGAATGCTCAGCCCGAGACCGTGAGGTCGATCCGCGACCGGCCCGAAGTCGCCAACGTCCTGCACGATGGAGAGGGCCCCAAGGGCATCGACATCCGCGAGCTCATCGCGGCGGCGGGGCCCAGCGATGAGCCGCTCACCCCGATCGCCCCGCAGCGACACCTCGCCACGGTTTACACCTCGGCCTCGACCGGCGAGCACCGGGCGTGCCCCAAGACCGGGGCCCAGCTCTTCGGTGAGGTGAAGACCCTCCTCGAGGCTTTTCCCGAGGCGTCGGGGGCCCGGGTCCTGAGCATCGTCCCCGCCCATCACATTTACGGTCTGCTCTTCGGCGTGCTGGTGCCGACCTGCGGCGGCGGTGCGTTCCACCGTGAGGGGCCCCGGGACGTCGAGGGCCTCGGACGGGCCCTGCGCGGCGGTGTCGACGTATTGGTGAGCGTGCCCGCCCACCTGCGCAGCCTGCGATTTTCGGAAGATGGCGCTCTCCCCGAGGTCGGCCGGGTCTTCTCTTCCGGGGCGCCTCTCCCCGCAGACACAGCCAAGGACCTCCATCAGCGCGCCGGGTGGACCATCACCGAGGTCCTCGGCTCGACGGAGACCGGCGGCATCGCGTGGCGCGAGCGCTCTTCGGCGCCGGCCACGCCCTGGCAGCCCTTCCCCGGCGTCACCGTGAACGCCGGCGATGGCGAGCTCATGTTGCTCGAGTCGCCGCTGCTCTCGGCTGGCGTGCCTCAGCCCTTCATCGGCGGGGACCGCGTCAAACCCCTCGGTGACGGGCGCTTCGAACACCTCGGCCGCGCCGACGGTGTGCTCAAGATCGGCAGCACCCGGGTCTCCGTCGCCGAACTCGCCGCGCGCCTCGCCGAGATTGACGGCGTCCGCGATGCGGCGGTGCTCCCGGTCGAGGTTGGCGGCGCCCGGGGCATCGAGACCTGGGCGGCACTCGTGGCCCCAGGCCTCGAGGCGAAGGTCATCCGGAAGGCCCTGCGCAAGTGGCTCTCGCCGGTGGTGATCCCCCGACGCTTCCGCTTCGTCGACGAGCTCCCCCGGCAGGCGAGCGGCAAGCTCCGACGAGAAGACCTCCTGGCGCTCTTCGGTGCGCCCATCGATGACGACCTCGAAGGCAGCTCGGCGGGCCGGATCCTCGCCCCCGAGAGCTCTGGAGGCGAGGCGTGACCTTTCGCGTCACCGGGGTCGTGCCCACGTACGACAACCCGGCGACGATTCGTGCGGTCGTCATGCGCCTCCTCGAGCACGTCGACCACGTCGTAGTGGTCGATGATGGTTCCGGCGCCGAAGGACGCGCTGCCTGCGCCGAGCTCAGCGCCGAAGGGCTGGCCCACGTCGTCCACCACGAGGTCAACGGGGGCAAAGGAGCGGCGGTGAAAACGGGCCTCCGGGCCGCGAAGGACCTCGGCTTCACCCACGCTCTGCAGGTCGACGCCGACGGCCAACACGATATCGATGACGTGCCGCGGTTCCTCGAGGCGGCCCGCGAAAACCCTCGCGCCCTGATCCTCGGCGACCCCCGCTACGACGACAGCGCCCCGAGCGCTCGCCGCATCGGGCGCAAGATCACCGCCTTCTGGATCGCCGTCGAGTGCGGCCGCGGCGTCATCAGCGATGGCATGATCGGGTTTCGCGTTTACCCCGTCGACGCCGCCCTCGCGGTCCCGGTGGGCGGGGATGCGATGGACTTCGACCTGGAGATCGCCGTGCGCCTCGTCTGGGCCGGTCTGCCGGTGATCAACATCCCGACGAAGGTGCGTTACCTCGATGAAGACGAGGGCGGCATCTCCCACTTTCGTGCTTTCCGCGACAATGTGCTGATCAGCTGGCTGCATTTTCGCCTCTCGGTGCGTCGGGTCTTCGCGCTGGTATTTCGCGTGCACCCCAAGAGGCTGCCTGAATGAGCGAGGCCGGTTGGAAGGACCATGACGAGGCTGGCTCCGGGTGGGCGCTCGCTCTCCTGGTCAGGATCGCCACCGCCTTCGGCCGGGGCCCTGCCCGCCTCGCCATGCGGGTGACCGCTTTTTACTTCGTCCTCGCCTCGCGGCAGGCCCGCCGTACGGCGAATGACTTTCTCGGTCGCATCGGCCAGCGCACCGGTTTTTGGGCGGCCTACCGGCAGGTCCTCCGCTTTGCGCAGGTCTCCCTCGACTCTCTCTTCTTCCTCCGCGGAAAGCTCGGCTACTTCGACGTCACCCGGGACGGCAAGGAGTACCTCGCCCGCCTCCTCGACCAAGAGACCGGCGCCGTGCTCCTCGGTGCTCACCTCGGTTCGTTCTACGCGATGCGTGCCGCGAGCCAGGACGAGGCCATGCCCATCTACCCGCTCGTCTACCTCAAGCACGCCAAGAAGTTCAACGACGCCCTGCGCAGCCTCGACCCCGAGAGCCACACCCAGCTGATCGAGATGGACGACAAGGACATCGGCTTCGTGCTCAAGGTGCGGGAGCTCGCGGCCGAGGGAGGGCTCATCGCCATCCTCGCCGACCGCGCCGCCGCCGGCGGCAAGAACGCCTCCGTCGACTTCCTCGGTGCCCCGGCACAGTTTCCCGTAGGCCCCTACATCCTCGCGGCGAGCCTTCGTTGCCCGGTCTACTTCGTTTGCGGTATCTATCGGGACCCGAATCGCTATGAGCTTCACTGTGAGCCCTTCGCGGACCGCATCGTGCTCCCGCGCAAGACCCGGCAAGAAGCTCTGCAAAAGTACGCCCAACAATACGCCGACGTCGTGGCTCGCTATGCTCGCGAAGCCCCGGACAACTGGTTCAATTTCTACGACTTCTGGACGAACGAAGACCGTGCCGACTGAAGCAAATACGAGAACGACTCTGAGACAGGTGCCCTTGGGCGCTGGCCACGTGACGATCGAGGATGTCGTCGACATCTCGCGCGGACGCGCCACGCCGATGATCGACACCGATGAAGAGGTCCGTTCCCGAATCGGACGTAGCGCCGGCATGATCCAGGCCGCGGTGGACGACGGTCGCGTCGTCTACGGTGTCACCACCGGCTACGGCGCTTCGGCGACCTTCGGGGTCGATACCGAGATCGCCCACGACATGCCCCTCAATCTCCTCCGCTACCACGGTTGCGGCACCGGAGAGCCCTTCACTTACGAACAGAGCGCCGCCATCGTCGCCGTCCGGGCCGCGTCCCTCGCCCGCGGCTACTCGGGGGTCCGCCTCGAACTGCTCGAGCGCCTTTGCGACCTCGTGCGCTTCGGCATCTTGCCGGTGATCCCTCAGGAGGGGTCGGTCGGAGCGAGCGGCGACCTCACTCCGCTGTCCTATGTCGCCGCGGTCCTCGTCGGCGAGCGCGAGGTGTGGCGGAAGGGCGCTCAGATTCCTGCCGCCGAGGCCCTCGAATCCTTTCGCCTCGAGCCCCTGAGCCTCCGGGCCAAGGAGGGCCTGGCGATGATGAACGGCACGAGCGTCATGACGGCCCTTGCCTGCAGCGCCTGGGATCGGGCCCGGCGCCTCGCCCGCCTCGCCTGCACGGCGACGGCGATGGTATCGGACGTCCTCGGCGGCGAACCTGGGCACTTCACCGACCGCATCTTCGAACTCAAGCCCCACGCCGGGCAGCGCGCCGCGGCGCGGTGGATCCGCGAGACCCTCGGCAAAGAGAGCGATGAAGAGGCGGCGCGGGTCCAGGACCCTTACTCGATCCGCTGCGCGCCCCACGTGATCGGGGTGTTGCTCGACTCGCTGCCTTTCACGCGCACGCTCATCGAGACCGAGGTCAACGGGGTCAATGACAACCCCCTCATCGACCCGGACCAGGGCCGGTACCTGCACGGGGGCAACTTCTACGGAGGTCACAGCTGCCTGGCGACCGACACCCTGAAGAACGTCGTCTCCAACATCGCGGACCTCCTCGACCGGCAGCTGAACCTGCTGTGCAATCCCGCGACCAACCACGGCTTGCCGGCGAACCTCGTGGCTCGTACGGGCTACGATCGCTATGCCCACCACGGCTTCAAGGCGATGGAGATCACCGCCAGCGCCCTGACCGCCGAGGCCCTCAAGATGGCTGGGCCCGCCAGCGTCTTCAGCCGGTCCACCGAGTCGCACAACCAGGACAAGGTGAGCCTGAGCACCATCTCGGCCCGGGAGGCTTTGCGCATCCTCGACCTCACGGAGACCGTGGCGGTCGTTCACCTGCTCGGCGCCGTGCAAGCGGTCGACCTCCGCGGCGCCGAAAACGTGGGCGAGGGTAGCCGCGCTG
>QMMC01000413.1 GCA_003647065.1 Deltaproteobacteria bacterium | reverse complement strand
TCGGGCTTCGGCGGCCTAGAGCAACTGGTCCAAGACACGCGCCTCGTCACCCCGACCTACCGCGACTTCCCGGTCTATCCGGGCCTCGAAGAACAAGACCTCGTCGAGGACTACTTCGCCTTCGTTCGGGAGCACGCGGGCATCGCCCCGGAGCTGCGCTTCGAGCTCGTGGGTATGCGGCGGGGCCTCCGAGACTTCCAGGAACGGTTGGGGACGGTGCCCCGCCGCCTCCCCGTCGCCTACCCCGCCGAGGCGGTAGCCGACCCCGAACTGCTGGTGGCGTACGAAGCCCGGGGTGCGTTCCAGCATCTGATTCAGACCCTGCCGCGATGCCCCCCCGGAGGTTGGGATATGCTCGGGCCGGCGGCCGAGGTGGCGACGGTGTTCTCGGGTTTTGGTCTCTTCCTCACCAACACCGGCCAGCGGACCGGCCGTGGCCAGCCCCCGATCCCCCTCGGACTCCGGGGACGGTGGCATCTGTCCCAGAGGGCCCTCGCCTACGCCCTAGCCGTGTTTGGGTGGATCAAGGAGATCCCCGACCGGCTGATCCTCAGCTACCTCGCGCCGAACCCCCGGGCCTTCTATCGGGCGGCGGTGCGGGACCTCGGCCACCGCGGGCCCGAGCTGACGGAGCTCCGGGGCTGCGTCGCCCACGACGGCCCTTACCGATAATCCTGCGTGACCATGGGCACCGCACGGCGTCGGTGGCCTCGGTTTCGTGCTCGGTGTTCCGGGCGACGGTTGCGGCAAATGGCCCCGTGCGGCAAGAAGAAGTCGTCCCTGGATACGTGTGGTAACGGTCGATAACGAACGGCAGGAGCATGAACGACCGCATCAGGCCCCCACACACCACGTTGCCCACCTGGGCATTGGCAGCCCTGCTGATGATGACCTTCGCGGCATCGGCGGCTTCCGCCGACGACCCTCCCGCTGCGCCGCGGCTGCTCACGCACCCCGATGGTCCCGGAGAACTCGAAGGTCGCGTGGCCCTCGGCCTCTCCATCGACATCGCGCCGACCCTGGTCGTCGAAGGCGCGCCACGCCGAATCCCGACCATCGAGCTCGACACCCGCCTCGGGCTCCCGGAGGGATTCTCGGTCCTGGCCGAGCTGCGGACCCAAGTCGTCACGACGTGGCTGCTGCTCGGCCCCAGCTTTTCGTTCGAGGCGGGGCCGGTCGGCTTGATGGTCGGCTACCTCGCCAAGCCCTACTTCGGTTGGCTGGGTCAATTCGGCTTCGAGACCTTGTCGTGGGGCATTTCGAACGTGCCCGTCGTGCGCGCGGGCCTTCACTTTGGAAAGGTGCACCTCACCCTCGAGGTCGGGGCCGAGATCAGCTTCGGTCGCTGGGCGCGACTGGGGTCGTCGGTCGTCGCCGAATCGCAGGGCGTCTCCTACCTCGGCGCCCACGCGATGATCACCGTCGAAAACGAACTCGGAAACGGAGGTCTACTCATCTACCGCGTCGGCCTGCTCACCCGCGAGGGCAGCGCCGTCCTCTGGGCAGCGTTCTCCGACGAAACCGCACATCTCCTATATCCACGGATCGAGGTCACCTATGCGTTCTGAGCCTGCCGTGACCCCCGTGGGGCCCTCCCTCATCCTCGCCCACCAGCTCCTGCTGCTGCACGTCCTTCTGGTGCCGAGCCTCGGCTGTGACGGGCGCGCGAATGTAGAGCACCGAACATTTCCCGAGGGGGGCATGCTCGCCGACGCGGTCCCGGTTCCGCAGGTGAGTCTTCCGGCGCTGCGCGGCATCTTCACGACGGATGGCGAACTTCGGCGCTTCGGCGATCTGGTTTCCGTTCACTCGACGGCCTCGGGGGTGTCGCTCTTCGGGGACGAGGACGCGCGCTACGCATTGCTCGATGCCGGCTGCCTGGAAGACGGGTCTCGCCTCGTCCTCGAAGGAGAGCACCGTGTGGCCGTCGACGTCGATACGGGCCTCCTGCGCTTCGAGGTAGAGCCCCCGTCGCTCGCGGCTGCCCTCTGTCGCGGCGACGCCGACGCAAGCGACCCGGGGCTTCACCCCGGCGCCCGCCTCAGCGGCGTCTACGGTGAAGGCGACGACCTGCCCGACCTCCCAGCAGGCGCTTCGTTCACGGGTCCCCTCGTTCCGATCGATGATTTCACCGTCGCATCGCATCGCGGCGGCTGCCGGACCATCGACGACTGCGGCGTGTCGGAAAACTCCATCGAGGCGGTCGTCTCTGCGGAGCGCTTCGGCGCCACCAGCGTCGAGATCGACGTTCGTTTTACCCGCGACGGGGTTCCGGTCCTCTACCACGACGCCAAACTGAGCTCTCGACTCACCCGGGGACGGTACTGCGTCGGCGAGATCGCGAACCTCGACTTGGCCCATCTCCAGGCCAACTGCCGGCTGCGATTTGGGGAGGCCATGCCCACTCTGGAAGAGGCCCTCGACGCGGCCCTCGGCCAGACGAACCTCCGCGCGGTCTGGCTCGACGTCAAATCCGACCAGGACGTCCCGACCCTGGTGGAGATCACGAGGCGCATCAACGCGCGCGCCGAAGCCCTGGGGCGGTCATTCCGAGTCTTCATCGGCTGCCCTTCTCAGGCGGTCTACGACGCCTTCGTCGCCCTCGGCCCTCCCGACGTCCCGTGTCTGGTGGAGTTGAGCCTCGATGACGTCATCGCGGCCGGCTGCGAAATCTGGGGGCCTCGTTACACCCTCGGGCCGATGGCCGAGGAGGTCGCCCGAGCGCGCGCCGCCGGCATTCGTACGGTGTTCTGGACCGTCAATGGCCAGGAGTTCATCGACCTCCTGCTGACGGATTCCGATCCAGCAGGCCTGCTCACGGACCGCCCCCACCTCGTCTTTCACCGCGATCAGATGCTCCGGGGAGGCTACGAATGACAAGAGCGCTCACCGGAGCATGGCTGGTATTCGCCGTCACCGCTTGGGCTCCATCAGTCGCCGATGCCCAGGAGGGCGAGGGCACGACGGCGGAGGAGCACGACGGAGATCTCGGCGAAGCCCTGCGCGGAGGCCTCGATACGAATGTATGGTTGGTCGAGGCCCAGCTGGGGATCGCGGGTTCGATAGTAGAGCGGGGGCCCCAGGTGACCGAGTCCGACGGGGCACCCCTCGGAGTCCTGGCTGCCTTCACGACTGGCCTCAGAACGGACTACTTCGTCACCCCGGCCATCGACATCGCGTACTACGGGCTTGGCCGCTCGACGGACCGAGTCGTCGATCCGTCCGGGGCCGAGGGCGTCATCGACAACCGCCTCCAGCTGGCGACCGTCTCCTTCGGGCTCCTCGTCGACCTCTGGCGGTTTCGCATTCGGTTTGGCACGGGCGCCTTCCACCTGGCCCTCGATACCCGCACCGGTGGAGTCGAGGCCGAGACCTCGCGCTGGGACTTCGGCTGGCTCCTCGGCATCGCCGGGTACTTCTATCGGGACGAGGGCCGGCAGCTCGGCTTCGAAGGGCGCGTCGCGATCGACGCAGGGAGCGACATCGTGGTGCTCACCCTGGGATTGGTAGCCACGGTCGACGCACTCAGTTTCTGATTGGATGCTAGAGCTGCGTCACCGGCGGTGGCCGTTACCGACGGTTCCGCCGGGTCGCGGCCCAGAGCACGAGCAGGCCGGCCGCCAGGGGCAGGGAGGGTGGGCGGCCTGGGGACGCGCGACACCCGCATCCACCGTCCACCGCGACGGTCTCCACCGAGGCTGCCGGTTCTTGCGCTGGTTGTTGGACCGGAGCCGGCGGCTCAGGGACTGGGGCCGGGCCCACCTCCGTAAGACCGAGCGCGGGGAGGGGCTGCTTCAGCAGCGCCACCAGCTGGACGCCGCCCCTCGCCTGGGTGCCGAGATTCGTCGCGGCACGGGGCGTACCGCTAGCGCCGTCGCGTTGCTTGTCGGGGGGCGGCCCACCCCACCGGCCGCGATGGGGCTCATCACAGGAAATCTCCCCCTCCCAGGGATGTCGGATGATGTAGCGACCCTGGAAGTTGTTCGCGCCAGACTCGCGGGCCTCGGTGGGCAGCTCTCCGGCGGGACCGACGCCACGTCCGCCCTGGATCGGCGACGCCGGGCGCAGCACCAGGTCGGCCCCGAGCTCGCCACGCCCGTAGCGGTAGTGAAGACGGGTCAGGACAAACGACTGGAATGGGCTGGAATTGAACCGGCCCCCTCGGCGGGGTCGTGGGAGGGGCACCCGGGGGATGATCGTCGACGGGCCACGCAGACCGGGAACCACGTCGGCTCCGAGGCTGAGCAGGTCTTGTTCGCTCAGCACCGGCCCGGGGCAGGGGTCACAGCCCGTCGCCTGCCACGCGTACTCGGTCACGACGGCGCCCTCGTGCTCTTCGATGGTCTTGTCGAAGAGCGCTGCGTAGAACCCGCCGAAGGACTCCCGTACTCCGTCGACGACCTCGAGGTTCGTCGGGATGTTCACGTTCTCGTAGCTCGCGGCCTCGAAACGCTGGTTGCGCGCGAGCACGTGCACGATGAGGTCCTGAGTTCCCGAGGAGTTCAGCATGCCGAGGCGGATCGGAAGCGAGAACTCGTCACTGTCGTAGTGAACGCGCAACGGCGACAGCAGTGCCCGCCCGTCGTCGAAGGTGACCTTGGTGACGTCGACCTTGGCGACGAAGAACTTCATGCCCGATTGCACGTAGGGCGCGAGGGCAGCGGCCGCGCCGTCAGGGATCGAGTAGCCGTTCTGACGAAGCCAGGTCTCGAGATCGCCCGCGTCCTGGGCGCTCAAGATGACGATCTCGTACTCGCCCACGGCGAACTCCGCCTCGACCTGCACCTGGAGTCGGCCGGCGGCCCGCCGGGGGCGCGAGGGGCTGCGCATGCCGCCTCCGCGTGCAAAGCCGATGGTCCCGAAGCCGTCGGCCCCGACGGCGCAAGGGTCCTGCTCCCAGTACTCTACGAGGCGCGGAGCGGCGAGGCGGTCGACCCGGGCGAAGATCTCTTTGTCGAGGGTCTTGACGTTTTCCTCTGCCAGAACGACCGGCACCGGGACCACCATGGCGAAGTTCTCGACCGGCCCCCGGTAGTCGTTCTGCATCGAGAGGACCGTGGTCGTCCCCTCACGCATCATGACCACCATCGTGGCGTCGGCGTAGAGGTCGGACTCGGCCCCGGCCACGTAGAAGCCACAAAAGGCGGCCGCCGGACCGGCCAGCAAAACCGAAGCGGCGACAAGTCCAGCCGCGAAAACAATCCTCGTCATGGTCTCCCCCGGGTGAGGTCCGGAGAGTAGCAGGACGGGAGGAGCCGGTAGTGACGCAAGATGGCGGCGCCGGTCCTCGGACCGTCTTTCCCTCCCCTACCAGCCGTAGGCACGGACCACAGCGTTGGCGATCGCGTGTCTCAGGGCGGTGCCGTCGGTCGATTCGCCGTTGGTCATGACCACCACCCCCGCCCGGCTGTTCGGGTAGCCGTAGAACAGTGCCTTGAAGCCCGAGTTGAGGCCGCCGTGCCAGTACCGGAAATCATCAACCGTAGGATCGACCCCGACCTTCAGGCCGAGCCCGAAGTCGTCGCCTTCGACCCGCCTGAACATTTCGTCGACCGTGCCGGACGCCAGGAGCCTGCGGTTCCCGATCTGGCCGCGCTGATTGAGCAAGATGACCAGCCGGGCGAGCTCCGCCGCGCTGGTATAGAGCCCCGCCGCCGCAGACTGCGGGTAGCGCAGACGTCCGCCGCCGTGAATCGAGTTTCCGTTGGTCTGATGGCCGGTGGCGACGTTGTCCGCCGGAACCCGTCGCGAGACCGGGTCGAGGGCGAAGGTGCTGTGGGTCATTCCCATGGGCACGAGGATGTTGGTGCGCATCCAGCGCGCGAAGGGCTCGCCGGTCGCAACCTCGATCGCCTTCTGCAGCACCTGGTAACCGCCGCCGGAGTACGCGGTTACCGTCCCGGGATTGCGAACGATGCGAATCCGAGGGTTGTTGACCAGGGCGTTGCCGGCGGATGGGGAGAACCCGGACATCGGGTGGTCCGCCATTCGGCCCGCGAGGATGTCGTCGAGGCCCGGGATGTGGGTGGTGCGCGCGTAGCCATCGAAGCCCTGGACGTTGAACCCGGCCCGGTGGGCTAGGAGCCGCCGGAGGGTGGGCGCGTTGCTCAAGCGAAGGCCCCACTGAACCGGTGGCCGGTAGCTGCCCGTGAACTCCCGAATGTCGGTGTCCAAGTCGAGGCTCCGGTCCCCGAGCAATCGGATGGCCCCGACGGCGGCAAAACATTTACTGATCGAAGCGGCCTGAAAGAGGCTGTCCGGGTGCACCGCCACGCTCTCGACGCCTTTGCGAAGGAGCCCGTAACCACAGGCCCAGGCGGGTCGGTTTTCGACCACCGCCGCCACGCTCACCCCCGACACGTTGTTGCGTTGCATGCGCTCCCAGATCGACTCGCGGGTGCCTTCGTTCATGACCGATTGCTCGAAGTTCCGGATCTGGTCGATCGGCGGGCGGGTGACGATGGTGTTGGAGATGAGGGACCACCCCGCCGGATCGATTGGGAACGCGACGTGGTCTATCTGTCGGTTCTGCTGCTCGAACCAATGCACCCGAGAGATGAAATCGGCGGGAACATCATGGAAGTGCTCAGCGTCCCCGGCGAGGACGACCCAGCCCCCGGTCCGCGTGAACGCCACCTGGTGCACCTGCCGGGGGACCCGGCCTCTTCCTGTGGGCCGTTGTCGGAAGTTCTGGAGGATTTGATAGAGTTCATCGGGAATATGGCGCGCATGAAACGCGCTGTCCGCGATGACGACGAAGCCGCCGTTCGGGGCAAAGGCCACCGAGTGCACGTGTTTTCCAGCGCGCCGGTATTGGTCGATCTTGGCGTCGCATTCGCGCGGGATGTTGCGCGCGAACTTGGCGCGGTCGGTGAGGATCACCCAACGGTTGCCGCCCGGGTACGGGAAAGCCACCTCGTGGATGCGGTGGCCGGCGTCCTGGAACGTACGCAGTTGCCGGTAACAGTCGTCGGGGATGTTGCGCGCGAACCGGCGGCCATCGGAGGCTACGATCACCCAACCGCCCTCCGGAGTGAACGAGACGAGTTCGATGCCCGAACGCTGAAGCGCCTGGATCCGTTGGTGGGCCGCGGCACCGATGTTGCGGTCGTGGACTCGGGTCGTATCCGCGAAGGCTCGCTGCATCGGCGAGACGACCCGCTCGACGACCAGCCCCGCGGCCCCCATGCCCGCGACCTGCATCATCTCCCTGCGTTTCATCCGTCACCTCCGAGGTTCGCGGATCCGCCGAGAGCCGTTGTCTAGTACGCCAATCGGCATGATCGGGCGATGCCCGATACTCCAGATGTACACACCGATTGGGGACCCGGTACGATCGGGCCCCGGGG
>QMMC01000412.1 GCA_003647065.1 Deltaproteobacteria bacterium | reverse complement strand
GCCGTCTCGACGGCCTCCGGGGTGACCTCGTAGGCCGTGGACTCGAGGGCGTCCCGGATGGTGAGGATTTCCCCCCGGCCGACTCGATTTCCGGTGGCATCGAAGGCCGCGCGCACGTCGTCGGCGTCGAAGACCCCGTCGGTCACCGCCGACGCGATCTCGGACTCGACGCCCTCAGCATCGGCCTTGCCGCCGCCGACTTCGATGTAGTCGGCGAAGTCATCGTCGGGGCCATCGGCCGTGCAGTCGACGATCCCGCAAGGGGGCCCGTCGGCCGCGGGGGCGGGTGCGCTGTCGGTAGCGCAGCCGGCGAAGGCGCCGAGGCCGAGGGTCAATACGAGGCTCAGGAAACGATGTCGCATACTTTTCTCCGCCTCGGGCCTATGCAACGTGTGTGCCCGGAGCTTCCGAAGGCCTCGGTGCATCGGAAAGTGAAGAAACACCGTTGATGATGGGGCTCGTCGCCCCAGCTAGCGGCTCCTCGGGCGTGCTTAAGGCAACTCGATCAGCCGCTTGTCTGATTCATCGACCACGCATCCGGGCCGAAGCGCTTGCCTCCCCCGTCGGGGACGCGCTAGGTGGGCCCCATGGCCGCATCCGATCGCATCGAAACCCTCGCCATCCACGCCGGGCAGCGCCCCGACCCCGAGACCGGGGCGGTGATGACCCCCATCCACCTGAGCAGCACCTACGCCCAGGCGGGCCCCGGAGAACACAAGGGCTTCGAGTACTCCCGGACCGACAATCCCACCCGGCGCACCATGGAGGCTTGCCTCGCCGCCCTCGAGGCCGCGACTCACGGCATCGCCTTCAGCTCGGGGTGCGCTGCGACGACAACCCTCTTCCACACTCTCAGCCCCGGGGATCACATCGTTGCTTGCGATGACGTCTATGGCGGCACCTTCCGCATCCTCGACAAGGTGATGAAGCCCCTCGGCATCGAGACCAGCTGGGTCGACCTCACGGACCTCGAAGGCCTCGCGGACGTCTTCCGCCCCGAAACGAAGATGCTCTTCGCCGAGACCCCGACGAACCCGATGCTCAAGCTCATCGACATCCGAAAGGCTGCGGCGATCGCGAAAGAGCACGGGATCACTACGGTCGTCGACAACACCTTCGCGACGCCGATCAACCAGCGGCCCCTCGAGCTCGGCGCCGACGTGGTCGTGCACAGTATGACCAAGTACCTCAACGGCCACAGCGACGTCGTCGGCGGGGTCATCTGCACCAGCGACGACGCCATCGCCGAGCGGCTGCGATTCCTTCAGAACGCCATCGGCGCCATCCCGGCCCCCTTCGACTGCTTCATGGTGCTACGCGGCCTCAAGACGCTGCCGGTCCGCATGGAGCGCCACGCCCAGAGCGCCGCCGACCTCGCCGCGTGGCTCGAAGCCCGCCCCGAGGTAGAAAAGGTCTACTACCCGGGCCTGCCGTCGCACCCCCAGCACGCCCTCGCCCAGGAGCAGATGAAGACCCCCGGGGGCATGATCAGCTTCGTCATCGCCGGGGGCTTGCCCGCGGCGCGGAAGCTCCTCGGGGCCGTACGCATCTTCGTCTGCGCTGAGAGCCTCGGCGGGGTCGAGTCTCTCATCGAGCACCCGGCCATCATGACTCACGGCTCGGTGCCCGTGGAAAGCCGTGAAAAGCTCGGCATCGTCGACGGCCTCATCCGCATCTCGGTCGGCCTCGAGGCCCTCGAAG
The DNA here is from genome assembly GCA_003647065.1 of Deltaproteobacteria bacterium. GTDB lineage: Bacteria > Myxococcota_A > Polyangia > Polyangiales > B10-G4 > B10-G4. The sequence continues at coordinate 5,687 of QMMC01000412.1, read as the reverse complement.
ACCTACGCGAGGACCTCGCCGGGGCCCTCGAAGCTTCTCAGTAGTCCTGACGCCACAGGCGCACCGCGATCGCTTGCGCCAATGTTTCCCGCCCAGGGGCCCGGTGGTACGCTCCGCCACACCTCGGAGGAAATCGGATGCGTAGCTTTCTACTCAGCTTGATCGTCGTCGCCAGCCTGCCCCTCGTCACCGCGTGTGAAGAAGAGGCCGGCCCCGCGCATCTGACCCTCAATTATCAGGTGGCATGCACCGGGTGCACCGGAGTCCCGGTGCGTCAGATCTCGACCCTAAACGGGGTGGAGGGGAACTCCATCAGTTGCTCCGTGAGCGAGACCGAAGGTCAGTACCTGCTCAACCTGAGCTTCTCCAATCCGAACACGGACCCCTCCGGGGGATACGGTTTCGATATCCGGAACGCCGTTGTGAGCACCGCCGGCGGCCCCGCCCAGAGCGGCACCATTACGATCATCGAGCAGGACAACCGCTTCGGCGGCAGGGACTATGGCGCCGCGAGCGGCTCGGCCCTGGCTCCGGGCTGCGGCGACGAGCCCCCGACGGCGTGCGCGACCCCCTGTCGCCTCTACGACATCTCCTTCGAGGCTACCCCGAATGGTCCGGCGGTCCTCGGCTCCCTCGAATGCGACGGCCTGCCCCTCGCGGCCGACCGGACGCGCACGGCGGAGGTCCACGCCCCGACGGCCCCTGCCATGCCGGCCAACTTCCTCTTCGAGAACTGCACCGGCCTCCAGCTCTGAGGGGCGCCCCTCGGGCCTAGCCGCGCGCCAAGGGTCGGCAATCCAGCTTCACGTCGCCTGCGGCGCCGCTGCGCCTTCTTGCCGACCGTCAGAGAGCGCGCTGGGCGTGCTCTGAGCCGTCGTAGCGCATGAGCACCGGCTTCTTTTCGACCTCGGTGCGTAGCTCGACCGGCCTTCGCCATACGCGGTGCAGTGCTTCGAGCACCTCCCGGGCGTAGTCGACCCGGAGGTCGATGCCCTGGTGGTCGTGCTCGAGGAGGAGCTCGCCGCGGTTTTCGTGGTTGGCGTCGGCCACGTAGATGAACGGCTGGCCGGCGTTCGTCAGGGAGAAGAGCAGGCTCTGCTTGACCTCTTCGAACTGTCGCGTCTCGATCTCCCAGCGACCCTCTCGGTTGTTGTAGCCGAACGCGTAGAGCTTGTGCTCCATGACGAATTCCGGGGTGAGGAACTCATCGATGAAGGTGACATCGTTGTGGAAACGCCGGACCTCGAAGATTTTTTCGCGGCCCTTCCCGGTGCGACGGTCCCAGCTTCGACGGACTTCGAGCTCGTCGCAGTCGTCCCACTCCTTGCCGAAGCGCCCCTTGTTCCAGCGCTCCTCGATGTGGCGGTAGAGCTCGACCCCGAGCTTGTAGGGGTTGAGGTTCTTGCCGTCGGTGGCCATGACGCTGGCGTTCCGGTCGGCGTATTCGATGATCTCGGACGTGTCGCAGATCTTCTGCGTCATCATCTGGCTGTGCCAGTACGAGGCCCAGCCCTCGTTCATGATCTTCGTCTGCATCTGCGGGTAGAAGTAGTACGCCTCCCGCCTGATGACGTTCAGGATGTCCCGCTCCCAGCGCTCGAGGGGCGCGTGCTCGATGAGGAAGCTGAGCACGTCTCGCCTCGGCTCCTCGGGGAAGCGGCGCTCTTGTTCTTGGGCATCTACCAGCTTCTGGCGCTGGGCGGCGACGAACTCTTCCGGGTTGATGAAGGACGCCATGTAGTCCTTGTCGACGCGGAGTAGTCCTAGCTCTTCGGGCAGCTCGTCTTCGGCCCCATCACCGCCGGCTGGCTCCTTGCCCTCCGTGATCGACGGCACGGGTAGGTAGGGCACGTTGGGGTCGATGAGGTTTTCGAGGCTCAGGCAGTGGTCGATGAAGGCTTCGACCTTGTCGATGCCGATGCGCTTGGCCCACCGGCGCACCACCGCGCCGTGGTTGGCCATGGTGTCGATCCATTTGCGGATCGGTTCGCCGGTGCGGCGGTCGATGCCCTGGTTGGTGGTCGCGAAGGTGAAGTTGTTCTTGAAGAAGTCGACGTGGGCGTAGACGTGGGCCATGACGAGCTTCTGCTCGACTAGGCTGTTGCCCTCGAGCAGATAGGCGACCGACGGATTGGTATTGATGACCATCTCGTAGATCTTCGACAGGCCGTACTCGGCGCTCTTCGACATGCGCTCGTATTCCATGCCGAAGCGCCAGTGCGGGTAGCGCGTCGGGAATCCCCCGTAGCTCGCCACCTCGTTCATCTGGTCGTAGTTCAAGACCTCGAAGACCATGGGGAAGAAGTCGAGGCCGTAGCCCCGGGCGATCTCCTCGATGGCCACCTGTTCTCGGTAGAGGTAACGCGGGATCTGAGTCTTGAGGGCGAACTTGGCCATCACTTCCCCTTGCTGAGGAATTCCCGAATCGACTCCATGATCGCGTCGCGATCCCGGATCTCACTGGTGATGATCCGGTCGTCGTCTTTGAGATGCTCGTGCAGGTCTTTCAGGAACTGCCCCGAGCCGTAGGGGCTCTCCACCTGTCCGTAGGAAAACACGTTCGACGCGGGCAACAGCTTGTTCTTGAGCAGGTCGATGCAGAGCAGCGTGTCGTCGACGCTCCAGTTATCCCCGTCGGAGAAGTGGTACGGATAGATGTTCCACTCACTCGAGGGGTAGTCCGCCTCGATGATCTCGGCGCAGAGCTTGTAGGCGCTCGAGATCATCGTGCCGCCGCTCTCCCGGGTCTTGAAGAAGGTCTCCCGGTCGACCTCCCGGGCTACGGCGTCGTGAATGATGAAACGCGTCTCGAGGCCCTTGTATTGCTTGGTGAGCCAGGCATCGAGCCAGAACGATTCGATGCGCACGATCTCTTTTTGTTCGTCTCCCATCGAGCCCGAGACGTCCATCATGTAGATGATCACCGCGTTCGCGACGGGCTCTTCTTCGGTCTTCCAGGAGCGGTAGCGCATGTCGTCCCGGGTCGGGACGATGATCGGGTTCTTGGGGTCATACTGGCCAGAGGCGATCTGGCGCAGAAGTGCGTTGCGGTAGGTGCGCTTGAAGTGCCGGAGCGAGTTTGGGCCGACGTTTCGGATGCCGACGTAGCGGTCCTTCTTGTCGACGATGGTGGACTTGCCCTTGGTCTCGATGTTGGGCAGCTCGAGCTCTTCGCCGAGGATGTCCGCGAGCTCGTCGAGGGTCACCTCGACCTCGAGGACGTGGTCTCCCTCGCCCTCGCCGGCCTTGCCCGCGCCGTCGCCCTCTTCACCCTCTTGGCCCGAGAGCGGGTCGCCGGGCTCGCCGTCACCCTGGCCGACGCCCCCCTGCTGCTTGTCCGCGAAGCGGAAGCGGGGGATGTCGATCTGCGGGATGGGGATGGACACCAGGTCCTTCCCCTTCTTCCCGATCAGCTCGCCCTGCGAAATGTACTTCTTGAGGTTCTTACGGATCTTCCCGCGGACGATTTTCCGGAACCGCGAATGGTCCTGGTCGATCTTCAGAGACACCGGGGGAGTCTAGCAGGCCCGGGGTGAAAATGAATCGTCGGGGTGGGGTGGGCGGGGGACGCGTCTTCGGATGCGGACTCCCGCGTCAGGGAGCGCACAAGTCGCTCGGAATGCCGCAGCTGGTGGGGCAGGCCGTGCAGAAAACACACTCGCTGGTCGCGTTGAAGAGCGCGTAGCCCGTCGCGTGGTCCTCCGCGCACATGGCGTCGCACGACTCTGAGCCCTCACAGTCCTCCCTACAGATGACATAGGCGTCGCAATCGGGCTCCGCCGAGCACGCCAAATCCTGGGCCTCGCAGGGTCCACCCGATGCCACTGCGCAACCATTGCAGTCACTGCACGAGGCCAACGTCGGGCCCCCTTCACATATTTGCAGCCCACTATCGGTGCCTGTGTCGGTGGTGCCTGTGTCGGTGGTGCCGGAGTCGGCCGCGCCCGAATCGGTCATACCCGAATCGGCCCCAGCGTCCCCCGTGCCCGTGTCGCCACCGGCGTCGACCCCATCGCACTGGCACCCGTCGTAGCCGCTGCCGTCGTCACGGCAGCGCTGGAAGCCCTCTTCACCGCCGCCGCAGGCGCACGGGATTTGGCGGCCTGCCTCGCAGGTGGCCGTCGTCGAGTCGTCACCGCAGCCCGTGAGGCATGCGAGGCCGACGATGAGAGCGAGGCCGAGTGATGCGGTGATGGGGTAGTGATGCATGGTGTCGCTTATGCCGGTCGTCGGCTCACCGCGGAAGCGGTTTGCCTCGTCCGGCCGCTTGGCCCGAACGGTGGCCGCCTATCGGCAGCTTTGAACTCTTTGGCTTTCGCTCCCGAGGCATCTGCGGAAGACCAAGCTGTACTGGCAGGAGCGGTAGTTATCGACCGCCCATGGGAACCGGTCGGGCTGTCCGCATGCGGGGACCGTCGTGCTGAGCCAGCCAGATCCCGAGCACCTCGTTGAGCCTGATCGACTGGTGCAGCCGGCTTCCGATGCGAGCGAGCGGTACTGTTGCTCGTGCGCTCTTCAGACACACCCGGGGGGTCTAGCAGGCCGCGGGTGAAAATGAATGGTCGGGCTGGTGGCGCCTACACCGGACTGGAGCGGGGGTTGCCCTAGCGGACCCGTCTAGGGCGCGCAGGTCGGGTTGGCACTCGCACCGCAGTTGTTGGGGCACGCGACACATTTCGTGCAGAGTGTTGCTGCTTGAGCGAGCGGCGCCCCGCTCGGGTGGCTGGCTACGCAGGCGTCCTTACAGACCTCGTCGCTACAGCCAGCGAGACACGCTAGGAAGGTGCCGCAATCCGCGTTGGTATTGCACGCATCCGCCTCCTCAAAGCACTGCTTACCAGCGGCTATCGAGCATAGGGTGCAGGCGGAACACTCGGACGAGCCGAGGTAGGATAGGGCTCCATCGTCGCACATCACGGCTCCGGCATCGGAGCTGCTGTCCACGCTCGAATCGCCGGCTGCGCTGTCGCTCCCCGAGTCCGTCATACCGGAGTCGGCCCCAGCGTCCCCCGTGCCCGTGTCGCCACCGGCGTCGACCCCGTCGCACTGGCACCCGTCGTAGCCGCTGCCGTCGTCACGGCAGCGCTGGAAGCCCTCCTCACCGCCACCGCAAGCGCACGGGATCTGGCGCCCCGCTTCGCAGGTGGCCGTCGTCGAGTCGTCGCCGCAGCCGGCGAGGGGGGCGATGCTCAGGATGAGAGCGAGGCTGAATGACGTGGTGATGGAGTAGTGAAGCATGGTGCCGTTTATATCTCCCCCGGCCCTGAGGGATCCCCTCAATTCACACGGACTTGAAAAGGAAGGAGTTTTGAGCGGAATTTCGTGAGGCCCAGGTTGTTGACTAGGTATGAAGAATCAGCCCGGAAATGGCGCTGCCGCCCTCCACCTTTCACTTCCCGACAAGCTCGTTCGCCTCGAAGCACTCAAGGTGCGGGTCGAGACGGACAGACGGCGACGGGTTGGCAGCCGCGCGGGTCGACGGCGTCGACCCGAGTTCCGATCGACAGCGCGGCTCGTCGGCGAAAGAGTGTCCGCCATGATGACGATGAGCTTCGTGGCGGGCGTGGTTCCCGGCGACCTCCATGCCAAGCGGGTCGAGTCGATCGCGGGAGGCGTGATGGGGGCCCTATCGGCCGGGTCTATCGCGGTGAGCGCGATCGGCAAGGGCTACGCAGCCTTCGTCGCTC
>QMMC01000411.1 GCA_003647065.1 Deltaproteobacteria bacterium | reverse complement strand
TAGTCGCCCTCGACGTGCTGCCGGGGACCTACGACGTGATCTATCGGCGCTTCTGGAGCAGCGGGAACGCGGATCGGGATTGGGGCGGCACTCCGGATGGCACCTACCCCTTCGGCAGCCATGTGCTGATGTCCGGCGTGGTGATCGGCCCCGGCGTGAACGCGTTGAACGTGGACATCCCGCGGGCCTCGGTGACCGGGGCGCTGACCTTCGATGGGGGCGCGGCGGTGGCCAGCATCGGCGAGGATGAGGCCAACGTGTGGCTGCGCAACCGGAGCACAGGCTCGTTGGTGCACCTCGAGCAGATCGACTTCGGCAGCTGGGACGGCAGCCAGTATCCGGTGCGCAGCTGGGACTTCCGCGACGATCGGGTGATCGACCTAGACGTCATTCCCGGCACCTACGATCTCATTTACCAACGCTTCTGGAGCAGCGGGAACGCGGACCGGGACTGGGGCGGCACGCCAGACGGCACCTATCCCTACGGAAGCCAGCTGCTGCGCCAGTGCGTGAGCCTGCCATAACGACGGCAGGTTCCTGATGTCCACGGCGGGTCAGTCCGGCGGGTCAGTCCGGCGGGGGCTCGGTTGGGGGCTCGACCGGGGGTTCGACGAGGAAGACGAACCCGTCTTCGTCGAGGGTGCCGAGGTCCCCGGTATAGAGGGATCCGTCCCGGAACCGCTCGGCGCTCGCCTCTAGGTCGTCGAGGTAACCGCGCGTGACTCCCGGTCCGGTCGCGACGACATCTCCGATTTGGCTGGGCGCCGCGGCGGTGCCGTCCGGTGAGAGCACCGTGAGCGTGGTCCCCCGGAGGCCGCGACCGACCGAAGCCCGCTTGTCCGGGTCGGTATGAGCGGCGACGACACTGAGCAGCCACGTCGCCTCGGCCTGGCCGTACATCAAGTAGACCTCGGGGACGGCGCTCGCGATGAGCGCGTCGAGGAGAGGCTCGGGGAGCTTCCCTCCGGCCTGGGCCACATACCTCAAGTGGGGCAGGGCGCGCTCGGCGAGGCCCCCCTGGTCCAAGAGCAACGCATAGGTGTCGGCGTCGCCGTAGAAACCGGTCGCTCGACTGCTTTCGATGGCGTCGACGACTCTCTCGGGAAGGGCCGGGTTTGGTCCGATGTGGAGGGTGCCCCCGACCCAGAGGTAGGAGTGCAGAACACTCGCGCCGAAGGAGTCGGCCAGGGGCAGCATCAGCACCGTCCGGTCACCGGGGCGCACGGACAGTGCACAGATGCTAGCTTCGGTGTTGGCTCGCAGATTGTCGTGGCCTACGTGGACCGCGCGCACTTCGTCGTCGGCACTCGACGCGAAAAAGATAGCCGCGATGCCGATGAGGTCTTCGTCGTCGGGAGCGCGCTCGAACTCTCCGGATACGTTCGAGGCACGAAGCGGCTCGGGGCCGACGATGACGTGCTCCACACCGGTCGACCAACCGAGGGACGCAAACCGAGCCGCGACGTCTTCATGGAGAAACGCAAAACGCGGGGCGACTGCTTCGAGCTGGGCGTCGAGTTCAGCGTCGGTCGATGATGTGCCGAGGGGTACGGCGATGCCGCCGGCTTCCATCGCCGCGAGGTACGCGGAGATGGTGAAAGCAGACGGTTCGCCAAAGATGACTACCCGGTCACGCTCGGCGATGCCCCCCGCAGCGAGGGCGACCTTCAGCCGGGCAACGTCGGCCCGAAGCGCGAAGTAGGTGATCGTTCGCTCGCCGTCGACGATCGCCACACGATCACCGTCTGCCCGATGCAGCAGCGCGTGGCTGAAACCGGCGGTCGCGTCGACGTTCATGGTTCGGAGCATGGGTCCAAAGAGGCGGCGGAAGTGTTCAAGCGTACGATGCGCGTGCTTCGTTTCTAGCACCACCTTCGAACGATGGCGTCCCGTACCGCCGGGTGTACTTCTACCGTAGGGGGGATGTGCCATGGGCACTTCATCGGCGGGGCGCTTCGTTGCGCTCGCGTTCGTGCTTGGTCTTGCGTGCAACGTCGGTCCGCAGCCGCAGGCGGACGCCGGCCCCGACGCCCGTCTCTCGACCCGGGGAGCGTCCGCGGTTTTCGTGCCGCCGGCCGTAGGGGACGTCGATTGGGGGACGGTTCCGTTTCCCGGGGACCTCTTCGTCGGCGACGACGGGCACGTGGCCATCGGCGAGATGCCCGAAGCGTCGCCGGTGACGGCCCCCGCGTGGGACGCGGTCCGCGAAGTTCTCGAAACGCGTGACGGCTTCTGCATGACCTGCGGCGTTCACTTTCCGGTGGCGGGCTACGTCGACGCGGCGTCTCTGCCGGTGCTGCCTGCGCCGGGCGCGGCGGCCTCACCCTCGGATTCGATCCTCTTCGTCGACGTCGACGCCGGCGCGTTGATCCCGGTCCGGGCCGAGTGGAACGTCTTGGACCAGGAGATCTCGGTTCGCCCCGTCCGCGGCGTGACCCTCGAGCCCGGTGGGCGCTACGTCGCGGCTTTGACCGACGGTGTGCTGGGCCTCGATGGGACACCCCTCGAGGTGAGTGAGGTCTTTCGGGCGCTCCGCGACGGAGGGGCCGCGACGCCCGCGGGGGACCGGGCCCGGGCGATGGTCGAGGAGGCCTTCGAGGCCCTCGGGGCCCTCGGCATAGAGCGCGGCCGGGTCGTCTCCACCACCGCCTACGGCGTCTGGGACCCCCGCACGCAGGTGGCGGCGCTGCGCGACATCGTGCACGGCGCCGCGGTGCCGACGGCGATCTTCGATGAGGCCCATGACCGGGTGTGGGTCGGCGCCGACCTCGACTCGCTCTTCGGGCAGCCGAGCGAGGATCGCCCGGGCCTCGATGTTGCGCCGATGAACGGTACGGGCGGTTCGCGGGCGATCGCGCACTCGCACATCGCCGCCGTGATCACCGGGAGCTTCGAAGCGCCGCGCGTAGTGGCCGGGGACGGCGGCAGCGGCGATGTCGGCGTGCTGCGTCGCGGCGCCGATGGCGGTCCCCGGGGCGGCCCCGCCCAATCCATCCCCTTCACCCTGGCCGTTCCGGCGGGGGCCGAACTCTCACGCCTCCCCGTCATGGTCTACCAGACGGGCCTCGGTGACGATCGCCAGCTCGCCCTGGCCCTCGCCGACACCGTCTGCGCGGCGGGGGTGGCGCTCCTCGCGATCGAGCCCTTTCAGCAGGGCGAGCGCCTCTCCTCGGCCATCGACGACCGCCACTGGCTCCGCGACCCCTCGGGCGAAACGGGCCTCGGCCCCGACGGGCTCTTCGAGGCCGACTCCGCCGAGGCGAGCCGCCGCCTCCTCGCCGTCCACAGCGATGCCTCACCCCTCGGCTTTCCCGGATACCTCGTCGGGACCGTGGCCCAGCAAATAACCGACCTCTTCGCCGCCTTCCGCTTCGTTCGCGAAGGCGACCTCACCGCCCTCGTCGCCGCCTCACCGTCCCTCGCCGGCCTCGCCTTCGACCCCGGCGCGGTCTACTTCGGCGGAGACTCCCAGGGAGCGTCGGTCGGCGCCGTCGCCCTGGCCTTCGAGGCCGACGTCCGAGGCGCCGTGCTCCACACGCCTTGGGCCTCCTACATCGAGCTCTTGGCGGAGTCGCCCCACTATCGGAGCCGCGGCAACGTGCTCTTCCTGGTCCTCGGCGTCCGGGCGATCGAGGACGTGCTGCGCAGCATGGTCATGCACCCCCTCGTCGACCTCTATCGCTTTGTGATCGAGCCCATCGAGCCGCTGGTCTTCGCCCGTCATCTCTACCGAGAGCCCCTCACGATGCCTCGCCCGGACCTCTTGGTGCAGCTCTTCCGGCATGATGAGGTCGTCCCGTCGCCCACCACCGAGGCCTGGCTCTCGGCGGCTGCGATCCCCGGCTTCGGCGCCTTCACCTTCGCCCCGGTAGCTCTCGTCGCCGCGCCGGTCCGCAGCAACCTTCCCCTCGGCGACGAGTTCTACACCGTCGCCGCCGCCCAGACCGACGCGGACCACTTCGCCCGCGTTCTCCGGGCCGATACGCGCCGCTACGAAGAGCCGATCGAGCCGCCTTTTCGACGACGACCTCAGCCCCTCGCCGTCGACCAGCCCATCTCCGAGCTGCACCGGCAGCTCACGCACTTCTTGGTGACCTCCCGGGACGGCGCCGCCGAGGTCTGCGCCGTCGGCGCGTGCCGGTAGCCGAGCACCCGCCCAGGCCGTCGCTCAGCGCCGCCGCTCAGCGCCGCTTTTTCGGCCCGACGAGCGTGCGCAGCCTGCCCCGGACGACGACCTCGCCATTGGGGTCGAAGAGCTCGACGGGGACCAGGAACTCTCTCTTTTCGGACGAGTCGATCACCGGGCAGTCGCATATGCCGGTGATGAGGCCCCGGGCCTTCTTCACGTAGTCGAGGTCCATGCCGGCGACGATGAAGCGGGCGTCGTCCGGGAGCGAGTAGGCGAGGGCGACGTTGCCGGTGAGCTCGACGAGGTTCGCCAAAGCGATGGCGTGCACGCAGCGCAGGTGGTTCCGGACCGCGCGGCGGTCCGCCATGGTGACCCGGGAGCGTCCGACCTCGAGCTCCTCGACCGTCGCGCCGATCGTCGCCGTGTAGGGCGCGGCGCGGCTGATCACCTGGCTGAAGAGCTTCTTGCCCCCCGGGTAGCGCGAAAACTGATCCCACATGATGCGGACGAAGTTCTTGTCGGCCTCGGCGAGGTCGGGGATCAGGCGGGCGGCCACGTTCATGCTTCTTCGCATAGAATGTCTCGCGGTTCAGAACAAGCCGATGGAGAAGTGCAGGGTGCCGATGGGCTCGCCGAGCTCTTCTCGGCGGTCGAGGACGAAGCCGTAGTCGAGGGCCAGGGGGCCGACCGGGGTCTTGAGGCGTAGGCCGAGGCCGGCGGTCGCGCGCAGGGTGAAGAGGTCGAAGAAGCGGGGTTCGGCCCAGAGGTTGCCCAGGTCGGTGAAGACGCCGCCGTAGAGTGAGCCCCAGATGGGGAAGCGCAGCTCGCCGCGGATGAGCACGAAGGTGTCCCCGGCCCGGACGACGTCGTTGTCGTCGAGGTCCGGGTCCGCCGCGACCGCCGTGGCGAGGTCCTGGGGCATCATCGCGTCCTGGTAGTAGCCGCGCATGGTCTCGACCCCGCCCATGTAGTAACTGCGATTGGGGTAGGTCCGCGAAGCGTCGTTCGTGTGGAAGATGCGGCCACCCCGGACCTGCACGGCGAAGACCGTCTTGCCGACGACCGGGATGTAGCCGCTGGTGGTGAAGGTGAGCTTCACGAAGTTCGACTCGAAGGGGACCATGTCGGGGCCCTGGGGCTCGGCGTCGAGGGTGACGGCGTACTCTGCGCTGATGGACCCGAAGAATCCCTGCGTCGGGTCGAAGGGATTGTCCCGGAGATCGAGGGCTAGGGTCAGGGGGACGGCGAAGATCGTCGACTCACCTTCGGGGACCCGGAGCAGCCGGTCGAGGCGCGGGTCCATGTTCATCATCAGGTAGTCGTTGAGATTCTCTCCGGTGAAGAGCTGTACGTTCGAGTTCTCGAGGTTCACGCCTCCGGAAAGCGCGAGGCGTTTGAGCGCTCGCCAGGACGCCGTGATGCTGCCGCCGTTTTCGTCGAGGCCGAAGTCGCGCTCGTTGTCGCGACGGTGATAGAGGTTGTTGCCCGAGCGTACGTTGGCGAGGCCGCGGATGTGGGGCACCAGCATGCCGATGGCGACGTTGCGCTCGAGGCGATCCTGAACCGACAGGGCTTCGTAACGCTCTTCGAGGACCGGGTCGACGAAGATGAATTGGAAACCCAGCTGCACCCGGAGCGTGGTCGTCACGCCGTATCCGAAGAGGTTGCGGTAGCCGTACTCGAAGCCTCCGCGCAGCCCCTGCCCCGTCGAGAACCCCGCCGTGAAGTCGAGGTACTGGGGCTTTCGCTCGGCCACCGTCACGACGACGTCTTTCACCTGGGCTGGCAGGTCCGGGTCCGCGACCCCGATGTTCACCCCCGAGAAGACCCCGATCTCGAGCAAGCGTCGTTGGCTTTCCCGAGCGAGGGACGGCCGGTAGAGCTCCCCCACCTCGAGGACGACCCGGTCCCGGATGAGGTTCTCCGACGTATTGTCGGCGCCCTCGATAATCACCCGGCCTACGCGCACGGCGAACGCCTCGACGACGGTGATGCGCACCTCCGCCCGAGTTCGGTCTTCTGAAAAGGCCACCGTGGGCTCGACTCGGGCAAAGAGGAAGCCGCGCTCCCGGTAGGCCTCGACGATACGAATACGAGCCTCTTCGAGGGCGAGCCGGGAAAAGGGCTGACCCCGGCTGAGTTCGCTGGTGATGAGGATCTGACGAGTCGTCACGGCGGCGTTGCCGTCGATGTCCACGCGCTGGAGCATCGTCCGGGGCCCCTCTTGCACAGGGACTTCGACCCGCGCCCGGTTTTGTTCGGTCCGCTCCATGCGCGCCGGACCGACCTGGGCCGAGAGGAAACCCATCACAGCATAGAGCTCGACGAGGCGTTCGATCGCCGCCTCGTAGGTTGGCTCGTAGTAGACGCGGTGCGGGTTGGGTTCGTGGGGCGCGGGGGACGTCCGGCGCCCCGATGTGCCGCCGAAGCCGATCTCATCGACGATGGCGCCATCGACGGGCTCGAGGGGCTCGGCCCGGGGGAGGTCCTCGTCGAGGTAACTCTCGACTTCGTTTCTGAGGTGCGCCTCGTCCAGGAATTGTGCCCCCGGGAAGGAGATCTGCGTGACCTTCAGCACCGACCCCGGCACGACGCTGACGTCGAGGTAGGCGCTTCCGGGTTGACGTCCGGCACGCCGGGTCACGGACGCGCGGGCATCGTAGAACCCATTGCGCTGGTAGAGGTCGACGACGCGTTCGCGAATTCCTTCGACCACCGCGTCCGTGAGCGGGTCTTCGCCGAGCTCGAGGATGTCTTCGATATCCCCGCGGCGCAGCGGTGCGAGGCCGCGATAGCGAACCTCGTAATGCGGCCCGGGCCTCGAAGGGATGGAGACCATGACTCCGGTGCCGGAGGCCTCTTCCATCACCGCGGGGCCGAGCCGTGCTTCGAACCATCCCTCGCCGCGCATTTCGGTTTCGGCGGCACGCACGGAGTTGCTGATGACGTCCCGGTCGAGGATGTCGCCGACGCCGAACTCGAGGCTCTCCCCCGCGCCGCTCTCTTCGGGGGGGGCGGTGCCTTCGAACTGGACCCGGCTGATGCGGGTCGGCTCGCCCTCTTGGATCTCCAGCCGCAGCACCTTCCGGCTCGGGTCGTCGGTGTCGCGCACGACGACCACGATGCGCACGTGCTCGTACCCCAACTCTCCGTATGCATCCGACGCGCCTTCGATGAGTTCGTCGAGGGTCTCGCGGATCAGCTCGCTGCCCTCGGTGAGGCCGATGATGCGACGGATCTCCGCGTCGCCGATCTCTCGGTTCCCTCGGACCTC
>QMMC01000410.1 GCA_003647065.1 Deltaproteobacteria bacterium | reverse complement strand
TACGTTCGCGCCCCATGGCGTACAGCGCGAGCTTCCGATGCATGGCCGGCTGCGAGGGGCGTTACCCCCTCGACCAGGTCATCTACCAATGTGAAAAGTGCGGCGAACTCCTCGAGGTCGCCCACGACGTCGAGGCCCTCCGGGACCGGAGCGCCGATGAGTGGAAAAAGCTCTTCGACGACCGCTGGATGAGCACCCAGTGGCCCTACGGGAGCGGCGTCTGGGGCAAGAAGGAGTGGGTCGCCCCGGGGCTCCGGGACGAGCACGTCGTCTCGATGGCCGAGGGCGGCACCAACCTCTTCTGGGCCGAGCGCTACGGCAAGAGCCTCGGTCTCGACGATCTCTGGATCAAGAACTGCGGCAACAGCCACACGGGCTCGTTCAAGGACCTCGGCATGACGGTCCTGGTGAGCGTCGTGAAGCAAATGATGGCAGACGGCGTGCCGATCAAGGCCATCGCCTGCGCGTCGACCGGGGACACATCGGCGGCCCTCGCGGCCTACTGCGCCGCGGCGGGTATCCGCTCGGTCGTTCTATTGCCGAAGGGCAAGGTCACGACGGCGCAGCTCGTCCAGCCCCTGGCCAACGGCGCAAACGTCTGCGCCGTGGACACGGACTTCGACGGCTGCATGGAGATCGTGAAGAAGCTCGCGAAGGAGCCCGGGGTCTACCTCGCCAACTCGATGAACTCCCTGCGCCTCGAGGGGCAGAAGACCGTCGGCATCGAAGTGGCCCAGCAGTTCGACTGGAACGTGCCCGACTGGTTCATCATCCCCGGCGGGAACCTCGGCAACGTCGCCGCCCTCGCCCAGGGCCTCGACATGATGATGGAGCTCGGCCTGACCAAGACCCGCCCGCGCATCTGCGTCGCCCAGGCCGCCCAGGCCAACCCGCTCTACCGGGCGTACCAAAAGGGCTGGGATTCGTTCGAGGCGATGACCGCCGGAGCGACCCAGGCGAGCGCGATTCGCATCGGCAACCCGGTGTCCATTCGACGCGCGATCCGCGCCCTCGAGCGCTACGACGGCATCGTCGAACAGGCGACCGAAGAAGAGCTCGCCGAGGCCTCGGCGGCGGCCGACCGGACCGGCGCCTACACCTGCCCGCACACCGGCGTCGCCCTCGCGGCCCTCGAAAAGCTAGTCGCCAAGGGCACCATCGAGGGCGGCCAGAAGGTCGTGGTGATCTCGACCGCAAGCGGGCTGAAGTTCACCGACTTCAAGGTGCGCTATCACGACGGCGCGATCGAAGGCGTCAGCAGCAAGAACGCGAACCGACCGGTGGAGCTGCCGAATGAGTACGAGGCGGTGAAGAGCTCGGTGCTCGGGGCGCTGGAGTAGGCAGAAACACGGGACATTCCGTTCGGAATCACCGACGCAACCTTGTAAAACAGGGAACGATAGTCCAGATTTGCAAGGATGATCGAGCGACGAATTCTGCCCGAGCTTCGCCTTCGTCTCGCGGAAAACCCTGCCGTCGTGGTCCTCGGGCCTCGTCAATGCGGGAAGACGACTCTGGCCCTGGCCCTCGCAGCAGAGCGAAATGCCCTGTACCTCGATCTCGAGTCCCCCCGTGACAGGGCCAAGCTCGCGGACCCGGAGCTCTATCTGCCGGATAAGCTGGATCGATTGGTGATCCTCGATGAGGTCCATCGCGCGCCGAGCCTCTTTCCGGCGCTCCGTGGGCTCATCGACGGGGCGCGGCGCGAAGGCCGCCGCTCGGGGCTCTATCTTCTCCTGGGCTCCGCCGCCCTCGAACTTCTGAAGCAGTCGGGGGAAACCTTGGCGGGTCGAGTCAGCTTCATGGAGCTCGCCCCCTTTGATCTGCTCGAGTTCGACGCCCCAGGTGCCCAAGGAGCCGGCGCTGCGGATCGCCTGTGGCTCCGCGGAGGATTTCCGGAAAGCTACCTCGCATCGAGCGACGGGCACAGCGCCCGCTGGCGTCGCGACTTCATCCGCACCTATCTGGAGCGTGACATCCCCGCCTTCGGCCCGCGCATCGCGGCGGAGACCCTGCGACGCTTCTGGACCATGTTGGCGCACCTTCAGGGTTCCTTGCTCAACTCAGCGAGCCTCGCGCGAAGCCTCGGGGTCGATACCAAGACGGTCGGCAGCTACCTCGATCTACTGGTGGACCTGCTGCTCCTCCGCCGCCTACCGGCGTGGCACGCGAACCTGAAGAAACGTCTGGTCAAATCCCCGAAGGTCTACATCAGAGACAGCGGTCTCCTGCACTCCCTGCTCGCCATCGAGGACCGGGAGATTCTGCTGGGTCATCCCGTGGTCGGGGCGAGCTGGGAGTGCTTCGTCATCGAGCAGTTGCTCAACGTCGCCCCCGAGGGCGTTCAGGGGTTTCACTACCGCACCAGCGGCGGCGCGGAGGTGGACCTGCTCCTGCGCTTCGGGGACGGGCGCCTTTGGGCCGTGGAGGTGAAGCGATCCCTCACCCCGAAAGTCACGCGCGGCTTTCATTCAGCATGCAAAGACCTCGAGCCCGACCGGCGCCTCGTCGTCTACCCCGGGACGGAATCTTACCCACTGCGCGAGCAGATCGAGGTCGTCCCTCTCGGGCCGCTCTGTGCTCAGCTCGCCGAAGCAAGGTAGGCGCGGTGCTGGCGCCGCCCAAACGCCCCTTGCTCAGTACACGTATTCCTGCGTCTCGAAGACGATGCCATCCCCGTCGATCCAGGCGACGCGGATCGTATTGGTCCGGGGCAGAAGAGTCAGCGTAACGTAGTTGTTCGTCGTGCTCGCGAACTCGAAGCGCCGGTCGGCGCGGAGGAGCCAGGTTGCGGGGTTACCCGTATTGCCTCCGGGGCCGGCGAGGATCTCGACCTGGCTGCCACCGGGCTGACCCGCCGTCGAGACGGTCTGGGCACTGCAGAGGTGAAAGTCCCCCGCAACCCAGAGCACACCCGGGATCGCGTTGTCGTCGATGTGCGCGAGGATCTCTGTCCGCTGCAGCGGGTAGCCCTCCCAGCGGTCGTTCCGGGCGACGTCGAAGGCGGTCGGAAAGTCCGCGATGGGGACCGAGTTGATGATGATCTTGAAGACCGCGGGGCTCGCCATGAGCCCCGCCTTGAGCCAGTCCATCTGGGCCCGGGAGATGTACTCGTCGGTCGTGCCGCGGGTGCTCGGCAGGCGCTCACCACGGCAGTCGAGGACGAATATCTCCGCCGTGGCTCCCCACCGGATCGACTTCCACATACGCTCGGGGTTCGCGGCGTCCCGCTTCAGCGGGAGGTTCTCGAAGAACGCCTGGCGGCCGTCTTCGAGGCCCGTGTCCTCGCCGTCGAAGTTGTTCCGGACTTCGTGGTCGTCCCAGGTCGCGAGCATGCTCGTCGCGGCCCTCGTCGTGCGGTACCCCGGGGTGCCGAGGTTCTCCGCCCAGAGAGCCCGGTGCTCGTCCAAGTTCGAGGCGTCGTCGTTGTAGGTCGTGTCGCCGAGGAGCAGAAACGCGTCGAGGTCATCGCGCTCACCGGCACGCTCGAGGGTGCCGAAATCGCGACCGTTTTTGGTGCAGGAACACGCGCCGATGACGAGGTCCTCCATCTGGTCCGGAGCCAGGGCCGCACGAAAATGGCCGATGGGGCTGCGTTCGGCGCGCGCACTCCCATCCATGACGAAGAAGACGTAGCGATAGCGCCGCCCGCCGGAGAGACCGGGCACCGACACATGCACGAAGCCCCCCGCGGCCGGACTCGCGGCCTCGTCGAGGACCGTGCGCTCGTAGACGTCGCCGTTCATCTCCCAGACGGTGACCACGAGGGGCATCGTTCCCGAGTAGCGGGTCCATACGACGCCGTCTTCGTGGCTCACGTCACCGCTCGCGACGCCAAGCCCGAAGAGCGCGGATGCCTCGGGAACCATCTCCGGTGGGTCGACCGGGGGCGGAGCGGTGTCCGTGGCGGTGTCCCGTGGAACGCTCGTATCCGCGGCGCCCGTATCCATGGCACTCGTATCGGAGCCGCCGGTATCCGACACACCGGTATCCGGGACGGATCCGTCGAGGCCACCTTCGTCGCCACCGCACCCAACGACGACCGCAGCTGCGACGGTCGCCGTCGTCTTGATGAACTTCCGGCGGGTGGTCGCATCGACGGGTTCGTCTAGGCCGAGGCTGTCTTCGTGTCGCTCATCCGCCATGCAATCCTCCGAAGCCCCACAGCCCACGACGTGGGGTTGCCCCCCCGTCCTCAATGCCCTTCAGTATACAGCGGCGATGAACGAGACGCTCAACGAGATCTGGCGCGGGACGCTGACCAAGATGCGAGCCCAGCA
The DNA here is from genome assembly GCA_003647065.1 of Deltaproteobacteria bacterium. GTDB lineage: Bacteria > Myxococcota_A > Polyangia > Polyangiales > B10-G4 > B10-G4. The sequence continues at coordinate 3,126 of QMMC01000410.1, read as the reverse complement.
CACCACTCCGGTAAGCTATTTCCTGCGGGACGGCTTCCACGACGCCGCGCGCCGGACGGGCGATCTGCCGATGAACACCCTAGTCGGGCAGACCATCGAGTTGCGTTTCGACGGTCTCATCCAGTGTGTGTACTGCGGCCGAAGGACCAACAAGTCGTTCAACCAGGGTTTCTGCTACCCGTGCTTCAAGTCTCGGCCCGAGGCCGACGTCTGCATGGTCAAGCCGGAGCTTTGCCACCACGGCGACCCGAAAAGCCCGTGCCGCGATGAAGAGTTTGCACAGGACACGTGTTTCAAGCCTCACGTGCTCTACGCGTCGCTCACGAGCGGGGTGAAGGTCGGCATCACCCGGCAACCGAACGTCCCGTCACGGTGGATAGACCAGGGCGCCGTCGCAGCGGTGCCCCTCGCCGTACTGCCGTCGCGCCGCGATGTCGGGCTCCTCGAGAACGAGCTCGCCGGACACTTCCAGGACAAGACCCACTGGATGAAGATGCTCAAGAACGAGCTCCCCGACGGCGACCTCGGCGGAGGCGCGTCGAAGCTCATCGAAATGATGGACGAGCGGAACACCGAGGGCGTGCTGCCGGACGACGAGCGTCAACGCCGGAACTTCGAGTATCCGGTCCAGGTCTGGCCCGAGAAGGTGAAGTCCTTCAACTTCGACAAGACGCCCGTGATCGGCGGACGCCTCGACGGAATCAAGGGCCAGTACCTGATCTTCGACAAGGGTGTAATCAACGTACGCAAGTTCACCGGTTACGTCGTTTCGGTGCACGCGAGCTGACTTCTCGCGTTCGCCCCCCGGCTACGACCCGCGCACTTCGCGAACTACTTATTGAAGTGCGCTCGGCCCAGCGGCCTCGTCGATGGCTGCGGCGAGGCGCTCGAGGCGGCCGCGGCTCGTGCTCATCAACCGCAGGCGCACGTCGAAGCGCCCGTCGTCCCGACGCTTGCTGCCCATCGACCGGCCCTCGATGCCAAAGGACGCGCCGCCGATGGTCGCCGACATGCGAATCGGCTGACCCGGCGCGAAGGGGGTCGGCGAGACGAAATCCAAGCGCTCTCCGTCGAGGCGCGTCGCCTCGCCCATGCCCCCCGGCAGCTCGACAGCCAGGGTCATCGATGGCGCCCTGCGTTCACCGCCGCCCGGGCCTCCCGGACGGCCGTTTTGCGCTTCAGGTCTTCGCGGCGGTCGCCGACGTCCTTGCCCTTGGCGAGGCCGAGTTCGACCTTGGCCCATCCGTTCTTGAAGTAGACCCGCGTCGGGATGAGGGTGAAGCCGCGCACCGTGAGCTTGCCGAGGAGTCGTTTGAGCTCCTGGGACTTCACCAGCAGCTTGCGCCTTTGCTTGGTCTCGTGGCCAAAGGCGCCGGCCTGCTCGTAGGGGCCGACGTACATCTTGTGCAGCCAGAGCTCGCCGCCGTCGATGGTCGCGTAGGAGCCCTCGAGGTCGGCGTGTTTCGCGCGCATCGACTTCACCTCGGAGCCGGTCAGGACAATGCCCGCCTCTAGGCGCTCCACGATGCTGTAGCGCATCAGGGCCCGGCTGTTGGTGCAGACCATCAGCTCCCCGGGCTGGTCCTTCTTGTTCTTCTTCTTCTTGCCCACGACGACGTCCGGCGGGTTACCACGGCCCGGCTACTCTGGCCATCCGTCCGCGATGTACTCGCGCGCCTCGAGGGCCCCGCGGGCCTCTTCGGCCGAAAGAACGAGGCCCGCTATAGCCCCATCGAATGCCGTGACCTGGGCCGCCATGGCTCCGCCGCGCCCCCGCACGACCAGGGCCAGCTCGACGGCGAGGCGGAGGACGCGAGGCACATCGAGGGCGCGACGAGCCTCATCGGCCTCGCTTCGACGACGGACCTCCTCTCCATTCCAGAAGACCTCGCAGTCCCCCGGCCCCGCGCGCCGGTAACCGCCTTCGCGCGCGACCAAGACGCCGGGGACCTCCGGCACCCCGTCACCGAAAGCCCGCTCGGCGAATGAGCGGGTGAGCATCTCGGGGTGGCCGTCCTCATCGAGGTCGCGGATCTCTTCGACGCAGGCCCCCTCACCGAAGTAGTCCAGCTCGATGGGTACGCCTTTGACTCGTCCGTCGGGCTCCGGCCGGAGGAGGGCCGAACACTCCCGGTCCCCGGCGGAGTCAATTCGGGTCACGACGAGGTCGGTGATGCCCGCGACGACGCGCAGTCGGACGGCGTCGTCACGCTCATGCGTAGGAACGTCGAGGGCGATGGCGATGCCGACCTGGGTGATCACGCGCACCAGCGTCCGGCCATCTGGATGGGATGCGTCGAAGGCGCGGTAGCCCTCCCCGCTCTGCGACAAGCCCAGGACGAACCCGCGCGAGGTGAGGTTGTCGGTGACCGCCCGGGTTTCGGTGTCGACGTCGACGCCGATGCTGAAGCCGGCGAGGTCGTGCATCGCGAGCCTAGACCCCGACGGACCGCCGCAGCCAACCAGGCAGAGGGTCGCGACCAGCAGCGCGAGGTTCGAACTCACCGCCGGAAGATATCAGTCATCCCCCCCGAGGGGAGCGCGAGCGAGGGTGAGGGTGAAGACGTCGTGGCCCGCGTCGGTCAGGGTCTGGGCCGCCTCGGCGAGGGTCGCGCCGGTGGTGCGCACATCGTCGACGAGCAGCACCCGGTCGGGCAGCGGCCTCCGAAGGGCGAAAGCCCCGCGCACGTTGTCGCGGCGCTCCGCCGCGGCGAGCTCAGCCTGGGGCGGCGTCGGGCGTACCCGGACGAGGCGCCCCGTCACCAGAGGGACCCCGAGGGCCCGGGCCAACGGCCTCCCAAGCAGCGCCGCCTGATTGAAGCCGCGCTCGGCGAGGCGCCGGCGATGGAGCGGCACGGGCACCACAGCATCGACCCTCCCCCCGTACGCCGGAACCGCGCCGACGAGGAGTCGAGCCAGGGGCCCCAGGAGATCCGTCCGGCGCCGATACTTCACCCGACGAATCGCATCGGCGAGGGGCCCCGCATACACGTACAAGCTCGCGCTCCGAGCCGGCGGCAATACACCCCGCGGAGCCGCATCGAGGAGCGGCCCACAGGCTCCACAAAACTCTTCTTCGATGCCTACGAGCTCCCCGTCACAGCCAGGACAACGGGGCGGAGCGAG
>QMMC01000409.1 GCA_003647065.1 Deltaproteobacteria bacterium | reverse complement strand
GCTCGAGGAGCATCGTCAACCAGATCTTGCCGAGGAAACCAGTGACCCCGGTGACGAGCAGATGCTTGCCCACCAGAGTTTCCCCGACGCCGAGCACGCTGGCCGCCGCAGGGATTTGGCCGTCGCTCTTGCCGTTGAGCTTGCCGTTGAGCTTGCCGTTGCTCTTGCCGTTCACTTTAGCGTTCATCTTGCCGTTCAGTTGGCCGTTCGAGTGGCCGTTGGTCTTGCCGTTATCGCGGCTCATATCAGCTCTCCACCACGGGCCAGTCGAGGTCCCGGGCCAGCGCTCGGAGCTGGCGGTCGGGGTGAATCGCGCAGGGTTGCCCGATGCTGTGCAACAACACGCTGTCGTCGCCGTGGGCGCCGTAGCCGTACGAGTGCGCGAGGTCGACGTCGTTTTCGGCCGCAAAGGACCGCACCCATTCGCCCGCGAGGTTGCCGTTGATCACCGGCTCGATGAGCTCGCCGGTGCACTCCTCATCGACGATCTGCATGCGGTTGCAGACGAAGTCTTCAACTCCGAGATGCTCCGCGAGGGGACGGACGATGACGTCGAGGTTATCGCTGATGAGCACCACTCGCTGCCCCCGGGCCCGCGCCTGCTCGAGGAGCTCGACGCCGACGGCTCGCAGCTTCGGCTTGATGAAGTCTTCGAAGTAGTCCTCCCCGAGCACGTGGAGTCGGTCTTCGCTGATGCCGCGGAGACCCATCCACGCCATGCGGCTCCCGGTGCGCGCGTCGTGCAAGGGACCGCCGAGGAGGAAAGGAGCCGCCAAGAGCACGTTGCCAAGGCGCGCGAAGCGCTCACCCATGGCCTGGGCGTTGCCCGCGATCCACGCCGCCGCCGTCAACGTCGGCCTCGGGGAGAGGGTCCCTTCGACCCGGAAGAATGCCGCCGAATTACTCACTCGCGTCTCCTGCTTCGAATCCCTGCAACCGAAGCGAGTCAGGTACGGAGGTGGACCCCCGCCCCTAGCCCGCGAAGGGGCGGTTTAGCCCAACTAGACTGACATGTCAGTGCTTCTCTGTGAGGAATCCGTATCTGTATGAAATCACAGTCAGTTTGCACCAATCAGCAGAACAACCGTACCGGGGTACCGGATGGTCCTGGATCACGGGTAGACAGTTGCTACAGTTCGCACCCAGAACGAAACCGGTCTGACGAAGCTTCGACCATGCACCCACTCCAACGACTCTCGCCGCGGCTCCTCTCCCTTGCGCTCTTGCTGGCCCTTCTGCTCATCGCCTGCACCGGCGACGAGCCGGTCGAGGTGCGGCCCGATGCCGAGTTCCCGACCGATTCGTCCGCCAGCGACACCGGAGCCCCACCCGACGCCGGCCCCGAAGCGCCCCCGGACGGCACCCTGCCGACTCACGCCCGGGAGCTCCCCTTCGACTACCAGCGCACCGACCAGGGCGCCCCGGTCTCCCCCGCGGAGCTCCAGGCGGTGACCGACCGTTACCTCGAGGTGCTCTCGGGCACCCGCTACTTCGATGTCGTCGCCGAACGTGTGCACGGCTGGCCCGAGTCAGATCCCGAAGGACGCTACTGGTACGGGAGCTGGTGGAGCGGCATCACGGTTCGAAAGTCCGGAGGCCGCGTGACCTACCACCACAGCGCCGACGGCGCCGACAACAACGGCCTGCGAACGGCGCCGCTCCTCGAGGGCGCCTGCTACGCCTCCTCGCTCTGGGGCGACGCAGGCGACGTACACCTGACCCGCACCCTGATGCGCGGCTTCATCTCCTGGTCCCTGGCGATGCGAAGACACGGGGCGGACCCCGAAGAGTTTCTTCTGAGCCGCGCCGCCTACCCCGAGTCGGTGGTCGACACGGCCCTCGACCTCACCATCGACTACAGCCTGAATCGCCCGGGCGAAGATGGGAGCGCGTCCGAGTACGTGTACATCCCGACCAACCCGACGTGGCCCAACCTCTGGGTCAAGAACAAGCGCTCGAAGGACGACATGGGACACATGCTCCGCGCCATCGCCCAGCTCGACAGCTGCGCCGGCTCTTTCGGAGACGCCGCCGCCGAGGCGGAGCTCATCGAGATGCGGCGGCTCTACCAAGGATGGTCCCGAAGGGTCGAAGACGACCGCTGGGGGATTGCCACCCTGACCCAAGACCACGAGGTCACCATCCCGGGCGAGACCTTGGCTCACTTCGTCGACGTCTCGAACATCGAGTGCACTGGGATCCTCGCGGTCCGACTGATGGGCCGGCAAAACGCCGGGGGCCGCGACTGTGGGGACGGGATCGGGCCGGTAGAAGAAGGCCTCGACGAGATCCGAGGCTCGAACATGCAGATCCTCCGGACCTTCCACGAGGCCGCCGCGAACCTTGCTTTGCTGATGAACGACGGGCCCCTGGCGCGTCAACTCCTCGAGGGCCTCGCGACGCGCCTCGACGTGATCATGGACCGCTACGAGGCGGGGGACCCACCGCCCAACGCGAACGTCGGTGATTTCGCAGCGCTCTTGATCCACTCGGCGAACGCCGGCGTGCCCCTGACCTCCCGGGAGGTTCGTTGGCTGCACGCCCGCATCGACGAGGCCCACGCGACCTACCTGGCCCCAGCGGCCATGGCCCAGTACCGCATCTTCGATGCAAGCACGCCGGACGGCGAGTACCTCTACGAACCGTCCCAGCCGAATATCGACTTCAAGGACCTCGGCGCGCTCCTCGGAAGCTGCGCCTCCCAGTACCAGAACCCGAACGGACGCCCCTTGTTGGACTGCGACCGGGTCCGGGCCGCGCGCTGAGACCGCCGAGGCCGGCGGGCCGGCGACCTCAGGGAAGGGCCGGCGCTCCGGGAGCCGGGCCGGTGAGGATGGGCGAGAAGTCGAGCAAGCCGCCGGCGGAGAGGGAGTCGCGCTCGTCGTAGGTGCGGGCTTCGATGACGCCCATGTCGGTCGTGCACCAGTAGTTGCCCCTCACGTCGGCCCCGTCTTGACCTGCGCTCACGTCGTAGAGGCGGTTGTCACAGAGATTGTTGTTGGTGATGGCGGGGCCCGGGTCGGGGTCTTCGGCTGCGACGTTGATGCCGATGACGTTGCACATCACCAGGCTGTCCGAGATGTGGGTATTGTCGTCGAGGATGATGCCGGTCTGGTTGAAGCGCAGGGTGACCTGTTCGAGGAGAGCGTTCGTCTCGGGCCCGGCGAAGGTCGGATGGGAATACTCCTCCCACTGGCCCACCCCGTATTCGGCCCACTCGATGGTGACGTGGTGCAGGTCCACCTGGCCCCCGGGGGTCAACCGAACGTCGAGGCCGCCCCAGATGCCGGCGTAGGGATCGAGGCCGGCACCGCTGAAAAGGATCGGTGCCGCGGCGGTGCCGCGGGCCTCGATGAGACCTTCGGTCGAGAGCGTGGCGCCGGGGCGAAAGTAGAGCTCGGAGCCGGCTTCGATGGTCAGGGTGACCCCGGAGAGCACGCCCACCGTGCCCTCGACGCAGTAGCTCCCGTCCCAGACCGTGTCGTCGAGGATTGTCCCCGGAGCGATCGTCGGAAGCCCCGCGCAGGGGTCCGCGGTGCGGGCCGCAACCAGACATCGGGTTGCGCACGCGGCGTCGTCCCAGGGGCAGTCGGCTGGAACCGGGGGCACCGACGTGTCGACGACCGCGGCATCCTCCGTGTCGTCGGGCCGTCCGCTGTCGTCGGGGCCGCCGGCGTCCGCGGTGCACTCGCCGAAGGCGTCCGGGTCCCGGGGATCACAGCCGCTCGGGGGCGCATGGCGCGGGGGTGGTGAAACGCCGGCGTCGGACGTCGCGGCATCGGGGAAGCTCGGATCGAAGTCGCCACCGTCGGCGCCGCGGCTGCAGCCAGAGAAGACGAGGACCGCCACGCAGGCTGCGGACGGGAGGAGAAATGCGGGGGGGCAAGAGCGGGGCATGGCGATCCTTTCGGGGGAGTCACCGCCCCCTCACGCAATGGCCGTGCCGAAGCTCGGGATCAGCCGAGGTCCCGCTTTTGGCCGCTTTGAGGCCAATGGGTGCCGTGGGGCGCCGCCCGGTGCAGCTCGGGGTGCGACCGAAAAAGTCGCACCGCGACGAGGGGTGTCCCGTTCCGCGGATTCACTCGGGCTGAAGCGCCGCCGCTCCGGCGAGGTCGAACCCGGTCAGGACGCCGAGCATCTCGTCGCCCTTCATCACGACGACGCGCTGGGCGTGCATGCTGGCCATCCGACCCGCGGCGAGGTGCAAGGGCACGTCTGGAGACTCGACGATGACCTGGTGGCTCATGACCTGGCTGACCGGCGTATCGGGGTCGACCTCCCGAGACGCAAGGGCCTGCTCTTCGGCGAAGACGCCGACCGGACGACCGTCCCAGGCGACGATGAGTCCACGGATGTCGAGGTCGTCGAGGCGCTTTCGAGCGAACGCGAGGGGGCCGATGTCCACGATCGATTCGACCGGGCGATGCATGTAGCCCTCGAGGGGCGCGTCGAGGCGAGCGTCGACGATCGCTTTCATGATGTCGCGGGTCGTGAGTACGCCGTGGAGTTCCTTGTCCTCCTCGACGAAGACGCGGTGGGCACGTTTGTCGAGCATCAACGCCGCCGCTTCGCCGAGGGCGGTAGTCGGCGCGACAGCGAGAATCTCCCGGGTCATGATGCCCTCGACGGGTCGGTCCGGGAGTCGCCATTCGGCGACGGCGCGGCCCTCGGGCTTGGTCAGGAAACCCGCCCGCAAGAGATCGCGGCGACTAACGACACCGACAGGGATGCGGTCCCCGTCGACGACGGGCATGGCGGACACGCCCCGAGCGTCGAGGAGCTTGGCCGCCGTTTCGAGGTTGGCACCGACCGGAATCACCGTCGGCTCGCGGGTCATGTACTCGGAGACGGGAGTAGTCAGCATGATCGGGACCTACGCACGGTCCCTCGAGTGTCCAGCTCCCGCGAGCGTCCGCGAGGTACATTCTGGCGGTAGACGAAGAAGCGCCGAGGGGCGAGGGTAACCGCCATGAGCGACGAATCCCCCAAGCCTGGCTCCACACCGTCACCACTCCGGGACCGGTACCAGAGCACTCGAAGGCAGAGTCTGGCGCTCACCGACGGCCTCGGCCCCGAAGACATGACCGTCCAGTCGATGGCCGATACCAGCCCGACGAAGTGGCACCTCGCCCACGTCACCTGGTTCTTCGAGCGCTTCGTCCTGGTCCCCCACGCCAAGAGTTACCGCGTCTTCGACGATGCCTACGACTACCTCTTCAACAGCTACTACTACACCGCCGGCGACATGCATTCGCGTCCCCGGCGAGGCCTGCTCTCGCGGCCGACGGTCGATGATGTCCGACGGTACCGCGCCCACGTCGACGAACACCTCGGACGGCTCCTCGAAGCGCCCAGCGCCGAGGTGGAGTTCCTGGTGACCCTGGGGCTCCACCACGAGCAGCAGCACCAGGAGTTGATGCTCACGGACATCAAGCACGTCTTCCGGGAGAGCCCGATGAAGCCGGCCTACGACGAAGGTCGCACGCGCCGCGAGCGGCGACCGGGCCCCGTGGCGTGGCACGGCTTCCCCGGGGGCATCGTCGAGACGGGCTTCGTCGGCGACGGCTTCTCGTACGACAACGAGACCCCGCGGCACCGCGTGCTGCTCGAAGACTTCGAGCTCGCGTCACGGCCCGTGAGCAACGGCGACTACCTCGAGTTCGTCCGCGACGGCGCCTACCGGCGGTCGGAGCTCTGGCTCTCGGCGGCCTGGGCCACGATCCTGGCGGAGGGCTGGAGCCGCCCCTTCTATTGGCAAACGGGTCCAGAAGAGACGACGCTGGAGTTCACCTTGGGTGGCCTCGAGGCCTTGGACCTCGCCGCCCCGGTGAGCCACCTGAGCTACTTCGAGGCCGACGCGTACGCTCGGTGGGCCGGAGCCCGCCTGCCCCGGGAGGCCGAGTGGGAGTTCGCCGCTTCGGAGACGACCGGGACCGAGGTCACGGGGAACTTCGTCGACTCCGGCGTGCTGCATCCGGAGGGCGCCGAAAGCCACGGCGATGACTTGGGCCAACTCTTCGGCGACGTCTGGGAATGGACAGCGAGCCCCTACAGCCCCTACCCGGGCTTCGCGCCCTTGGGCGGCAGCCTCGGCGAATACAACGGCAAGTTCATGTGTAGCCAGATGGTCCTCCGGGGGGGCTCCTGCGTTTCACCCCGGGACCATCTCCGGGCCACCTACCGCAACTTCTTCTACCCGACGGACCGGTGGCAATTCTCCGGCCTGCGCCTCGCCCGGGACGCGCGCTGAACAACCCCGCTCCTTGTAATTTCGCCCGAAACGTGCCATATATGATGGGTCCGACGCCGCCGGCATCGCTGAGCGTCACGTCACGGACCGTGGGGGAATCTTTCCCGCCGATGATTCGGCCGTAGCCCCACATTCTCCATTTTTTCAACGTTTTCCGGCTCCGAAACCCTCGATGAACCTACCCGTATTGCCTGCGAAGCACGCCAATCCCGCCCCCCTGGCATTTAAGGTCTTCACCGCGTCGAAGCTCGACCGGATCCCTCAGCTCGAGGCCCTGGCCAAGGACCAGCGCTTTGCGATGAGGGTCGTATCGTCGGTTCTGCCCTTTCGGGTGAACCAATACGTGATCGACGAGTTGATCGACTGGTCGCGGGTCCCCGACGACCCGCTCTTCCAGCTGACCTTTCCCCAGCGGGGCATGCTGAGCGAGGCGCACTTCGACCGCATGGCGTCATTGCTGACGCGGGGTGCCGACAAAGCCGAGATCGACGCCGCGGCGACGGAGATCCGGGCCGAGCTCAATCCCCACCCAGCGGGGCAGCGTGAGCACAACGTGCCGATGCTCGATGGCCAGCCGCTCCCGGGCATGCAGCACAAGTACCGCGAGACGGTGCTCTTCTTCCCGTCCCAGGGCCAGACCTGCCACAGCTACTGCACCTTCTGTTTCCGGTGGGCCCAGTTCATCGGTGACAAGTCCCTGAAGTTCGCATCGAGCGACGCCGATCAACTGACGGCCTACCTGGTCCAGCACCCCGAGGTCACCGACGTGCTCATCACCGGCGGCGATCCGATGGTGATGAACGCCCACAACATCGCCCACTACGTCGACGCGCTCCTGGCGCCCGAGTTGGCCCACATCCAGAACATCCGTATCGGCTCGAAGTCCCTGACCTTCTGGCCCCATCGCTTCGTCACCGACCGCGACGCCGACGACGTCCTGCGCTCCTTCGAGCGAGCGGTGAAGGCCGGCAAACATGTGGCGTTCATGGCCCACGTCAATCACTGGCGCGAGCTGGACACCAGCATCTGCCGACGCGCCATCGCGCGCATCCGCAGCACCGGCGCGGTGATCCGCTCCCAGGGCCCGCTCCTCCGCCACATCAACGACGACCCAGACGTATGGTCGACGATGTGGCGTGAGCAAGTGAAGGTCGGC
>QMMC01000408.1 GCA_003647065.1 Deltaproteobacteria bacterium | reverse complement strand
CGGGCTCCATCAGGGAAGAGTGGAAGGGGGCGCTGACCGGGAGCAATATCGCCCTGCCCTTCTGGGCCTTGATGGCCTCGACGGCGGCGTCGACGGCGGCCTTTTCGCCCGCGATCACCACCTGCCCCGGGGAGTTGTAGTTGACCGGTTCGACGACCCCGTCGATCTCGTTGCAGATGCCCTCGACCACCGCGGTGTCCATGCGGAGAGCTGCGGCCATCGCCCCGACGCCGACCGGCACGGCGTCCTGCATGAACTCCCCGCGACGGCGAACGAGACGCACGGCATCCGCAAAATCGAGGGTGCCAGCGCACACCTGGGCGCTGTACTCACCGAGGCTGTGCCCGGCGGTGACGTCCGGGACCTCCCCGAGGGCCTTCAAGAGAGCCACCGAAGTGGTCAGGATCGCGGGCTGGGTATTTGCCGTGAGGGTGAGCTGGTCCCCTGGGCCCTCGAAGCAGAGCCCGGAGAGCGACTCACCGAGGGCAGCGTCGGCGGCGTCAAAAACGGCCTTCGCCGCCTCGGAGGCATCATAAACCTCTTTGCCCATGCCGACCTTCTGCGACCCCTGGCCAGGAAATATGAACGCGACCTTTCCCATGTCGTAACCCTCTCGCGCGGCCTGAAACCCGATCAGCGGCCGTGGTAGTCGTGGCGGTTCATCCGCTCGAGCACAAAAAAGCTGACCTCGAGGCGAATGCCCGGGAGCACACCAAAGGCGTGGCCGAGCAAGAGATCGGGGTCGTCCGCGTACACCTGGACCAGGTAGTCACGCAAGAGGGCCCCCGGGTCGTACCAGGGGTTCTTTCCAAGGCCGTAATCCAGAAGCAGGCCGTTTTCGTAGCGAGACATGTGGGCGCCCGGGATGACCCGGTGTACCCGGTAGTAGCCGAAGCGCCGGGGGTGGTCGTCGTTGGGCTTGGCGAGGTGCGGCTTTCCCACGCCGTTCTGCTTCACCGGCACGTTGTAGCCCTGGATGAAGGGCTCGGGCCCACCGGGGTGCAGGTCGGAGCCCTCGTAGAAGCCCTTTTTGAACTTCCGGGCACCGATCAGGCCGGCCCAGAAGCCGGTGTTGGTGCCGGCGAACTCCCAACCGGCGAGGCCCCCGAGGTCCGGGGCGACGCCCCCTTCCATCAGGCGAATTCGGTCGCGCTTCGAGCTGGCCTTGGCGATCGAGAGCGCATCCCAGCGGCTGCCATCGGGCCGGAGCCCGCCGGGGCCGGAGTTCGGGGCGACCTCGGGGCCGGGAGGGGTCGGGCCCTGGGCCGGCGCTTGGGTGGTCTCGGGCACCGCCGCTTTGTACCACGCAGCGGCCGTCTGGATTAGGATCCAGCGGTGGGCGACGCCTCGGACCGAATCATCGTAGGCCCAGATGGGTCAGTGAGGATGACGACCCGCGCCCTCGAACAGGCGCTGGGCAAGCGCGCGGGCTTCTATCACTTCGGCGTCGACACCGCCGGACTCTTGGTTTTTCGTCGGATCCTCGACGAAGAAGACCCCGCACCGCCGGCGGGGGCGCCGCGGCTGCGCATGGCCGGCGAGATCCTGAACAAGATGACCATGCTGGAGATCATCAACGTGATCGCCAACTCGGGTTGGGTCGGCGACCTGCGGGTGCAGGCCACGGATGGGACGACCCGGACGATGCTCATCGACCAGGGCGCGATCAAACACGCCAGCAGCAACCACACGGACGATCTCCTGGGCGAGGTGCTCTTCCGCCAGGGCATCGTCGACCGCCCGGTCCTCGACCAATTGCTCACCGAGGTGAGCTACGACAAGCGCCTCGGTCAGCTCGTCGTCGAACGCGGCCTCCTCGAACAAGACCAGCTCTTCGGCGTGCTGCGGCAGCAGGTCGAGCAGATCGCCCACGGCACCCTCCTCATCGACCAGGGCATGTACTCCTTCACCACCGTCGATGAGGCCGCGCCTCCGCCGTCGCTGACCGTGCACATCTCGGTGCAGGGACTGCTCATGGAGGGCGTGCAGCGCATCGACGAGATGACCCTCTTCCGAGAGCGGGTCCCGAACTCGAAGATGTGCCCGCAGGTTCTGCCCCACCGGCCGGAGCGCAATCTCGACGAGACCACCGCGACCATCCTCGAGTGGTGCGATGGCGCGCGCACCATCGAAACCATCGCCCGGGAGAGCGCCCTCGGCGAGTTCCTGACTACCAAGGCGATCTACCATCTGCTTCGGGCCAAGCAGATCGAGCTCCATCAAGACGCCGCCGTCGACCCCGACGAAGTGCGCAAGCTCGTGCGCTCGTTCAACGCGGTGCTCCGCGACATCTTCATGGCGGTCGCCACGTATGGCGGCGTCGACAGCACCCGGCAGACCCTCGCCACCTGGATCCAAGGTAGCGGATACGGGCCGTTCTTCGGTGAAGAGGTCTCCGAAGACGGTGCGATCGACATCGAAATCGTAGTCAACGCCCTCGCAAGCGTGCAGGCTCCAAACCCGATCGAAGCGCTCCAGCAGGGGCTCCACGAGTTGGTCGCCTTCGCCCTCTTCAGCGCAACCACAGCCTTGCCCCGGGACCAGGAGTTGGTCCTCGCCCGGGACGTGCAGCGTCGCCTGAAAGCGATCCATACCGGCTGAACCGGCAATGGCCCCACCGGGCCATCGGGGGCGCGCACCACCACGAGCTGCTAAGGCTCCCGCGTGCAGCAGATTGCTTCACTCACTCGCGCTGAATTCGACGAGCGCGCCCGCGGTCTGCCCAGCGCCGGCAAGATCGCCGGGGCGATATATCGCCAAGCACTCCGAGAGGGTCGCTTCGAGCCAGAAAAGCACGTCGTGGGCGATGTGGCCGCGGCAACGTGGCGCGGTCGCTTCGCCCTGACGGTCCCGGCGGCCCGCTGCCACGCAACCGAGAGCGGGGCGACGATCAAGGCCGTGGTCGAGCTCGGCGACGGCCTCGAGGTCGAGATGGTGCACATCCCGATGGGCCACGGACGCCACACCCTCTGCATCTCGTGTCAGGTCGGTTGCAAGATGGGCTGCCGCTTCTGCGAGACCGCGCGCCTCGGGCTTCTGCGCCCCATGGGCGCGCACGAGATCGTGGGTCAGTTGCTCGTCGCTCGGCGCACCCTCGGGTGGGCCTTCGAGCGCGTCGTCTTCATGGGCATGGGTGAACCCCTCGACCACCCGGAAGTCCTCTGCCAAGTCCTCCGCGTGCTCACGGACCCGGGGGGGCTCGCGATGCCCCACGACCACCTCACGGTCTGCACCGTCGGGGTAGTCCCCGGGATCGAGCGCCTCGGCGAGCTCGGCATGAAGCGCTTGAACCTCTCCGTGAGCTTGAACGCCGCCAACGACGCGCTCCGGGACGAACTCATGCCAGTCAATCGGCGGGCCCCCCTCGCTGAACTCCAGGGAGCTTTGGCCGCGTACCGACAACGGGCCAACTTCCAGCTCGGCGTGAACTACTGCCTGCTCCCCGGCCTGAACGACAGCCGCGAGGACGCCCGGGACATAGCTCGCTTCTGCGCTCCTCTCGGCCGGGTGCTCGTCAACGTCATCCCCTACAACCCCGGAAACGCCCCCCTCACCCGCGCCGCCACCGACGACGAAGTGACGCGCTTCGTCGTTTGGCTACGCGAAGAAGGGCTCCGCGTCCGGCGTCGGGTCACCAAAGGCCGAGAGTCGATGGCCGCCTGCGGCCAGCTCGGAAACGTCGAACTCCGCGATGGTCGGCGCCGCCTGCCGGTGCGGTAAGGGGGCCTCTCACTCCAAGAGCTTCGTCGCCAGGCGTACGAAATCGGACTCCGTCACGATGCCCACGAGGCGGGTTCCTTCGACTACCGGGAGGCACCCGATCTTCGTCGCGGTCAAGAGACGCCCGGCTTCGACGAGGGGTGTGTCGGGAGTGACGGTCTTCATGTCGCGGGTCATCACGTCCGCCACCGTGTGGCGCCGGTGGAGCTTTTCGGTGGTGGCCGCATTGCCAGCGGCGAGCGTACTGGCCGCGGTGCGAAGAATGTCACGGTGGGTCAACACGCCGAGCAAATGTCCGTCCTCCTCCACCGGCAGATGACGGAACCGGAAGACCTCCATCGCCTCTTCCACGAACTCGAGGGTGTCGCGGGGCGAGATGGTGGTGACGTCGGCGGTCATGAGATCCGCCACCTTGGTGTAGCTCTCGGCCATGCCGCAGAGGTATGCGCCAGCTCCCTCCTGTAAAGGGCTACTCGGCGCTCGGACCGTGTGCCTAATCGACCACGCGCAGATTGATCGAGTTCAATGCGGCCTCGATACCCGAGGCACAGGCATCGAGCTCCGCCGGGGACGGGGCGACCACTACGGCAGCGCGATACGTCCAGACGGGGTTCTGCTCTGGGGTACGCTGAAGACGTCGGGCCTCCCGGCCCAGGCACAGAGAGGCGGCACCATCGAGGGTGTCAGCTTGCATAGCGATAGACACGCCGGAGCCGTGCCGGTCCGCGGACACCGAAAAGACCAAGTAGCCACACGCCCCCGGCGCGTCGGCAACACAGGCGTCCCACCGGGACAGCAGGTCAGCCGCGGATGACGCCCCGAGGGCCGACGCCGGCCGGAGATCCACAACCCGGAGCCGCCCATCCGCGAGGTCGACCGGGAAAGTCGGAACCGACGGAGGCACGGAAGATGCCGATGTGGATTCCCCGGGGCTGGGCGATGTCCCCTGCGCGCCACCGACAGGATCGACGGCAACGGACTCAGGCGGGGGCTCCGCGTTGGGTGCCCGGCGCGTACCGCAACCCGCGAAGGGCATCGAGGCCAAGGCCAAGGCCAGAGCTAGGGCCTGGGCCTGGGCCTGGCCTTGGGCTGGGAGCAGTGGGGAGCCTGGGCCCATGGTCCTCATTCCTGCATCAGCTCTTCCAAATGGTCCACGGAAAGCATGCACGAAAGCGATGCCGCGCCCCACGGCTTCCGCTGAAGCCCGCCATGCACCGTCCCTTCTCCCCGTCCCCCGCCCCGTTGACAGGACCTCCAGCGAGCCCTAAAGGGGCCGGACTAGCAGCGAAAGCCACGCAATGATCGAGCCGAACGTCATCGAAGAGCGCATCCGCGAAAACGTCCCCGGGGTCTCACACCTCGCCCTCGAGGACCTCACCGGAGGCAAGGACCACTACAAGGCGGTCGTCGTCTCGGCGGCCTTCGACGGCAAGAGCCGAGTCCAGCAGCACCAGATGGTCTACCGGGCCCTCGGCGAGCTCATGGCGGGCCCGGTCCACGCCCTGGCGCTCCAGACCTATACGCCCGAGGCCTGGGGCCAGCGCGGCAAGAGCCTGCTCTGAGGACTCGACGGTACCGATTTAGACGCGCGAAAGACGCGGGAGAAAAATGATGGACGAAGCGGTCAAGGCACGTATCCAAGGCATCATCGACGAGCACCCAATTGTGCTCTTCATGAAGGGCACCCGGAATTTCCCCCAGTGCGGGTTCTCCGCCACCGTCGTCGAGGTCATGAAGCGCCTCGACGCCGACTTCCACGGCGTGAACGTGCTGGAAGACCCCGAAATTCGCGAGGGCATCAAAGAGTTCGCCAACTGGCCGACGATCCCCCAGCTCTACGTGAAGGGTGAATTCGTCGGCGGCTGCGACATCGTCCGCGACATGTTCACCGCCGGAGAGCTGACCCCCATCGTCAACGGCGCCCTCGACGGCACCGTCGACAAGTAGCCGCCATGGTTCACTCAGTGGGCAGCATCGCAGCTAGCTAGCTGCCTTCGGGCTCGTCTTCACCATCGGTATCGGTGGGGGCGGGTCGGTCATCGAGCAAGAGGCGCTTCAAGGCCCCGGGCCCGGTGAGGTCGCTCTTCATCTTCTGAGCCGATTGCACCGTCTCGACGACCTTGCGCACGCCGGCCGGGCCGGCGACGAGCATGATGCCGCCGCCGATCACCAGAAGCTCGAGCCAGCCGAGTCCGAACACACCCCTACTGTAGTCGACGGGACGGGGCGGTCCACTCGTGATAATTGTAGACCCTCAGCTTTGATTCGAAAGAGGGTTCACGTGACTAAATCCGCCGTCTTTGCGCTCCTCACCGCCATCGCCCTCTTTGCGTCAGGCTGCGACGACCCCCTCGGGGCCGAGTGCCGCTACGATTTCAACAGCACCTTCGACGCCAGTTTCGACAACGGCCAAGTGGACGCGCTGCTCGAAGCGACGGCCCAGCTCAATGTGGCTGCCACCGAGATGGAACGCGACACCCTCGCCGCCTGCAACGGCATCGCCGCCGATCTCGGCGCCGAGACGTCGATGGACGTCGGCATCGCGTGCAACAACGCGGCAGCGGCGATCGATGAAGTCTTCGCAGCCAACGCGTCCGCGACGATCGCCATCGACATCGTCCCGGCCCGCTGCAGCATCGACCTCACCGCGACCGCCACCTGCGCCGCCGACTGCGACGCGAGCTTCGACGCGATGGCGACGCCCCCCACTTGCACCGGGGGCATGATCTCCGGCGGATGCTCCGCCGAGTGCAACGGCAGCTGCACCGTCGAAGGTTCCGTCGCCTGCACGGCGACCTGCAACGGCACCTGCACCGGCCAATGCGACGCCCGGGTCGAAGGCACCTGCACCGGCACCTGCGCCGGCCGCTGCGAGGGCACCTGCAGCGCGATGGATGCGGACGGAAACTGCATGGGCGAGTGCACCGGCACCTGCCGCGGTCAGTGCATGGGCGACATCGAAGGCACCTGCACGGGTAGCTGCACCGGCATGTGCCAAGGCAGCTGCACCTCCGACATCATGGCCATGTGTGAGGGCAGCTGCACCGGCGCCTGTAGCGTCGACTTCGTCGAACCGCGGTGCGAGGGCGGAGAGGTAGAAGTCATGGCGAGCGCCGAGTGCAACGCGGCCTGCGAGACCGAGGTCGCCGCCGACGCCCAGTGCACCGAGGCCCAGGTCATCGTCGTCTTCACCGGCGCTGCCGATGCCGTCGAAAGGATCGACGCCCTCGCGGCCACCCTCGGCACCCACCTGCCGACGCTCTTCAACGTGATCGAGAAGAGCGTCGCCGTCGGTCGGGCGGGCATTCAGATCGCGAGCCACCTCGCGTCCGCAGCGGGTTCGGCCCTCGCCGCCGGGCTCGAGGCCTCTTCGTGCATGGCGTCGGCGGTGGACATCCAGATCGCGGCCTCCTCGAAGGTCACGTCGAGCGCCGACGGTGCCGTGACCGTCAGCGCCAGCGCCACGGCGTCAGCGGGCGGATCCTAACAAGAAGGCGCCGCGTAGGCGGCCCGAGGCCTCAACAAGAAGGCGCCTGGAGAGGCGGGCCGAGGCGAAAGCGCGCCGGAGGCGTGCGAAGCCGGCAGCCCGCCGGCCCAGGCGCCGGGAGTGCGACGGCGTGCGTAGCCGGCAGCCCGCCGGCCCAGGCGCCGGGAGTGCGATGTCGCGCGGAGCCGACAGGCCGACCGTAGCG
>QMMC01000407.1 GCA_003647065.1 Deltaproteobacteria bacterium | reverse complement strand
GGGAAACTCCCGCGTTCCCCGGGCGGCACAAGGGGGGGGGGGGGGGGGGGGCCGGGGGGGGGGGGGGGGGGGGGGGGGGTTGCCGCGCTGACGACGCGGGGTGGGTGGGGAATGCCGGATTGCATTCGCCACCGCCAGCGATCATTCGCAGAGGTCTTCGAAGGCGCTGCACCCAATCGACGACACCCGTCGTCCGCCGGACGGGGAGCACTCCCAGGTCCCCTCCGCCACATTGCACGCGAGCGTTGCCCGGTGCGCAGCCGGGCAGCTCCCCTCGGGGACGAGACAGTGAAACGTCGAATCGCATCCGATGTCGCCTGGGCACGCCAGCCCGTCGCCCTCGGCGCAGTAGTCGTCGCACTCGGCCGAGCCGATTACGTTGGGCCAGGGTTCGAAGGACGTGAGGCCGCCAGCTTCCTCGCAGAGGAACTCGCACGTGAGCTCCCCCTCGGCGCAGCGGCCGGCAGCACAGATGGTGGCGGAACGAAGGGCGCTCCCGTCGGAGCAGTGGCACGCCCACGGAATGCAGTCGCCGGCCCCCACGCAGCGGCCCGGCCCCGGAGCAGAGCCGTCCGCGGAGCCCGAGTCGCTCGCCCCGTCCACGCCCCCATCCGCCGCCGGGCTCCGCTCTACGCTGTTGGTGCATGCACCGGTACAAAGCAGGGCGGCGGCCACCCCAAGACAAGATAGTTCTACGCGCATCGTTTTCTCCTTGCCCGGACACCGGCCGGCCGAAGCTCGAGGTGACCTGGTCGGCCCGGCGGACCGCAACAGGCGTGCCGGGCCAGACGCATGGGATATCTGTGCCACGCTGTGCCCGTCCGCCGCCCCATGGAGCTGTTCGCTCAGATTCGCGGGAGATTCGACCTGTCAACTCGGGTTCACTCGTGCCCCGATACGCTTCGCCGCTCGCTCATGCACGGGTGGCGGGCCGCCCCGTCCCGGTCCGCTGAAGAGAAGCCGGAACCCTCGGAAGCGCCATAATTCGCAAGATTGGCCGCATCGGGGCGTCGTTCCCCCTCCGGGCTCTCCAGCTATTGAGCCCTTGTCGTCGTTTGGTTACATTGGCGCCCCGCGCCATGGATGGGCGCGGATTTCCCAAGGATTCCGCGCGCGGACCTCAGGGGAGGGGAAACGAATGAGCGAGTCGCACGAAAAGTATCTCGACACCTTTCCGAACTGGCTGCGGACCCTCGGCACCGACGCCGAGGAGCTCGCCGAGCTGCTCAGCGTCAAGGGCATGCCGACCGACTCCCTCGAGGCCATCACCGGAGGGTTGAACTACCTCTTCAAGTCTCTCGACTTGATCCCCGATGGCATCGACGACATCGGCTACCTCGACGATGCCTTCGTGCTGCGCGTGGCGGCGGACCTCGCGGGCAAGGAGCCCCTCGACGACGTCGACGACGATCATACGAGCACGATCACGAATCTCGCTAAGGACTGCGAGATGCTGAAGGAGTTCCTCGAGGCCGACTACGGTCGCCTCGAGGCCTACGTCCGGGGCTTGCGCAACGGCTCCGCCCGGGGCCGGTCGGTCGACGACATCATCAAGGACGACGGCGTTCGCACCGAGTTCATGTCCGACGTCCAGGGCTTCGCCAAGAGCTACCGGTCGCCGTCCTTCTCGCGAGAAGAGAAGAACCTCATCAAGCTCCGCGCGTTTTTCGACGCGAAGCTTCCGAAGTAAGACCCGCCGCGCTGGCGGCGGCACCGAGACCGGGCGGCGCCACCCAGATGAAGATGTTTGACGGGGGGAGCTGTCAGTCCCCCCGTAATAGAGACGGGTTCACCCCCGCATAGAGGTTGAGATGAGTCCCATCGCAATGACCTTGCTTCTGGTCCTGACCCTCGGCGCCTTCGCCTGGGCGATGAACCGCCGGTGGCGTCAGCTGATGGTCGGCACCGCCGACCCCGACTTCCGCTTCGACCTGGCGGAGTTTAGCAAGCGTGTCCAGGACACGGTGATCTACGCGTTCGGCCAGAAGAAGATGCCGAACTACAGGAACGCCGGATACGCCCACATGGTGATCTTCGCGTCGTTCATGGTTCTGACCCTGAACACGCTCCAGCTGATCATCCGCGGCTACGCTCCGCGCTTCGACTTCTGGGGGATCCTCGCCGAGGACGCGCCCCTGGGCATGGGCTACGTGCTCGTCAAAGAGCTCCTCGTCGTGGGCTGTATCGTCGGCGCCTCGATGTTCGTCTACTTCCGCACCGCCAAGGCGGGCATCTCGGACGACCAGGCCGGCGGCACCAACCGCATGACCCTCGGCAACGAGGGCCTGGTCATCCTCGGCATCATCATCACGATGATGTTCGGCGACCTCCTCTACTACGGCGCCTGGGGCGTCCTCGAGGCCCGGGCCCACGGCGGCGTGGCGCAGTTCCACGTGGCGGCCTTCGCCTCGTCGATCCTCGGCCTCGCCATGGATGGCATGAGCGACGAGACGGTCACTCTGCTCGCTCACGTCGGTTTCTGGGGGCACTCGGCGCTGGTGCTCATCTTCCTGAACATCCTGCCCTTCTCGAAGCACTTCCACATCATCACGGTGATGCCGAACGTCTTCACCCATCCCCTGACCTCCCCCGGACGCCTTCCGCCGGTCGAGGACATCGAGGGCAAGATGGAGCGCGAAGAGTCCATCGGCATCAACAAGCTCGAGGACCTCACCTGGAACCACATCCTCGACCTCTACACTTGCACCGAGTGCGGCCGCTGCAGCGACAACTGCCCCGCCTACACGACGGACAAAAAGCTATCGCCGAAGCACCTCACCCTCGCGCTCCGCAATCACCTCTACGACACCGAGGGCGCGATGTTCGCCGCGGCCGAGGGCATCGACCGCAAGTACCCGAGCTACGGGCCTGAGGGCGACGAGGGGGACGAGGCGAAGGAGCCTTTGCACGCCAATCCCCCGGCCCCCGAGGGCGGCTACTTCCAAAACACCGACCCCGCCGTCGAGCTCGTGCCCAACATCGTCGACCCCGACGTGATCTGGGCCTGCACTAGCTGCCGGGCCTGCGAAGAGCAGTGCCCGGTGCAGATCAGCTACGTCGACAAGATCGTCGGCATGCGCCGCGAGCTGGTCATGAACAAGGGCGAGATGCCGCCTGAGCTCCAGCGCCCCTTCATGGGCATGGAGATGAACGGCAACCCCTGGAACCTCTCGTCGTCGGACCGGGCGGCCTGGACCGACAAGCTCCTCGAGGACCACGGCGTGAAGGTCCCGTTCTTGGCCGACCACAAGGACGCCGAGGTCATCTACTGGGCCGGTTGCGCCGCCAGCTTCGACAACCGCGCTCAAAAGACCGCCCAAGCCCTCGTCCGGCTCCTCGACCACGCCGAGGTCGACTACGCGATCCTCGGCACCGAAGAGACCTGCACCGGAGACCCGGCCCGCCGCGCCGGCAACGAGTACCTCTTCCAGATGCTCGCCGAGCAAAACGTCGAGACCCTGAACGGCTACGACGCGGGCAAGAAGACCATCGTCACCGCCTGCCCCCACTGCTTCAACACTCTGGTCAACGAGTACCCGGACTTCGGCGGCAAGTACGACGTCGTCCACCACTCGGAGTTCCTCAACGGCCTCATCGCCCGGGGCAAGATTGTCCCCGAGAAGCGCGTCGAGGCCACCGTCGCCTTCCACGACAGCTGCTACCTCGGCCGCTACAACGACGTCTACGACGAGCCCCGCGAGGTCCTGGCGGCGATCCCCGGCGTGAAGCTCCGCGAGGTCCCCTACTGGAACAAGTCCCAGGGCCTCTGCTGCGGCGCCGGCGGCGCCCAGATGTTCATGGAGGAGCAGACCGAAAACCGCGTGAACGAAAAGCGCACCCTGCAGCTCCTCGACACCGGCTGCGACACCATCGCCAGCGGCTGCCCCTTCTGCATGACCATGCTCACCGACGGCCTCAAGGCCGAAGAAAAAGAAGAGCAGGTCGACCAGCTCGACATCGCCGAGATGCTCGTGAAGTCCGTGGACTTTGGCGCGGCGAGCGCTGAAGTGGATGACGCGGCAGAGTAGGGCGGGGTCGTGGGGGGAATCTTGCTCCAGGTCGGTGAGCGCGCCGACCTCCCGGGGGGCTACGGCATGGCGCTCTTTCAGACCCTCGTCGCCCTCGCGGCGGTGTCGGTGCTGGCGTGGGTAGTGCTCAAGTGGAGCGCCAACCGGGGCCTGGGCGCTTTCGCCAAAGGGCGCCGGCTGACGGTCCTCGAGCGCGTGCCCCTCGATGCACGGCGCTCGCTCTATCTCGTCGAGGTCGGGGGCAAGGTGCTCTTGATCGGCGCCGGCGATGGGGCGGCCCCGACGCTGCTCAGCGAGCTCGATCCTGCGAACATCGCCGAGGTGCCCTCGCCGGGGCCGGGGCTGTCCTTCGCAGATGTGCTCGCGCGTTTGCGCGGCAGCGGTCCTGGCTCTGCTGGCGGCGGCACAGCGTCGTCCGACGCGAAGCCCAAGGGGGATGCCTGATGGGCGACAACCCCCTGGTCACGCTAATCGCCCTCGGGGCGCTGACCCTGGTGCCCTTCGCCTTCATGGTGACGACGAGCTTTGTGAAGATCTCCGTCGTCTTTTCGATTTTGCGTAACGCCCTCGGCACGGGGCAGGTGCCCTCGGGCATGATCATCACCGCCCTCGCCGGTCTGCTCAGCCTCTATGTCATGGCGCCGGTCGGCCAAGAGATCGTGACCTCGGCGGGGCCCGCCATCGAGCGCATCGACCGCAACAACCCCCTCGAAGGCGACAGCGTCGACGCGCTCTTCGAAGCCGTCGAAGTCGGCGTCGAACCCCTGCGAGCATTCCTGATACGCAACGCCGGCGCCCGGGAGCTCGGCCTCTTCTACGACCTGGCGCGCCAGTCCCGGGGCCCCGAGCGCGCCGACGAGGTCGGGCGCGACGACTTGCTCGTGGTGCTGCCGGCGTTCTTGATCACCGAGCTCTCCGAGGCGTTCCAGATAGGCTTCTTGGTCTTCTTGCCGTTCCTGGTCGTCGACATGGTCGTCTCGAACGTATTGCTCGCCCTCGGCATGCACATGCTCTCGCCGACCACCGTGAGCCTGCCCTTCAAGCTGCTGCTCTTCGTCCTCGTCGACGGGTGGTACGTCTTGGCCCAGGCGTTGATCGCGACCTACGGCTGAGCCGGGAGCTCCGGGCCGCGTCGCCGGTCAACCCGCCGCATCGAGTTCAGACGTCTGAACTCGGAAGTACAGACGTCTGTACTCGGTACAGACGTCTGTACTCCGTCCACACGTGTGTACTGGGAAGTACAGACGTCTGAACTCGGTCGCGTCGACCACCGAGGATCCTCTGGGCTTTCGCGCACCGAGGAAGTAGACCGACTCGATCAAGGGAGGCCTCCGTGCCCAACATGCACTCGCTTTCGAACATCGTCCTTGCTCTCAGCGTCGCGTTGCTCGCGGCCTGCGGCCCGGGCGAGCTCGGTCAAGTGTGTGAAGCTCCGGGCGACTGCGTCGACGAATTGACCTGCGTCTCGACCAGCGGGCTGGCCCTCAGGGAGGGAGCGTCCGAGTGCGTTCCCCATCAGCTCTGTTCCATCCCCTGCGCGAGCGACTCGGATTGCGCCGCGACGGGCACCGCCTCGATCTGCGTCGAAAGCTGTGGAGTGGGGCCGGCGGTGTGCGTCGTGGGGCGGCCGGATTGAGCCGACGGAAACACCCGTGACCACGAGAGGATTGCCTGGGATTCAGTGCACCGAGGAAGTAGACCGGCTTCGTACGAAGGAGGTCCCAGTGCCCAAAAGTCTCTCGGTGTCGAATATCGTCCTCGCGCCCGTCTTCGCGCTCGTCCTCGCCTTGCTCGCTGCCTGCGGTCCGGGCGAGGTCGGCGAACAGTGTGGAACGGCCGACGACTGCGTCGACGGATTGACCTGCGTCTCGACCGGCGGTTTGCGGGTTGGGGAAGGAACGCCCGAGTGCGTTTTCCGGCAGATTTGTTCCATCCCCTGCGCGCGCGACTCGGATTGTGCCGCGGCGGGTACTGGCTTGATGTGCCTCGACGGCTGTGGAGCGGGGCCGGCTGTGTGCGTTGCGCGGTGGCCGGACTGAGCCGATCGGGACGCTCGCCTCAATTCGCCCGGCTCCGCGTCGCCTCACCCGGTGGGGTCGAGCGGGCGAACCGCGATGAGGTCGCTATCCTGAACCGGTCGAACGTCGGTGATGCTGAGAGTTACCAGCGCCTGCGTCCGGCCTGACGCGCGGACGAACTCGACCTCGAGCCCATCGGGCGCGTAGACCTCGACCACCGCTCCGAGGTCGCCTCGACGCAGGCCTTCTTCGGGAAGGTCTTTCGCGAGCACGACGGTATCGAGTGTCTTGTAGCTCATGGTCAATCGGGGAAGGCGGTTACGAATCGGGGGCTCTCCTCGCCGGTGAGAACGATCCATACGGTGACGAGAGTCGCGGAACGGCCCCGGGGTCCCCTCAGCTTAGCACGAACCTCGTACTTCACCCCGTAGGAGGTGGCCCTGCCCGGGGATGCCGCTTCCGTATTCACGATGGCGAGCAAGGCGTCGCGGAGGTCCGCCCAATCGCCGGGCCCATAGCCGAGCGCAGCGAAGTATGCGGCCTTGAAGCGCCCCACGGGATGCGTGGCCGACAGAAGGTATCCGTGCACCTTCTCCGGTGAGACTACCGCGCGTTCTGCTCCGGGTACTTTCACCAAACCTGTCCACGGTGAACAGGTGCGCGAGGAGCAGTCATCACCTCCTCATCGGGCTGACCACGGTGCAGTTGCGTGTGAAGCTCGGAAAATGTTCGGGCAAGCTAGCGGGGCGACAAGTGCCTCAATCCCCATTGAGCACGGAGACCGTCCCGTTGATCTTCGTCATCGGGTTGCCCAGTAGCCCGGGCTGCGCTTGGCGTGCGCCACGGCGACAACTTCAATCTCCTCCTCGAGCAACCTGAAGAAGATGAGATAGGGGAACCTCTTCAACCGGGCCCTGCGGAACGGCCGGTTCTTCCGCCAAAGGGCGAATGCCCGCGGTCTTGCGACGACGCGCTCCAAGGCTGCATCGAGCTCCCCTACGAACTCGACGCCGAGACCTTCCTCTCGTTCCTCATACCAATACGCCGCCGCCGCCGCCTCCGACTCGGCGGCTGGCAGCAGCCGCAGCCGCTTCATCCTGCGGGAAGTCGGCCCAGTCGGCCGAGGATGCGCTCCTTTGCCGAATGCCAGTCGCCGCCGGTCTCGCCATGCTCCGCGGCGGCCTTCACCCGTCGGTCGAGTTCGGTCAGCCACGCTTCATCCCAGCCGGGATCGCCGTCGAGGCTGGCCAGGAGGTCGAAGGCGAGCTTCGCCCTCTCCACGTTCGGCAGGAGAAGAGCCTGGTCGAGCAGCTTCTGAGCGGCGTCGGTCACGACGTGATTGTAGCGCGCGGGACTGGTGTTGGCTCTGTGCATCC
>QMMC01000406.1 GCA_003647065.1 Deltaproteobacteria bacterium | reverse complement strand
GTCCTCGACGCCGCTGTCGGTGCCCCCGTCCTCGACGCCGCTGTCGGTGCCCCCGTCCTCGACGCCGCTGTCGGTGCCCCCGTCCTCGACGCCACTGTCGGTGCCGCCATCACCGGCGGTGTCGTCGGCGCATCCCGCCACGCCGAAGATCGCGCTCGAAAGCACACATGCAACCCAGATGACTCGACTCAAGCTCATAGCGCCCCCGTGCACCGGAAGCCCGCACGCGAAGTTCGCAGAACCGGGAGGGTGCCCGGAGGAAGGATAGCTCATCTGGCTATACAGCTGGGAGCTGGTTAATCGTCGCAGTGGGCGACGAGGGCGCAGGACGCCTGCGCAAAAGTACGTTCGGCGCCCTTGGGCAGGGGGAACGCGAAGAAGCTCGGCGTGGGCATGGCCTGGGGGTCGCCCGGGCAGGGCGGCCGGTCCTGGGTCACGATGGTGATCGTCGCGCCATCGTCGAGCACTTCAGTGCCGCCGTAGGCGGGGGACATCGTGAACCCGACGACTGCGAGGTCGTGGTCGCCCAGGTCGATCGCGATGGGCGGGCCGCCTGGACAAGCGAGCACCTGCTCTAGCTCCTGCACCGAGGAGACGACTCGAGGGGCCCTCGCCGTGCCGCCGCCGGTGAAGCGACACCCCGGGGACACCTCGACCAACCCGATGGCCGGTGTATTCGTGAGCTCGGGAGGCCGGCAGCCCGGGCGTTCGTTGCGCTCCGGGGGCGGAGCGCCGTTGTCGTTGGCGCCGCACGCGGCGCTGAGGAGCGCGATGAAGAGCGCGACGGTTCGCATGCACCACCCTACCAACAGCGGGCTGCGCGTCCAATCCCCGCCTTGCACGAAGCGCCCGCTCCACGCCGTCCGGCAATCGGTTAGTATCGGCCCATGACTCGCTCGACTTCGACGGTGTGCGCGGCCCTCGTCGCAACGTTCTTTCTCTCGGTTGGCTGCGGCGACGACGGCGGGGCGACCGACTCTTCCATGCCCACCGACTCCGGGGCGGGGGATTCCGCTGCCGGTGATTCGTCGGCGCCGCGGGACTCTGGCGCGAGCGATTCCGCCGCGCCTGCCGACTCCAGCGCAGGGGACAGCGCCGCGCCGATGGACTCGGGAGACCTCGATTCGGGCGTCGGTGACACCGGGATCGGAGATTCGGGGGACGGCGACTCGGGGCCCCTCGACTCCGGAACGCCCGTCGACGCGGGCATGTGCGTGGATTTGCCCCCCGCCGACCGCGTGACCCCCATCGCCTGCAGCAGCTGCCGCCCGACCTGGGCCGACCCGGGCGGGTCTGGTGATTGCTCGGCGCACAGCGACTGCACGGCCGGGGACAACGGCCGCTGCGTCTTCGGCATGATCGGCGCGTTCTGCAGCTACGACGAGTGCTTCGAGGACGGCGACTGCGACTCGAACGAAGTCTGCTCCTGCGACGGGGCCGTCATCGGCGGGGGCAACCGGTGCGTCTCGTCGAACTGCAAAGTGGGAGCGGACTGCTCCTCGGGCCGGTGCAGCCCGACCTACGGTTGCCTCGCGGGAGGCCCTCCCCAAGGCTGGTATTGCCGCACCGCCGGGGACACCTGCACGGCCGATTCCGAGTGCACCATGGATGGCGGCCTCGGCGGCGGCCGCTGCGCCTACGATGCGAGCGCGGGTCACTGGGCCTGCGCCTACGGCATCTGCGTTTTCTGACGGGCCCCGGGGACACCGGAGCATCCTCTGCCCCGGCTGCTACCTACATGTGCGATCACCCGAGAAAGAACGCCGTCTACCGACGTCTTTGTAGCGCGTTCTGACCTGGCAGGCTCCTTGCGGTAGCTCCCGGCAACCCCCGACCTGGAGACCGCCGTGACCAAGTTTCTGATTATCTTCGCCCTCATCTCGACGGGAACCGGCTGCGCGATGCAAGACGGCTCGGCCGATATCGGCGGACACGATGACAAGGATGATTCGTTCGCTGACGGAGGCGTCCAGGCCGATGGCGGCGAGGAGTCCTTCGAGCGCGGCGAAGAGCTCTACGTGTACGGCTGCGCCAACTGCCACCAGACCTCGGTCGCCGGCGCGCCGAAGTTCGCTGACTTCGGCTCGTGGTCAGACCGGGTGGACCGGCCCCGGGCCGAGCTCTACATGCACGCGATCGACGGCTTCAGCGGACGGGACGGCATCATGCCGCCGAAGGGTGGTTTCAGTAACGCCAGTGGCCTGACCGTGGTCGAAACCGTGGACTTCATGATCGCCGCCGTGGGGGGCTCGACGGCCCCCGGCTACGACCCCGACCGAACCGAGCAGGGTTGCTGCAAAATGCGGGAGACGACCGACGGAGACTGGCATTTCGTCGGTCAGCGCGCGCGGACGTGCGTGGACCTCGAATGGGAAGTAGACGGCGCGGACTACGCGGCCGAGGACGAAGCCGGTCTGGTCTGGTTCGACAGCGTGTGCGAGCCGTAGGTTTCTGACGGCAGAGGGGGTACCGTCTTGCCGTCGTGCAAGAACCCACGTCATCTCCGCGCCCCACCTTCTGCCTCGGCTGCGGCTACGACCACCGGCACGGACGGGACTGCGGTTACGCCCGGGAGATTCGTTGGACGGAGTACGGGCCCCAAGAGCGGTTCAAGCACGTGCGGGTCTTCCCGGTCCTGATCGGCCTCGGAGCCGCTGCGGTGGCGATCTACTTCGTGCTCTACCCGCCGGAGCAGCCCCACTTCGTCTTCCTCGGTGTCGGCCTGTCGAGCTTGGTCGCGGTGTTGTTCGGCGGCTTTGGCACCAAGGCCCTCATCGAAGAGATCCGGAAGCGGCGCTACCGGGTGGACTCGACCGATGGACGTGACCGGGGGCTGGTGGTGTTCGTCGGCGACGAACTTCGTTACGCCTTCGGGGAGTCCCTGAAGTACGAGGCGGCCGGGGCCCTCGAGTACACGGCGCCGCTCTCGTCGGCGGCGGCCCTCGCTCTCGGGGACGAGCTCGAAGAGTTGATGGACGACGACCTCGCGGCGTGGGTGCGCAGGGACTCCGAAGACGAGACGCTTCTCCGGGAGCCAAACCATCCCGACTCCCGCCTCGCCATCGTCGTCACCATGGCCGTGCTGGGCCTCGCCGGGCGCGAGCAGGTCGCACTCTACGTGGGCCGCTATAAGGTGTGGGGGCGGGGAGGCGGCAAGCTTCCAAAGACCACGTCAGGGGCAGAGGTCGCCCTCGAGGCCCTCGAAATCATCACGAACGCCGCAGGCTCGGACGAGTCACTTCTCGAACGCGAGTTCCTTTCCTACGCCCAGCCGAGCGCCGAGAGCCCCACCGCCCTCGACTCGCTCATCGACGCCATGGCCGCGGGGCGGGACGCCGAGGCTCTCCTCGCCGACCTCGAAGAGGACGGCGCGACGCATGCGCCCACCGAGGACGACCTAGACGCCGCCCGCGAGGCATGGCGACGGGTGCAGACGGAAGAAGGTGACCTCGTGATGCTGCTGCTCCAGCACGTGCTTCCCGGCAGGCCGTGCACCATCGGTGTCGATCCTGACGCCGCCGCCGCGAGGTAGGGGCGCGGAGAGCACGACTCGCCTCAGAACCCGATCATCACGCTGACGCTGCCGCCGGCGCTCGCGCCGTTGCCCATCGCGCTCGCGTTGCCCATGGAGCTCGCGTTGCCCATCGCACCAGCGCTGCCCATCGCGCTGACGTTGACCCGCGGCACGCCCGGGGTCCGGACGTTGACCTGGGTGCGCTGAGCGGCTGCCGCGTTGACCCGGACACGCTCGGCCTGGCCCCGTGCCTGGGCTGCCTGCCCATGGGCGTTCGCGGCGGCCGCCTGGGCCCGCGCCGCTTCTGCATTGGCCTGGGCGTTGGCCATCGCCGCGGCCGACCGACCGCGCATCGCGCTGACGGCGACCTCGACGTCCGCTTCGACGTCCGCTTCGACGTCGGGGACGGCGACGTCCACGCCGATGCGCCCCCGAAGCTCGACGTTGGAGGCCAGGTGCATCGCCTGGCCCGGAGGGATGGCCCCCCCCGCGCCTGCGGCGACCCGAGCACGCCAGGTCACCCCGAGGGCGCGGCCGGCGGCGACCGCGATGCCACCGCGCCGGGCCCGGCCCTGGTGATTGACGACGAGGACCATCGGCGCGGTGCTGATGTCGACGTCGGCGGCAACCTCTCCCTTGTAGGAACCGGCGCCGTCATCCCAGACCAAGACGGTCGGCGTCTCTGCCCCTGCAATCTCGAGGGTGACGTCGGCCCCTGCGGTCACCGCCACCCCGGACGCGTCCGTCACGTAAGCATCGAGCTTGCCGTCGGCCGCGGGCACGAGCTCGACGCTCAGGTCGCCGACCGCGATGACGTCGCCGTCGTGGGCGGGGGCCGTGACGCTGACCTCGCTCAGCCCCGCGAGGTGCTCGACCCCATCGATGGTCGCCGTCAACTCGAGGGACCCGCTGGCGAGGATCGTGCCCTCGGGCAGGACGCCGACGAATCCGGCCGTCGGCGGATCCCAAGCGAGGGGGCAATCGATGGATGCCCCGCCCTCACCGGTCACCGTCACCTTCATCTCCACGTCGGCGTCGGCGCCGATGGGTCCGCTCGGGCGCTGCGCCGTAACGAAGACTACGCCGTCGGCTTCAGCGCGAACCTCGGCCGCCATGTCACCGAGGAGCACCACGTGGCCACCGTAGGTCGGCGCGGCGGCCACGTTGACCGCCTCGGCGGTCACCTCGGCGGTGTTGCCATTTACCGAGACCTTAACCGTGGCGGCGCCGGCCGCCGGGGCCGCGCCGGCCATCGTCCCGAGGTAAGCCGAAGCGCTCACGTCCCAGGAGAGCGTGACGGTGTGAGGCTGTCCATCTTTGCCCTGCATGGAGACCTCGACCTCGGCGCCCTCGACGACATCGCCTGCGCCGTCGGAGACGACGGCCTTCAAGACCCCGGAGGCCTGAGGCCGGAGCTCCACCCCGAACTGGCCCACGACCATGCGCAGCCCTCCGATGCGCGATGCGATCGAAGCGAGGTCGATGGACGCCACCACGGTGTTCGCGACGGGCGCCGGCACCACCTCGTCGATGATGCCCTCGGCCTCGGGGGCGTCGGCCGGGTCGTCGCAGCCGACGATCGCAAGAGACAGCGACAGGGCGGCCATGGGCAGTAGGCACGAGCGGTTCTTGTTCATGATGTTCTCCACAGCTGCGGAGCGTAATGCATCACACATCGACGGGAAGTCGCCGAATGGCTCTACCAAGCGCGCAACCCCGCGGTCTGAGAGACGCTGCCGGGAAAATTTCGATGAGCCTGTGTGAGTTCCTCCTCGTGAGCCGCTTGGTGACCGGCACCCGGTGGGCCATGAATGCCAAGTGAGCAGCAGAACCCACCTAGCTACGGCTCTGGCCCTGGGGCTCGTGCTCGGATGCAGCGGCGACGACACCGCGGCCAGCGACTCCGGGACGGCGGTGCCTACCGATTCAGCCAGAGACTCCAGCGCCCGGGACTCCGGCGAGGTCGTAGACGGAGCGCGGCCCGACGTGGGCTCCCCCCGAGACGGCGGCCGGGTGAGCGCTGACTCCGGCGCGCCCGGCGACGCCGCCATCGACGCAACCACGGACGCCAGCCCCCTGACCGCCGCGCGCTGTTTCGCCGACGCCTACGCCTCTGCCCCGCCCATCGCTCCCAACTACGAAGCCGCGATGGCGACGATTGGCAGCCACTGCTTCGGCACGAACCACCAGAGCATCACGGGCGTCGAGCGCGTCGTATTCCTCGGCGACTCGGTGACCGCGGGCACCCAGCCAACCCTCAGCGCGCAGTTCTACCGCTCCATCGTCGCCGACGGGCTGGCGACCCGCTTCGGCCTCACGCCACCGAGCGCGGTCTGGAAGACAACCAACCCCCTCACCGGCACCTCCAGCGTCCGGGAGTCCGGTGCCTTCGCGAGCTGCGCCGAGTGGGGCGGCGACACGAACGACCTGCTCTCGCCGGGCACCCAAATAGGCGAGTGCTTCCCGGAGAGCCGGCGGGGCCTCCGGACCTTGGTGATCATGACCGTGGGCGGCAACGATGTCGCGGACATCACCCGCCACGGGGTCGAAGGGGTGCCCATCCCCGACATCTGGGACGAGGTCCGCACCTTCGTGCAGCAGTTGGAGGACGCGATTCGTTGGCTGAAGGAGCCCGGTCGTTTCCCGGCCGGGGTCGATGTCGTCTTCGGGAACATGTACGAGTTCACCGACGGCACCGGGGTGGTCACCGACTGCGACGCCGCCCGCCTCGCGGGCTTCAGCTCGGACTGGGACGACCCGAGCATCCTCGCCGACATGGTCGTCTACGCCGAAGAGCAGTACATGCGCATCGCCGTCGAGACCGGCAGCGACATGATCTTTCTCTTCGAGGAGTTTTGCGGCCACGGATTCAACCACGGGGACTCGACCGCGCCGTGCTACCGCGGGCCCGGCACGCCCCTGTGGTTCGACGTCTCGTGCACCCATCCCAACCCCGCCGGACACCAGGCTATCGCCGACATGTTTCTCGCAGTCGTGGACGAGTAGTGCCCTCGGGAGCGTTGCCCGCCGTGGGACGCATCTGGTAAACGTTTGGGTATATGAGCGAAAAACCGGCCAAAGGTGGAGTCATCGTCTTGGCCCACGGGGTCGTGAAAGCACTGGCGCTGCTCGTCGGCGGGCCAACGGCGGTCCTCGGACTGATGGCCCTGGTGGGGCTCGTCACCGACAACATATGGGCGCGCCTCGGCGTGGCGCTGGTGGTGGCGGTCGCTGCCCCGCTCTTCCTCGCGGACCGACTGCTCCCCAAGGACGACCCGTCGAAGGGCCGCGGCATCCCGTCGGACGTCTTCGCCGTGACCTGGGTCGGCCTCGGGGTGGTGATGCTCCTCCTCGCCGGCCCCATCGTCGGGGCCGAGGGGCAGCGTCTGGTGAACGACGGGCTTCCACGCATCGGCGGGGTGGTCTTCGCCCTCTCCGGAGAAATCGACTACGGCGACGAGTCCGAACCCCTCGAGGACGAGATCGACGGCGGCGTAGCCACAGACGTGGATGCCGCCGCTGGAAACACCGACGACGGCGGGACGGTACCGGACGCAAGCGTCGCCGATGCCGGCGCCGCAGACGCAGACACGGAGCACGAGGCGCCAACCGCCTCCTCCGAAGACCTCACGCCCGCCGAGCTCTTCGAGCGCTGGTCCGGCTCCGTCGTGTCCGTCCGCGTCGGCTCAGGCGGCGGCACCGGCTTCATCATCGACGCCGACGGCACCATCGCGACCAACCAACACGTAACCAACGGAGCTGCGGCGATCCAGGTCAAGCTCGTGGACGGCACCTGGGCCACCCGGGTCGAGCTGCTCTACGAAAACGAAGAGGTCGACATCGCTTTGCTGAAGATCGAGGCAGACGCCGACCTGCATCCGGTCGTCCTCGGCGAGGCGGACGCGGTGCAGGTGGGTGAGCGAGCGATCAGCATCG
>QMMC01000405.1 GCA_003647065.1 Deltaproteobacteria bacterium | reverse complement strand
CTGGTCCGGGACCTCGCCGCCGGTCTCTCTCTGCCTTTCCGCTCTCTCCGGGTCGAAGTCGCCCCCGAAGGCTCCCTCCAGGGCAAAGCCCGGGATGCCCGCTACGAGGCCCTCCTCGGCCTCGCCCGGAGCGAAGGGGCCACCCGGGTCGCCGTCGGCCATAGCCAGGACGATCAGGCCGAGACGGTCCCCGACCGGCTGCTCCGGGGGGCCTCGGTACGCGGCCTCGCCGGAATCGAGGCCAAGCGACTCGATGGGGTGATTCGCCCCCTCATCGATGTCCGTCGATCGGACGTGGTGGCCCACCTGGAACATCACGGCCTCGAATTCATTGAGGATCCTAGCAATCAGGACCCCCGCTTCACCCGCGTCCGTATTCGCCGGGAGCTGCTCCCGATGCTCGCCGCGGAGGACCCGGCGGTCGTTTCGCACCTCGCTCAGCTCGCAGACGACGCCCGGGCGACCCGTGCCCTGGTCCACCGGGTCGGCCAAGAGCTCCTCGCGGCGGCTCGGCGCCCCGGCGGCCTCGATGCCGCGAAGCTCGCGGGGGGGGATGCCGCGGCCCGGCGGGAGGCCCTCCGGTGCTTCCTCGAGGAGGCCATGGGGGTGGCGCCGCGCCGTGCTCACCTGGTGTCCGTCGACCAATTGGTCGGTGGGGCGGGGTCCGCAGATCGGGGCCCCCGGGGCGAGGTCCGGCTCCCTCACCACCTGGTGGCACGCCTCGACGGGAAGATTCTCACCATCTCCGAGCGTTTGGATTCGCGGGAGCCCACTCCCCGTGAAGAATGATTAATCTTCCTCGGGTGGGCTCTCGGGGCTGGACACCCCGACCCACAGTACCCAGAGCATTGATGGTCCAAGGGCCCTGTGCTAGCTAGATTGTTCGTGTTCGGGGGTGGTTCGTGCCCCCCCGGGCGCTCGTCGTTCGAGGACTTCCCGTGAAACAAAGCCACAAGACCCTCCTGCTCTGGGTCCTTCTCATCCTCATGTTCGTCGCCATCTACAACTTGGTGGCCGAGGGCGAGCCTCCGCGCAGCGTCGCCTTCAGTGATTTCATCACGGATGTCCGGGCCGGCCACGTCGACAAAGTCGAGATCCGTCCTCACGACAACAGCGCCGAGATCACCTTCACGGTTCAGCAGGGCGACAACAGCGCTCGCGAGAAGAAGGTCACCATTGGTGTCATCGGCGAGCAGCTCAATCACGACCTGATCGAGCGTGACGTCAACGTGCAGTTCTTGCCGGAAGACCAGAACGGGCTCTGGACGAGCGTCCTCGTCACCTGGCTCCCGATGCTCTTCCTCCTCGGCATCTTCATCTTCTTCATGCGCCAGCTCCAGTCCTCGGGCGGCAAGGCGATGAGCTTCGGCAAGAGTCGCGCAAAGCTCCTCAACGAGGCGCAAAACAAGATCACCTTCGCGGACGTCGCGGGCATCGACGAGGCGAAGGACGACTGCGAAGAGATCATCGCTTTCCTGAAGGATCCGAAGAAGTTCCAACGCCTCGGTGGGCGCATCCCGAAGGGTGTGCTGCTGGTCGGTTCTCCAGGCACGGGGAAGACGCTCCTCGCCCGGGCCATCGCCGGCGAGGCCGGGGTGCCGTTCTTCAGCATCTCGGGTTCGGACTTCGTCGAGATGTTCGTCGGGGTCGGGGCCTCCCGGGTCCGCGACCTCTTCGAACAGGGCAAGAAGAACGCGCCTTGCATCATCTTCATCGACGAGATCGACGCCGTTGGCAGGCATCGCGGCTCGGGCATGGGCGGGGGTCACGACGAGCGCGAGCAGACCCTCAACCAGCTCCTCGTCGAGATGGACGGCTTCGAGTCGAACGAAGGCGTCATCATGATCGCCGCCACCAACCGCCCGGACGTCCTCGACCCGGCAATCCTTCGCCCCGGTCGCTTCGACCGCCGCATCATGGTTTCCCGCCCCGACATCGTCGGGCGTCAGGGCATCCTGATGGTGCATACGAGGAAGACCCCCCTGTCTCCCGACGTCGACCTCGAGATCATCGCCCGGGGCACCCCCGGCTTCACTGGCGCCGACCTCGAAAACCTGGTCAACGAAGCGGCGCTCCTCGCGGCGCGCCTCGACAAGGACTACGTGTCCATGTCCGACATCGAGATGGCCAAGGACAAGGTCCTCATGGGCTCCGAGCGGCGCTCGATGGTCATCAGCGACCGCGAAAAGCGCACCACCGCGTGGCACGAGGCGGGCCATACCCTCGTCGCCGAGCTCCTCCCGAACCACGACCCCATCCACAAGGTCACCATCATCCCCCGGGGCCCGGCCCTCGGCATGACCATGTCCCTGCCCATCGAAGAGCGCCTCGGCTACTCGGCCACCTGGGTCGAGGAGCGCATCGCCATGGCCCTCGGCGGACGAATCGCCGAAGAAGCCAAGTTCGACCAGCTCACCACCGGCGCCGCCGACGACTTCCGGAAGGCAACCGGCCTCGCCCGGTCCATGGTCACCGAGTGGGGCATGACCGAAGCGATGGGGCCCCTCACCTACGGCGAAAAGGAGAACACGGGCTTCCAGTTCGGCATGGGCGGCAAGACCAACGACTACTCCGAGCAGACCGCCTGCGAGATCGACAAGGAAGTCCGGCGCATCATCGACGCGGAGTACGCCCGGGCGACGAAGATCATCGCGGAAAACATGGACAAGCTCGACGCCATCGCCGAGGCCTTGCTCGAGCGGGAGACCCTCGATCACGAGGAGATCACCGCCATCATGAACGGTGAAGAGCTCCCCGAGCGGAATCGGATCGTCATCCCCACCTACGCTCAGAAGAAGCAGAGGGCCAAGGACGCCAAGGACGACAAGGACAAGAAGGGCTCGATCTTCCAGCCCCGCCCGCGCGAGGTGCCTCAGGGCTCCTGAGGAGAGTTGGTGACGATCAGGGGGGAAGGGCAAAGTCGGGACACTCCCTGTGAGGTCTGGGGAGTTCTGAACGTCACCCCTGATTCGTTCAGTGACGGCGGGCGCTTTTTGGACGCCGAGCGCGCAGTCGCGCACGCTTTAACGATGCTGGCGGACGGCGCCGACCGAATTGACGTCGGCGGAGAGTCGTCGCGACCGGCCGGTAAGGCGTATGGCGCAGGGGCAGAGCAAATCACCGAGGCCGAAGAACTCCGGCGCGTTCTGCCCGTGGTGGAGCTGCTCGTGAAGGAGCACGGCGCCCGGGTGAGCATCGATACGGTCAAGGGCGAGGTCGCCCGGGCTTGCGTCGCTGCGGGGGCAAGCGTGGTCAACGACGTCTCTGGCGGCCGGGACCCTTCGCTCCTTCGGGCCGTTGCAGAAACCGACGCCGACTTGGTCCTGATGCACAACCGCGGCGACGGCGCCGTCGATGCCGGAAACACGGCCTACGGCGAAGTGGTCGGTGAGGTCCTTCGGGAGCTCGAAGGCCGCGTCGAGGCTGCGGTCGATGCCGGGGTGGACAGGTCTCGGATTTGGCTCGACCCGGGGGTGGGCTTTGCCAAGACCGCCGCCCAGAGCGCCGCCCTGCTCGGGGGCGTTCGAGAGTTCGTTCGGACCGGGCATCGGGTCCTCGTTGGCGCGAGTCGTAAGTCCTTCGTCGCCCGAGTCGCACCTGCGGCGAACGGCGACGCTCCGGGGCCCGGTGAGCGCCTTGGCGGCAGCATCGCTGCTCTCACCGCGGCGGTCCTCGGCGGCGCCCACGCGGTCCGGGTCCACGACGTCCGAGAGAGCTACCAGGCGGTGCGGGTCGCCGAAGCCATCGGGGTTCTTCGCTGATGTGGGAGATCCTCACGAACCTCGGCGGCTTCTTCGCGCGAGATCCCCTGGGCGTGGCCATCGACCTCGCCGACATCGGCTTGGTGGCCTTCGTCATCTACCGAGTCCTCGTCCTGATGCGTGGCACCCGGGCCATGCAGATGGGCATCGGTCTCGCCTTCGTCTTCCTCGTCTACGAGCTGGCCCGACGCTTCGGCCTCGTGACCGTCTGGGCGATTCTCGACGCGGTCGTCACGTACCTGGTGCTCATCGTGGTGGTGATCTTTCAGGCGGACATCCGTCGCGCTCTCATGCGCGTGGGCCGGGGGCCGCTCTGGCGTACGAGCACCTCGGCGCGGGAAACCCACATCTTCGAAGAGGTCATCAAGGCCAGCACGCAGCTTGCCCAGAAGCGTGTCGGCGCGCTCATCGTCTTCGAGCGGGGGGCCTCCCTCGACGAGTTCGTCGAGCCCGGGACCGAGCTCGATGCGGCGGTCACCAAAGAGCTGCTCTACAGCATCTTCATCCCCAGCTTCGAAAACCCGATGCATGACGGCGCGGTCATCATCCGCGACGGTCGCGTCGCTCAGGCGGGCGCGTTCTTGCCGCTGACGGTCAGCCCCGCCATCGACCGCAACGTCGGTACGAGGCATCGGGCGGCTATTGGCATCACCGAGGAGACCGACGCGGTGGTCGTGGTGGTCTCCGAGGAGCGGGGCGCGATCAGCCTCTGTGTGCACGGCAACATCATCCGCGACCTCGACGCACCCTCGCTCCGGGACGCCCTGCTCGGTCTCTTTTTCCGGGGCCCCAAGGCCGAGATGGAGGCTGTGAAGGCCGCGAAGCCCGCGAAGCCGGAAGGTCAGAAGGCTGACGCTACAGACCGGAAGTCGATCCCGGGCGCGAACAAGGCGGACACGTGAGCTGGATCCTGGCGCGCTTCAGGGAGGCTTTCACGGAGAACGTTGGCCTCAAGCTCTTCGCCCTGGCCGCGTCGATCATCCTCTTCTCTCTCGTACACGGCGCCGAGGACGCGCAGCGGTCGGTGTTCGTGGACATCGTCGCCATCCTCCCGGCGGCCGATTCGGACCGCATCTTGGTGAGCGAGCTCCCGGACCGGGTCCGGGTCAGCCTCCGCGGTAGCCGTTCGCTGCTCAACTCGATTCGCCGAGAGGAGCTGGACGCGATTCAGGTCGACCTGACCGATACGGATCTCAGCTACTACTACATCGAGCCCGAGAGCTTCGAGCTGCCCGTGGGCGTCGAGATCGTCCAGCTCGCGCCGGCTTCGATTCCGCTGCACTACGCCGAGCGCGCCGAGCGGGAGATCCCCGTCGAGGCTGTCATCAACGGCGAGCCGGGCGACGGGCTCTCACTCTCGGAGCCGGTGGTGGAGCCGGCCCAGGTGCTGATCAACGGGCCCAAGCCCGAGATTGACGCGCGCCAGTTCATCCGTACCGAAGCGCTCAACATCCGCGGTCTCGGCGCAGGAAACTATGAACGCATCGTGCGTCTCGACCCGGCGCCGGCCCATGCCTCCTATCCGAATGGTGGCTCGGTCACGGTGCGGTTCCAGGTTGTCCCGGAACGCGACGAGCGCACCCTCGCGGGCCTCGAGATCGTCCCCGTAGGCCCCGCCGCCCGGGTTCGCCCGACGACGATCGACGTCGTGGTGCGCGGCGCCCCGGAACTCATCGCGGGCATCGACCCGGACCGCCTGGTGCCCTGGGTCGACTCCGCGTCGGAGGAGCTTTCCCTCGGCGGCACCCGGCCGCTGATCGTCGAACTGCGAGGCCTGCCCAGCGACGTCGAGGTGGTGAGCATCGAACCCACCGAGGTGCTCGTGACCCGCGTACCCGGCTCTGCGACTCCGCGGCCGATTTCTGCGCCGGTCCCGACCGGCCCGGCTCCCTGAGTCAGCCCAGAGTCGACCGAAAGTCAGCCCACGTCGCGGCGGGCTTCTTCGGCGATTTGGTTTGCGAGGCGTTCGATGCGGTTCGCCGACGGGCCTTCGATCATCACCCGGAGCTTGGCCTCGGTCCCGCTCCAACGAACGAGGACCCGGCCGTTCTTGCCGAGCTTCTTCACCGCGTCGGCCATCGCCTTCTGGGTGCGCGCCATCTCCGATAGGGGCTGGCGGTCCCGGAGCTTCACGTTGACCAAGACCTGGGGTACGCGGGTCATCACCTCTTTGGCGAGCTCCGACAGCGGCCGCCCTTCGCGGAGCACGATGGCCACGAGCTGCAGGGCCGCGACCAGCCCGTCGCCGGTCGTCGCGTGGTCGAGGAAGACCATGTGTCCGGACTGCTCGCCGCCGAAGTTGTAGCCCTTCTTGCGCATCGCCTCGACGACGTATCGGTCACCGACCGCGGTCCGGACCAACTTGCCGTTTTCGGCCTCGATGGCTCGCTCGAGGCCGAGGTTGCTCATCACCGTCGCGACCAGAGTCTTCCGGCGAAGGCGCCGCTGGCGAATCATGCGCGTGGCGCAGAGCGCCATCACGGTGTCGCCGTCGATCTCGTTGCCCTTTTCGTCGATGACGATGACGCGGTCGGCGTCGCCGTCGAGGGCGATGCCCAGGTCGGCGCCGTGGCGTAGGACCTCATGGGCGGCGGTGCCTGGGTGGAGGGCGCCGGCCTTCTTGTTGATGTTCTTGCCGTTGGGCTTGACCCCGAGAGGGAAGACTTCGGCGCCGAGCTCCGCGAAGACGCTCGGCGCGACTCGGTAGGCGGCCCCGTTCGCGGCATCGACGACGATGCGCAGGCCGTCGAGCTTGAGCTCGGAGGGGAAGGTGGCCTTGACGAAAGCGACGTAACGCCCCGGCGCATCGTCGAGGCGCTCCGCGGTGCCGACGCGCAAACCCGTCGGGCGCTTCTTGTCGATGGCATCGCCGGCGATGAGGGCCTCGAGGTCGAGCTCTTCTTCGTCGGGGAGCTTGAAGCCGTCGGCGCCGAAGATCTTGATGCCGTTGTCTTGGTAAGGGTTGTGGGACGCGCTGATCACCACCCCGACGTCCGCGCGCATGCTCGTCGTCAAGTGGGCGATGGCGGGGGTGGGCAGGGGGCCTGAGAGCATGACCCGGCCTCCCATGGCGCACACTCCGGAAGAAAGGGCGGTCTCGAAGAGGTAGCCCGAGATGCGCGTGTCTTTGCCGATGACGACCCGGGGCGTCTTGCTGCCGCGCTGCCGCGCTTGGTAGGTCACGGCGGCGCCGATGCGAAAGGCCACCTCGGGGGTCATGGCGCCGGCGTTCGCGAGGCCGCGAATGCCATCGGTGCCGAAGAGTTCTCGCTGCTTGGTCACGATGGTGTGGGGTCTACCATGGGGATCACGGAAGAGGGAGGGACGAAGGGCGAAGCTCAGGGCTCCCAGGTGATGTCTACGCTCCAGTTGTTGGGGGGCGTGAACTCTCCAGTCGTGACGAAGGAACGGGGGAAAGAGAGCTCGATGAGCACGCCGGGGAGCAGGGAGGCGTTGGTATCGGTTGTACTGCCTGCAGTGAAAACCCCTTCGATATAGGCGCCTTGGACGACTCCGCTGAGGAATTCGGGAATGATGTCGTTGGCGTGGAAGCCGGCTCGGACCCGGGCGCTCTGGAAGGCTCGGTCACCGCTTTCGATGACGATGACTGGAACTACATCGCCGAATTCTTTGCGCGCGGTGAGGGTGAGGAGCCCCGCGGCGATGCCCGCGAGGAAGTCTGATGCCTGTTCGTAGGCATTGAACT
>QMMC01000404.1 GCA_003647065.1 Deltaproteobacteria bacterium | reverse complement strand
GATTTACGGACTGGCTTGCCCGCCTCGAGACCCTCGCCCCAACCGCCCCCGTGCGCACGACCCCTGCGCCGCGGGCCACCGTGCCGGCCGCGCCGACCGGGACGAAGCTGGCTGCGACGTTCGTGACTCCCCGCGAGCAGGCGTAACCGTCGCCGCTGGCACACGCGTCTATCAGCTCGGAGCCCGCGTCGACGACGCCGGTGACGACTGTCCCGGCTGTGTCGTATGCGGCGACCGCGGTTTCGACCGGATGGGTGACCGCGTGGCCGACGGCGCCGGCGACCGCGGTGGCTGTGTCGATGGGGTGGGTGACGGCGTCCCAGGCGCCGCTGCCGATGGCGACTACGCCGTCGACGGTGCCCCCGACGACGTCGGCGACGCCGTCGAAGACGCCCCGGGCCACGGCACCCAGCCCGGTGGATTCGCCGCGGCCGAGCATCCCGTCTTCGCCTCCGGCGGTAGCGTCCACGCTGCGTATCGGCGTCGGGCCGGCCGTGGCTCCGCTCGCTGCCCCGTCGCGGATAGCGGCCGTGGCGCCGCCTACCGCTGCCCCGTCGCCCCCGGCCACGCCACCGCTCCCGGCCACGCCACCGCTCCCGGCCACGCCACCGCTCCCGGCCACGCCACCGCCTCCGGTCGCGTCACCGCTCCCGGCCACGCCACCGCCTCCGGTCGCGTCACCGCCTCCGGCCACACCGCCGCTGCCGTCCACACCGCCGCTGCTCGCCGTGCCGCCGCCCGTGAGCATGCCGCCGCGCCCAGCCGCGCCTGCGCTGCCGGCTACGCCTCCGCTCCCCGTCAAGGCGCCGTCGCTCCCGGCTACGCCGTCGCTCCCGGCTACGCCGTCGCTCCCGGCTACGCCGTCGCTCCCGGCCGCTACGGTCCCGTCGAGGGAAGCGATGACCTGCTCGCTGCCCATGACCTTGGCCGCGATGGTCCCACCGAGCGTTTGCCAACCGATGTAGCCGGCGATCGCGATGAGCGCCAAAATGAGGATGTACTCGACGGTGGTGAGACCGCGGGTGTCGCTCAGGAGGCGGGTTGACCGCTCAGGCACTGGACTCCTCGTCGAGGCACGGGGAGTGCGCCAAGACTGTGCCACTGGGGTCCGGATTCCCCACTCCGCAGCCCCTCTTCGGGCCGCCTTTCCGCCAATTCGTACGTCGGAGGTGTTGGTGTCACCCATTAGGGACGCTACATCGCAAGGATCGTACCGGCCCGTCCGCCGGAGCCCCCTAAACCCCTAGCCGCTCCCCAAAGTACCCAAGCACATCATCCAGCGCCTTCCGGGTCGGGTGCCCCTCTTCGTCCACGAAGTCCAACGTCAACACCGAGTGTCCCCCGCCGGGCAGCGTCACCAAGCGCACACGCTCTGTGCCCCCATCGTTGAACGCCGCGCCCAGGGCGTCCCACTTGGCGCCCGTGCACATCGAGTCGCCCTCGAAGCGCAAGGCGTACATCGGACCCTTGTCGTCGAGGCCTTCGCGAATCGCCGAGACCTCGTCAGGCGTCATGTGCAGGCTGCCCTGGGAGTGGAAGGGCATCGCGGGCTGCGATGCGACGGCGGCGAGGACGGACTCGTTGGCCATGAGCGAGATGGCGAAGTTGCCAGTGAGGCACATGCCGATGACGCCGACGCCCGGGGCATCACGCCGGGTCTTCACATCTCGGCAGAGAGCTCCGAGCCAGTCGACGACGGGGCTGCTCTCGTTTTTTGCGAAGAGGCGAAATTGCTGCCTCATGCAGAAGACCCGCGCGAGGTTGCCGACCATCGCCGTGCGGCCGAGGGGGCCGAAGAGGTGGGGGAGGGTGACGTGGTGGCCCGCCGCGACGAGACGGTCGGCGAGGGCAAGGGTCTCGGGTCCGATGCCTGGCAGCTCTTGGATGAGCACCACCGGCGGCCCTTCACCGCGCTCGTAGACGTCGTGGCGAACGACGGCGCCGCTCTTTAGCGGCGCCTCGAAGACGCGCGATTCGTAACCCTTCATCGGCGCCTGCGCACGCGTCGGACGACGGTGGCCATCACCAGCAAACCGAGGGCACCGAAGGGCACGCCGGTCGTTCGCGGTGTCGTAGTGCGGCAGCCGCAGCCGCCGTCGTCCATGGTCATCGTGCCGCCGTCCGGGATCACCATGCCGCCGTCGGGGGTCATCGGCTCGGCCGTTGGGTCGAGGTCGAACATCACGGTAGCGGTCGCCGTGCGGTCACCGGAGTCGGTGCAGGTGACCCTCGCCACGTAGGTCCCGGCCGGGGCCTCGGCTCCATCGATCCGACCGTCCCAGGGTGCCATCGAGGTTGCCGCGAGGCCCATGACGATGCGGGTGTCGACGGGGATGATGTTGCTGCCGTCGATCGCCTCGACGGAGGTTTCGATGCGCGCCAGGTCGACGCGGTCGGTGCAGGTGCCGAAGAGCCGCGGCATGATGCTCGCCGGCGGCCACGCCGGGTCCGGAGAGACGCTGATGGTGGCCTCGGGGGGTAGGGTGTCGACGACGATCACCCCATCGGAGCGCCCCTCGAGCCCCGGGCCATCCGGGCCGACCGCCTGGACCGCGACGAAGTACTTGCCGCCCTGGGCGAGGGCGAGCATCGGGATCTCGACCACGTCCACGGCGCCAACGTCCTGGGCGTTGGGGAAGCGTACCTCCGAGCCGAACTCGGTGAAGACCGAGACGATGTAGGACGTCGCGCCGGGGACCGGATCCCAGGAGGCCCAGAGCGTGTCCGAGGTGTCGACCTCGTCGACGTCAGTTCCGGGAACGCCGGGCTCGATGTCCCGAACCACCGGCGCGTCGTAGGCGGCGCCGCCGATGCCGTAGAGATAGCCGTCCGCGACGCTGACCACGATCTCGTCTTGGCCGTCGCCGTCCAGGTCGGCGACGACAGGTTCGCCAACGGGGTACCGGAGGTCGATGGACCAGCGCACCGTCAGGGCGCAGGGGTCGAGGGCGTAGAGGTATCCGTCCGTCGAGCCCACCAGCACCGCCGGCTCACCTGAGCTGCCCAACGACGCCACCGCAGTCACGTTGCCGGTGATGCCGGTGCGCGCGCCCGCGGGGACCGAGCCCACGTCGTAGGCCATGCCTTCGGCGAGGACCCGCCGCGCCGTGATGCTCCCGTCGCTGCCCCTGATGGTGAGGAGCTCCGGGGAGCCGCTCTCCCCGGCGACGAACGAGACCGCGCCGCCGCAGTCCACCTGGGCGCCATAAGCGTTGACCTGAGTATTCGTCGCCGGCCGGGTCCACCGGGTCGAACCGGCGTTGCTCACCAGGCGGGTGCTCTGCCAGGCGCCGTGGAAGAAGACCTCCGGCGTGGCGTCGCCATCAACCGAGGCGATGATGGGGTCCGCGCCGGCCATGAACGGGCCGTTCGACCAGCGCGTCGAGCCGTTCTGGCCGTCGAGGAGCAGGCCGGCGTTGACCACCGACACGACGTCATCGACCGAGTCTCCGGTCAGGTCGGCGACGGAGTGAATGCCGTGGTTCTGATTGCCCCATCCCGGCAGCGTCAGGGTGCTCGCCCAGCGTTCGGCGAGGGAGACCGCGTCGTAAGACGCAAACTGGATCCGCGAGCTCGAATCGTAGCGCGTGACGACTAAGCGCGCCTCGCCGCCCGGGCCCGCCGCGAGCAGGGGGTCGGCGCGGAAGCCCGCGAGGCCGGCGCCGACGGCGCGGCCGAGCTCCGTGAGCCCCGGGCCTCCGGTGCGCACGACGAGGTCCGTGCCCTCGAAGACGACGAGCTCGTTCGGTGCGCTGCCGTCGACGTCGAGCATCGAGGCCCACCGGGCGCCGAAGATCTGATCCTGGACGACGGGGGCCGACACCGGGCTCGCGGCG
The DNA here is from genome assembly GCA_003647065.1 of Deltaproteobacteria bacterium. Classification (GTDB taxonomy): domain Bacteria; phylum Myxococcota_A; class Polyangia; order Polyangiales; family B10-G4; genus B10-G4. The sequence goes on along the minus strand of QMMC01000404.1, from coordinate 3,634 downwards.
CTGGCGTCGAGGCGCACTAGGGCGCCCCGGGAGTCCGGGGTGAGCACCGAAATCCCATCGGAGAACGCCCCCACCAGGGCGGTGGAACGAGGCCCCTGGGCACCGGTGTAGAAGCCGCCGACGCGCATGCCAGGCTCTTCGAACTCCGCCGAGACGACGCGGTTGGTCACCACCATCGCCCGGTCCAGGATGAGCAGGTATCCGTCGCTGGTCGCGACCACCGGCTGTCGGTAGTCGCGGGTCATCGGGCCGACCTCGTTGGCGACGAGGATGCTGACCCCCATGGGCGCGCGGTAGGTTCCGAGGAGCGCCGGAGTACCGGTGTCGGCGTCGTAGGCGTGCAGGGCGACGAGGTTCCCGTCCGAGTCCTCTTCGCCGACGATGAGTTCGGCCGGACCGTCCTCGTCGAGCTGCATCGTGAAGACCCGCGTGGGGTTGAGCTCGTACGGCCGCCGAGCGACGTCGTTGACCCAGACCCGGACCCGGTCTGCGAGGCTGAAGTGCTCGGTCACCGTGCCGTCGGCCGCGATCCGATAGGCTTTCAGAGAGGCGCCGTCCTTGGAGAGGAGCTCCGCAGTGCCGTCTCCGGTGAGGTCCGTGACCCCGACGAGGGTCAGGTCCCCCGGCAGCGTCGCTTCGACCGTGCCCGTCATCCCGTGGCGCACCGTCGTGGTCCACGTGCCCGTCGAGCCGAGGTAACGAGCGACGGCGATTTCCATCACACCGTCCCCGTCGAGGTCGCCGATGGAGTTCGCGCCGTCCATGACCACCCGGTCTGCGGCCCGGTCCGCCCCGACCAACTCCCACTGGAGCGCATAGGTCGCACCGGTCCAATCGAAGACCGCGATGCGGCGGGCGCCGGAGCCCCCGTTGAAGGCGTTGGTCCAGGCGACGACCTCGAGGGCCGGGTCATCGTCGAGGTTCTCCAGCATCAAACGCGTTGCGCCGCGGTCGTAGTCTCCGCCGCTGAAAGAAGGCAGTGAACCTTCTCGGGCTCCCGTGCTCGTCGAATAGACGCCAACCGTCGGATGCTCCCAGGAGATGACGAGCTCGTCCGCCCCGTCGCCGTCGGTGTCTCCGAGGACCCCGCCGTTGCCGCAGTTTCCCGAGCCCCCGGTGAGGTTCCAAAGCGTGTGCGCGCTGCTGTAGCTGCACGTGCCGCCTTCACAAAAAGAAAACGCGGTGCCGTTGGGGCCCGAGACGCCCGTCCCGCACATGCCCGTGCCGACGTAGAGGTCTTCCTGCCCGTCGCCGTCGAGGTCGCCAACCCGAATACCGCCGAACCAGTCGGTGGTCGCGGCGGGCATCTGCCAGACGACGGACCCATCGACACTCGAGACGACGACGAGCTGGGACGGCGCCGGCCAGCTGCGGGTCAGTAGAATCTCGTCGGTGCCGTCACCATCGAAATCGACGGCCCCCCACATGGTGTTGACGGGTACGATCTCCGACTCCCAGACGGCGAGGTTGTCTCCGCGCTTGGCGACGACCCGGCCGCCGGACACGTAGACGAGCTCGAAGCGTCCGTCGCCGTCGACATCCATGTCCATGAACTGAGTGACGCCGAGGGAGCCGCCGAGGTAGGTGCGGAAGAGCGGCGCCGGCCGATCGATGGGCACGACCGCCGCCGAGGCCGCGGTGCGCTGCGCGTCGTGGCGAAAGACGGGCCAGTCCTCGGCCTGGGCGTCGGGGGCGACCAGCATCGCCGATGCGGCGAGAGCGACGAGGGCTGCGGCCCCGCGAAGAGGGCGATGGGCGGCACTAAGATCGAAGCGCATCGTTTTGTTGTGCCCGAGGCGCGCGGAAGTCACAAGGGGGGCGGGCCGCGACGCCCCCGTGGTCGCATGTTCACGCTGTCCGACCGGTCCGGACGCGGGCTGGGTCACAGCTCGCAGACGTACGGCTGGATCTGAGTGCAGGTGCCGTCGGCCCACATGCCCTCCGTCGGGCCGTCCATCTCGATGCAGTCCTCGTCGCTGTTGGCGCCGGGATCACCTCCGCGGAAGCTGTGGTAGCTGACGGCGGCGCCGTCGGCCCAGACGACGGTTCCGTCGAGCCACAGGTAGCGGCCCTCGGTGGCCGTGTCGGTCATGCCGATCCACCAGTCCACGACGCCGCGTGATCTCGCTTCGCCCCAGACGAAGCTCTGCTCGGCGGCGCTGTTCACGTAGACGACGTGGTAGCCCCAGGACGTGCAGTTGGAGTTCGCGGTGTCGAAGCTCTCTCCGCTGGCGCAGAAGAGGTAGACCGAAGAGCCATCGACGACTCGGTCGCAGGAGCAGCCCTCTTCGTCGATCGCGCCATCACAGTCGTCGTCGCGGCCGTTGCAGACTTCGGCGCTCGGCATGCACGTCATGCCCGTGTCGACGGGGGCTCCGGTGTCGGCGGTCATTCCGGTGTCTGTCGGCGCCGTCGAATCGAGGGGCGCGTCGGGGCCGCCGTCCATCCTGATCGGCGGGAGGCCGCTGTCGGACGAGGGGGCGTCCGGCAGCGCCCCATCGAGGGCGGCGTCGCCGGCCCGGCCGTCGAGGGAACGGGGCCCGGTGTCACCACCCGGAGGTACGACGGCGCTGGTGTCGAGGGAGCAGCCTCCCGAGGCGACGAGCACGAAAGCTAGCGCGATCGGAACCGCCCTGATCGAGTCGCGTACGGTACCGCCCCCCGAGGGGCCCCCGGTCGGTGGTGGGGCGGTACGAAGCGACGGGGACGACACATCCCCATTCTACACGAATCGACGCAAGCCCCTTCAGGCCGGCCTCGCACGCCTCGAATCTGGGGACGGACCGTTCACAGGGCCTCTCCGGTGCATATCTAAGCAGTCATGGCGCGTTCGCAGCTGAAGGGTCTCCTCTTGGTAATGTTCGGCGCAGCGGCCCTCCCGGGCATAGCTTTCGCCTGGGCACCTCTCGCGGTCGACCAAGACCCATTGGTGCGCATGCCCGGCACCCAGCCCGGGGACGGCATCACCCTCGAGGGGCCCCGCCGTTGTCTCAACTGCCACGACGGCTACGACGCCAGCGTCGACCCGGGCTTCTATTGGCAGGGCTCGATGATGGCCCAGGCGGGTCGCGACCCGCTCTATTGGTCCACCGTGGCCGTGGCCGCCCAGGATTCCATCTGGGCCGTCGGCCGTCCGAACGCGACCGACATCTGCTTGCGCTGCCACTCCCCCGGGGGATGGACCGCTGGCCGGTCGGACCCGACCAACGGCTCGGCCTTCGTCGGTGACGACTTCGACGGCGTCACCTGCGACGGGTGCCATAGGCTCTACGACCCGTTCTTCGAGGACAGCTTCGCGGGCACCCGCGAGAGCTCCGACTGGCTCAACTACTGGGACGAGACCAACCTGTCCACGACGCCCTCGGCCGCGGCGGCCGCCGTGACCCGCACCGCCGACCGCCTCGAGTCGGGCCTCGTCGACTATTTCGACGGCACGGCCTTCTTCGATGCGTCGTTCCAGCCGGGAGCTGCGAGCTATACAGAGGCTGGCACCGCGCAGCTCTTTTACGCCGCGGACAACGCCAAGCGCGCGTCTTTTGTGGACACTAGCGCGCGCCACGACGTGCTCTACAGCCGCTTCACCAAGAGCCGTTACTTCTGCGGGACCTGCCACGACATCTCGAACCCGGTCCTG
>QMMC01000403.1 GCA_003647065.1 Deltaproteobacteria bacterium | reverse complement strand
GGCAAGCCGGTGTCGAGGATCCGGGCGTCGAAGACGCCGGCGTCGCGAGGGGCTGCGTCCTGGGGGCCGGGCCTCGGGGCGGTGTCGAGGAGCAGTCCGCACCCGGAGAGTAGGAGCGCGCCAAAGGCCGTGAAGCAAGCGTGACGCATCACCACGTACAGGGTACGGCACAGGACTCTGGGGCTCAATGCGAGGGTTCCACCCTACCGCGCAATCGCGGGTGGGTCGGCGAGGCAAATCGCGAGCGCGCGCTCGAAGGTCGCGAGCTCCTGATCGCGCCCCGGTGCCCCGCGCTTGACCAGGTCGGCGAGGCGCTTGCGCTGCAGGCGGTAGTAGTCGCGAGCGACGGCATCGCGGCGGCGTACGAGGAGCGGTCCGACCTCGAAGGCTCCGGCCTCGTCGAGGCCGAGGCCTTCGAGATCGTAGGCCGGGTCGGGGCCATCGCGGCGGGAGAAGCGGCACGTGACGAAGTACTGCTCTCGTTCGTAGACCATGCGCTCGTCGGTGAGATGAAAGCCGGCACGACGTGCGAAGGCCCGCATGTACTGCACTCCCCCGTTCGGCTGAACCACCAGCTGCTCGAGCTCCGCGACCACGTCGGGGTCGGTCTCGCAGATGCGCTGCATCGTCTTGCCGCTCATGCCGGCGATCACTACGGCATCGACTCCTCGACCTGCCAACCCCGAGAGGCCATCCGAGTGCAGAAGGCTCACCCGAGAAGTCAGCCCCGCGGCGCGTACGGTGCGGGCGGCCACGGCGAGAGGATCGGCGAGCACATCGATGGCGAGGGCCCGTTCCGCCCGGCCGCTCTCGACGGCCTCGACCGGCACGAGGCCGTGATCGGTGCCGACGTCGGCGAGAAGACGGCACGGCCCGAGGAGTTCGAGGACCGTTCGTAACCTGAGAGAGAGAGTCGCCATCGTGCGGAGCAGAGAGCTAGCAGACGCTTCTGACCACTCAACCGATCAGCGACGCATCGTAATCTTCGGGCGCCGAGAGCCCGAGGAGGGCCAGGCAAGTCGAGGCGAGGTTCGAAATACCGGGGCGCTTGACGTCAGAATTGAGCGCAAGGCTCGGTGCGGTTGGCGCGTAGATGTGCAGGGGCACCGGGCTCAGGGTGTGGCTCGTCTTCGGCAGCGGAACTCCATCGGCGCCACGGAGGGCCTCGCCGGACTTCTTGTCCCGGAGGAACATCTCGTCGGCGTTGCCGTGGTCGGCGGTCACGATCAACGCACCTCCGAGCTCGCGCACCAGCGGGACGAGGCGACCGAGGCAGAGGTCGACGGACTCCACCGCGAGGACGGCGGCGTCGAGGGCCCCGGTGTGCCCGACCATGTCGCCGTTGGCGTAGTTGAGCCGGATGTGGCGCTCGCGGCCGTTCGTGAGCGCGTCGACGACGACGTCGGTGATCTCCGCGGCCTTCATCCAGGGCCGCTCCTCGAACGGAAGAACGTCGCTCTTGATCTCGACGTAGCGCTCCATCTTCTCGTCGAAGTAGCCGCTGCGGTTGCCGTTCCAGAAGTAGGTGACGTGGCCGAACTTCTGGGTCTCGCTGGTGGCGAGCTGGGTGACGCCGTTGTGCACCAGGAACTCGCCGAGGGTGCGGTCGATGGCCGGGGGGTCGACGAGGTACTGCTTGGGCAGGAGCAGGTCACCGTCGTACTGCATCATACCCGCATAGAGCACGTCGGGCCGCGGGCCCCGGTCGAAGGCGGGGAAGGCTTCGTCCTCGAAGGCCTTCGTGATCTCGATCGCTCGGTCGCCGCGAAAGTTGAAGAAGACGACCGCTGCCCCGTCGCGAATCGGGCCGACCGCTTTCCCTTCGCCGTCGACGACGACGAACCCCGGGAGGTTCTGGTCCGTGGCCTTTTTGTCTTCGTCGCGGAAGGTCTGGATGGCCTGGGCGGCGCTCGGAAAACCTCGCCCCTCACCGCGCACGTGCAGCTGCCACCCGCGTTCGACCATGGACCATTCGGCCTCGTAGCGGTCCATGGTGACCTTCATGCGGCCGCCGCCGGAGGCGATGCGGTAGTCGCGTCCTTCGGCACAGAGGTCGGCCAGCAGCCCCTCGAGCTGGTCCACGTAGGCGGTCGCGCTTCCGTCGGGCACGTCGCGGCCATCGAGCAATACGTGTACGCGCACGGCGGCGACGTCTTCGTCGTGGCACCGCCGGATCATCTGGAAGAGGTGGTCGATGTGGCTGTGCACGTTGCCGTCGGAGAGCAGGCCAATGAAGTGCATCGGCTCGCCGCTCTCGCGCACGCGACCGGTGAGGCCCTTCCAAACGGCGCCCTCGTAGAGCTCGCCGCTCGCGAGGGCCGCGTTGACGCGCTTGGCGCCCTGGTCGAAGACGCGCCCGGCGCCGAGGGCGTTGTGGCCGACCTCGGAGTTGCCCATGTCGCCGTCGTCGGGGAGGCCCACCGCTTTTCCGTGGGCGACGAGCTGGGTCGTGAGGGCGTTCTCTCCGAGCCAGTCGAGGGTCGGAGTGCGTGAGAGGTGCACCGCGTCACCGGCGTCGCCGGGACCGTTACCGACGCCGTCCATCACCACCCAGACGACGGGCCCGGGGACACCGCCAAAGGCCTTGTGGGGGCTGAGCTTCCATTGCGTCATGGACCCGATGGTAGACCGCCCAGCCTCCGAGTCGATGCGCCCGCGATGCGCGTGTGATCCCTCACCAAACCACTCGTAGGCGGACGCGGATCAACGCGGGATCACCCCTCCCGAGGCCGCGAGGGCCGCCGCGGGAGCGGGCGTCCTTGCAGTGGGACGGCTAGGCGTCTAATAAAAACGCCCCCCTTTCAGCGCCGAGGCTTCATGGCACGACCCGAGCGGATCCCATTCAACGGACGAATCCTCTTCCTCACCGAAGACCTCGAGCTCTTGAAGAAGCAGCTCGACGGGGCCGATCTGGATTTCGACCCGACGACAAAGCTGATCGACAACATCAGCACCGATGAGATCACGCCCGGGTGGGTCTGCTTCTATTACGACGAGACCCTCGGCCGCTATTCGATGGTCGGCCTCCGCGGCGGACTCTTCGAAAAGGACACGCTGAAGAAGGGTGGCTTCAGCGTCATCGTCAGCGGCGACTCGAAGGGCTGCGGCAGCTCCCGGGAGACGGCGCCCTACAGCGAGAAGACCGCCGGCATCGAGCTCGTCATCGCCAAGAGCATCGAGAAGATCTACGGCCAGAACTGCCAGAACATCGGGCTGCTCACGAGCACCAACCTGTCACTGATCCCGCGCATCCTCGAGGGCGAAGAGATCGCGCTGTCGATGTTCACCGAGGGCCTCGACCCGATCAGCGCTGAGATCGTGCGGTCCGGAGGGCTCTTCGAATACAACAAGCGGCGGATGGCCGGCGAGACGGCCCCCCCCGCACCGACCACCGCCGCCCGGCCGATGACCATGGTCGAGAAGATCGTCGCGGCCCACGCCGTGACCGATGCGCAGACCGGAAAACTCGGCGTCGACGCCGTCGCCCCCGGGGACGCGCTCTTCGTGCGCACCGACGTGCGCTTCAGTCACGAGTACGTGACGCCGATGGCCGATTCGCTCTTCCAGGAGGGCCTCGGCAAGGACGCGAAGGTCACCGACCCCGAGAGCGTTTACACTTTCCGTGACCACCTCACCTACCTCGGTGACGTGATGAGCGACGAGAAGCGCGCGTTGGGGCTCCTCGGCCACGCCGACGGCCTCGCGACGACCCAAGCGAGCTTCGCGAAGCGTCACGGGATCAAGCTCTACGGCGAGGTCGAGACCGGCGGCTCCGAGGCCATCTGCCACAACGCCGTCATCGAGGACATCGCCCTCCCCGGCACCGTGGTCCTCGGGACCGACAGCCACACCTGCATGGCCGGGGTCCTCGGCTGCTTCGCCTTCGGTGCCGGCAGCACCGACATGGCCAACAGCTGGTTCACCAAGGACGTCCGGGTGAAGGTGCCAGAGACGGTGCGCTTCGTGCTGACCGGCGCCCTCGGGGACGGGATCTCAGCCAAGGACGTGATGCTTCACATCCTGAGCCAGCCCTTCTTCCGCACCTCGAAGGGCATCGGCAAGGTCCTCGAGTTCGCCGGCGAGGGCGTCACGAAGATGAGCCTCGACGAGCGCGCGACGCTGACCAACATGGCGGTCGAGGCCGGCGGCTTCACCGGCATCATCGAGGCGGACGAAGTCGTCGTCGATTACATCCACGAGATGCGCGGCGTCCCGAAGGACGAGGTCCGAGCCGGCATCGTGAAGTCGGACCCCGGTGCCCAGTACCTCGAGACCTTCGAGATCGATCTCGGCGAGGTGCCCTCGATGATCGCCACCCCCGGCGACCCGCGGAACGGCATCGCCCTCGGCGACGTGAGCGACAAGATCAAGATCGACATCGCCTACGGCGGCAGCTGCACCGGCGGCAAGAAGAGCGACATGGACATGTACGCCGCGGTGCTGCGCGAGGCCGACGCTCGGGGCCTCCGGGTCGCCGACGGAGTCCAGTGCTTCATCCAGTTCGGCAGCCAGCACATCCGCGAGTACGCAGAAGAGCAGGGCTACGTCGCGCTCTTCGAGAAGGTGGGCGTCGAGGTCATCAACCCCCGCTGCGGGGCGTGCCTCAACGCCGGCCCGGGCAAGTCCGCCAGCGAAGACCAAGTCACGGTGAGCGCCCAGAACCGTAACTTCCCGGGGCGAAGCGGCCCGGGGAACGTCTACCTCGCGAGCCCGCTGACGGTGGTCGCGAGCGCCATCGCGGGGCACATCGTCGCCCCCGATGACCTCTTCGGCGACCGCAGCACCGGCGCCGCAGCCCACGCCTGACGTTGATCTCCTCCGACGACTATCTGATCCGTCAGATCGTGCAGTTGGTCGACGCGGTCAACGCGATCATCTCGGGCACGCCGGCCGACATACCCGAGGAGGAAATTGCCGATAGTATCGACGCGGCCTACGGGCAGCTCCTCGGGCAGAATCGCGCCCTGGTCAGACAAAGTCCGGGCGCTCTTCGTCTACGAAGCCCGGGCCGAGTTTCCGCCGGTATCGAAGGACACGTGAGTTCAATCGCGGGGCGGTCCTCACCCTCGGTCAGCCGAGCGAGACCGTCGCTTCTTCCTCCTCCACCGCGCGCCGCGGCCGCGCCCTTCCACGACGAACTCCGGGTCGTCGCGGAGATCTTTGTACGCCTGCTGCCGTGAAATCGCGTCATCGAGGGCGTCGAGATACTCGCTCACTTTGAACGGGCCCCGTCGGTCTGCGAGCTGTCGCCGGACCCACGCGCGGGAGGTCGTGTCGTAGCTTCCGACCAACCGCTTAGAGGTTGCATTCGCGGTTGGCCGCTCGGTCCCGATGAAGCCCCAGCGCGCGTAGGCCTTGAAGTTGCGGCCGGATTTCCGGCGGGCCATGCGACTCCCCGGACGTTCAGCATCGAGAAAGAAGCGTTCGGCGGGGCTCATGCGCACGAAGCCCGCCCCCAGATAGTCGGCAAAGTATCGGAGCTCCACGTCCCGCGTCGCGGCCCGAGCGAACTCGAGAACGACCAGGAGCGCCTGAGGCCAGCGCATCGTCTGCATGACCGTGCGGAGCGCCAGTGGGTTCAACTCCATCCACCCCTCCAAGAAGAGCTGCAGGAGGACCGAGAGCAGCCTCGGATCGTAACGGAGCATTTCTCCCGCGAGCCCGGCGAGGGCCTCCTTGGTCGCAGGCTCGTACGGCCACGGGGCGCGGCGACCGACGGAGGGTGCGCCGATTCGTTCGAGCTCGTAATAGAGCCGCTCGAGGTCGGGCTGAGTGGGCACATGCTGGAGCAGACCTCGGGCCAACGTCACAGCCCCTCGTCGTCACGCAAATCGTCAAAATAGTCGGCGGCCTGCTCGGCCTTCGCGTAGCGGCGCTCGACGAGCGCGCTCAGGTGGCGATCAACGATGTCGAGATCGTCCGCGATGTGTATGAGTCGTCGAGCATGGGGGCGGTCCTTGTCGCGCCCCGCGAAGCACTTCATGATCAATAGGTCTTCCGGTCCCAACGCATCAACCTGCAAGTGCCCGCCTTCGTAGACAGTACGAAGGCGGCTCGAATAGTCATCGGGGAGCACGCCGGTGAACGTCTCGAAGTGTGAGTTCAGCCAGTCAGGCTCAATGTCGATTTCGGCAGCGACCACCTTCGCCATCTGGTCCAGGTCGGCCATCCGCAGCCCCCCCTGGGCCGCAAAAGCGTCGACATCCTGGGTCGCCAGAGGGTGATCGTAGGCAAGCACCATCGCGCCTCCCCCTCCAACGATGAGCCGAGCGCTGGATTCCATGAGCGAATCCAATCGGGCGAGAGCTTCCATCATGAGCGATTGGTTCAGTGGAAGATGGGCCATGAGCCTCTATAGACTACCACTCGACTACTTGTCAATTAGTTGTCTTATGGAAACTGGCAGCCATCGGGTCGCCAGTGCTTTCTAGCCGGAAACGACGATTCGGTAGCCCTCTGGTCCACGCAGCCAGACCTCCCACTGCTGAGCATTTTCGTTCAACAGTGGGCCCTCCAGGACGGTGGCCTTCTCCGCCTCGGCACGCCGGCAGACACCGTCGAAGTCGTCAGTCTGGAACCAGAGCAATACCCCGTTGCCTCTCGATGAATCCGCCGGGTCACCGAGGTGGGGATGATCGTGCACGTCCCATCGATGGAGTTGGACGACCATCTCGTCACCGTCCATCAGCATCTCGTGCAGATAGCTCGCATGAAGCCAACCGGGGCCCGGAAAGTAGACAGGTCACCCCTTTTGCGAAATACACATTTCCGTCACCACGCGATCAATCCGGCAAGGCTGTGAAGCGGCCGACATACCCGAAGAAGAGTTCGCCGAGAGCCTCGACGCGGCCTATGGGCAGCTCCTCGGCCAGAATCGCGCGCTGGTCGACATGCTCGACACCGAGAGCGCAGCGAGGCTCGTCGGGGCGGGCATTTCAGGTCCGCGCCTACGTCGACCTCCTGCTGACCGACGCGGCCTACCAACGGCACCGGGGAGAGACCCAGAAGTGCGCCGACCTCGCCGTCCGGGCGGAGGCCTTCCTGGGCACGCTCCCCAAGAGCGATGAGGACCGCGACCGGCACGGTCGGGTCGCCGCCTTGCTCAGGACTGAGCCCTATCGCTGAGGGGTGGTCTGATGACCTCTCGAGGATTTCTTGCATCCTACTCGCCAACAGCCATGGTCTCCCACATCGGAAGCGGCTCCGGCTCGGCGTCAAACGCGCAGCGGGCCCCGTGCGGATAGAAATGCACCCCGGGGGTTACCCCAACATCCGTGTACTCGATGACACGTCCCCAGATGTACTCCTCCCCCGGCCGAAGTACCCGACCATCTGGCATATCGGGAACCGTGGGGCCCATTGGATCGATCACCGTCTCGGTGTCGTAGAACTCCATCCAGTCGAAGACCCACTCCCAAGCATTGCCCATGAGACCGTAGTGGCCGTAGATACCCCGGCCCTCGGGGAAGCTGTCGATGGGAATGATGAAGTCGGTACCAACGGCAGTTTGGT